>NZ_CP031697.1:1844000-2151333 GCF_004136375.1 Xanthomonas oryzae pv. oryzae
GGCGCGGCTTCTGGGATCAGGATGTTTACAACCAGTTCCCGCCCGAAACCAAGGACTATGTGCCGATGGTGATCGCGGCGGCGTGGATTTTCCTGCACCCGCGCCAGTACGGCGTGGACTTCCCCAAGCTCGATGCGCAGCCGGCCACGCTCAAGCTGGCCAAGTCGACCACCATCTACGAACTCACCATCTGCCTGGGCAGCATGGGTACACGTGACGGCTACATGCGTGCGCTGCGCAATCTCAACCCGCGCTATGAATCCGATGGCTGGATTCCTGCCGGCACCGTCATCAACGCCACCAACCGCATCGCCAGCCTGTACACGCGCTACTGCGTCAACGGCCCGCGCGCGGATCTGGCGCGCACGCTGATCACTGCCGATCTCAATAGCGCGATCGTCCGCAGTAGTAGTGCGCCCGAGTACGTGCCCAGCGTGGCGGTGGGCGATGTCAGCCAGATGCCCGGTGTGCCGACCACCGTGGCCACCGGCAAACCGGAGGTGGCCAAGCCCAAGGCCAAGCAGGTGCGCAGCTACACCATCGCCAAGGGCGACACGCTCGGGCGCGTCGCGCAGAAGTACCAGTGCGAGATCAAGGAACTGGCCAAGGCCAACGGCGTGAAGGCGCCGTCGTACGCGCTCAAACCGGGGCAGAGCATCAAGCTGGCCGGTTGCGATCGCTGAGCCCTGCGCAGGCGGTGCGGTGTTGGTAGTCGCGTCCTGCAACGGCGGTGCGTCTCGGCCTGGGCTAGCTGCCGCTGGAGCGGACCCGGCCGCGACGAAGCCGTCCCGTTCGCCCCGCCTGGGCAGTGTGTTCTCAATCGAAGGCTGGGACGACGGCGCGCGCGGATGTACGGCGCTTGGTCGGGAATGTGTCTTTGCGGCCAGGTCCGCTCTTACGACGGCATCGTTGCAATTCGCTGGCGACGTGCGCGTGCCCGGCCGAGGCGGACGGACGTTTCGGCACTGAATCCGCCATCGAGCGTGGCGACACGCTGCGGCAGCAGCACAAGCGCGGTGGAGCCTTGGAGCGGCTCACAAAACGACTGCGCTCACCGCCAGGCGGGCGCGGCCGGTGCTCGGAATCGGCATGTACCCCGCGTCCACTGCGGTTGTAAGCGCGCCGTCTGCGCCCACCTGACAGCTGCGCAGTCGTTTTGTTCGCCGCTCTTAGTTAAAGTGCGCCGCGCCTCCCTCAGGCGATGCGCCTGAATGCCGCTCGCGCCGCTGCGCGTCAGCCAAGCTGACGACGTGCGAGTGCCTGGCCAAGCCGAACCGATGTTTCGGCGCCAAGTCCGCCATCAAGCGTCGCCACACCCGGCGGCAGCAACACGATCACGGTCGAGCCGTAGTTAAACCGGGCCATCTCCGCAAACTTCTCCAGCACGATCCCTTTGCCGCGGTAGTCCTTGCGCGTGATGCGGTCGCCATAGCGCGGGATCTCCACGCCGCTCCAGACCGTTTCCACGCCGGAGACCAGCAGCGCCCCCACCATCACCGAGGCCATCGGGCCGAAGTCGGTGTCGAAGTGGCACACCAGCCGCTCGTTGCGCGCAAACAGGCGCGGCACGTTGCGTACTGCGTCCGGACCCACACTAAACAGCCGGCCGGGCACGTGCACGGTTGTGCGCAAGGTGCCGGTCCACGGCATATGCACGCGGTGGTAGTCCTTGGGCGACAGGTACACGGTGGCGAACAGGCCGTTGTTGAACGGCGCTGCGGCCCCTGCGTCGCCGAGCAATTCTGCGGCGGTGAACGACTGCCCCTTGGCCTGGAAAATGCGGCCGTTCTCGATCGGGCCGAGCTGGCTGATGCGGCCGTCGGCGGGCATCAGCAACGCGGCCGGGTCGGCATCCGGCACGCGTGCGCCGTGCTTCAAGGCGCGGGTAAAAAACGCATTGAAGGTGGGATAGGCGCGTGGGTCGGGCTCCTGCGCTTCGCTCAGGTCCACGCCGAACTTGCGTGTCACCGTGTCGATCAACCACTGTTTGGTGGCGGGTCTATTGGAATAGGCCAGCGCGCGCGCCAGCGAGGACAGCAACCGGTGCGGCAGCACGTAGGTCAGGGACGTGACAAGACTCACGGAGCAGTTACCTTGGTCAGCTGTTGGAGGTCGGCGGCAATCGCCTTCGGGTCGAGCGGGGGACGGATCAGCCCGGCCAGCCGGCCCTGCGGATCCAGCACGGCGATGCCGGCCGAATGATCCATGCTGTAGTCGTTAGGATTCTGCGCATACCCCTTGCCCGGGACCTTCTTGAACACGAACCCCAGCGCGGTGGCAAAGCGCTCCAGCGCCGGCACATCGGCCGTAGCGGCCAGGGTGTCCTTGTGGAAGGCGTGCGCGTACTCACCCAGCCGCGCCGGCGGATCGCGCTGCGGGTCTACCGAGACGAACAGCACGCGCGGGCGCAAGCCATCGGGAATGCTTTCCCATTGCTGCTGCGCCACTGCTAGATCGGTCAAGGTGGTCGGGCAGACATCCGGGCAGAAGGTGAAGCCCAGAAACACCAGCGTCCAATGCCCGTTGAGCTCGCCGGGTACCAGCTGGGTGCCGTCGGACTGGCGCAGGCTGAATTGCGGCAACGGGCGCGGCTGCGGATAAAAGGTGATGGTCTTGGTGGGCGGCCACGGCGAACTGGGCGCGTCGCCAAGAAACTTCTGGCCCAGCAACAGCCCCAGGCCAGCGGCCAGCGCCACCAGTAGCACGATGCCGGTATTGCGATTGAACATGGCGGTTTCCAGTGCAACGGACGCTCATGATACCGATCCGACCTCTATAATCTGGGGCCGATTTCTCTTTAGTTGTTGCCATGACTGCCGCCGCGGCCGACGAACTGCACACCATCATCGACCTGATCCGCTACGGCACCAGCCGTTTCAACGCAGCCGGCCTGACATTCGGCCACAGCTACGACAATGCGCTGGACGAAGCCACCCAAATGGTCCTGCACACCCTGCATCTGCCGCACGACCTCGGCCCGGCCTATGGCCAGGCGCGCTTGCTGCGTTGGGAAAAAGAGCAGGTGCTTGGCTTGTTCGAGCGCCGCATCACCGAGCGCGTTCCGGCGGCGTACCTCACCGGCGAGGCCTGGTTTGCCGGCCTGAGTTTCAAGAGCGATGCGCGCGCCCTGGTGCCGCGTTCGCCGATCGCCGAATTGATCGAAGCTGGCTTCGAGCCCTGGCTGGGCGGCCGCGAAGTGACTCGCGCCCTCGACCTGTGCACCGGCTCGGGCTGCATTGCCATTGCGATGGGCCACGACAACCCGCAGTGGGATGTGGATGGCGTGGATATCAGCGACGATGCACTGGCGCTGGCGGCCGAAAACAAGGCGCGCCTGCATGCAGACAACGTCACCTTGCTCAAGTCCGACCTGTTTACCGGGCTGGGCGGCCGCCAGTACGACCTGATCGTCACCAACCCGCCGTACGTCACCAACGACGAAACCGACGCGCTGCCGCAGGAGTATTCCTACGAGCCGGAGCTGGGGCTGCGTGCCGGCGACGACGGCCTGGACCTGGTGCTGAAGATCCTGCGCGATGCGCCGCAGCACCTGAGCGAAGACGGTCTGCTGATCTGCGAAGTGGGCGAATCCGAGCAGCACCTGATCAAGTTGCTGCCGGAAGTGGACCTGGCTTGGGTCGAGTTCAAGGTCGGGCAGATGGGCATTTTCGCGGTGGAATGCCGCGAATTGATCGCACACGGCGCACGCATCGCCGAGCTGGCCGCGCAGCGATGAGCCTGCGCGCATGAGTGCCAATGCGTTCGGCAAGCTGTTCACCGTCACCACCTTCGGCGAATCGCACGGGCCTGCGATCGGCTGCGTCGTCGATGGCTGCCCTCCCGGCCTGGAGATCGCGCCGGAAGAGTTCAGCCATGATCTGCAGCGCCGTGCCAGCGGCAAGAGCCGGCACACCTCGGCGCGTCGCGAGGCCGACGAGATCGAGATTCTGTCCGGCGTGTACGAAGGCCGTACCACCGGCACGCCGATCGGCCTGCTGATCCGCAACACTGATCAGCGCAGCAAGGACTACAGCAACATCGCCCAGCAGTTCCGTCCCGGCCATGCGGACTACACCTATTGGCAGAAGTACGGCATTCGCGATCCGCGCGGCGGCGGTCGTTCGTCGGCGCGCGAAACCACCATGCGTGTGGCCGCTGGCGTCATCGCCAAGAAGTGGCTCAAGCAGCGTTACGGCGTACTGGTGCGCGGTTTTCTGTCGCAGCTGGGCGAGATCCGTCCCGCTGGTTTCGACTGGGATGCGGTGGAAGACAACCCGTTTTTCTGGCCGCATGCCGCGCAGGTGCCGGAGCTGGAAACCTATATGGATGCGTTGCGCAAGTCCGGCGATTCGGTCGGCGCGCGCGTGGACGTGCTGGCCGGCGGCGTGCCGGCGGGCTGGGGCGAGCCGATCTACGGCAAGCTCGATGCCGAACTGGCTGCTGCGTTGATGAGCATCAATGCGGTCAAGGGCGTGGAGATCGGCGACGGCTTCGCCAGCGCGGCGCAAAAGGGTACCGAACACCGCGACCTGATCACTCCGGAAGGCTTTCGCAGCAACCATGCCGGCGGCATTCTCGGCGGTATCTCCACCGGCCAGGCGGTCACCGCCTCGATGGTGCTCAAGCCCACCTCCAGTCTGCGCCTGCCCGGCGCGACGGTGGATGCCGACGGCAGTGTGGTCGACGTCATCACCACCGGCCGGCACGACCCGTGCGTGGGCATCCGCGCCACCCCGATCGCCGAGGCGATGATGGCGCTTGTGCTGATGGACCAGGCATTGCGCCACCGTGCGCAGTGCGGCGATGTGGGTGAGATCTCGCCGCGCATTCCCGGTCAGGTCGATGTCTGACACGGCTCGCGCCAAGGTGTGGGTCAGCCAGCCGCTGTTCGACGACGTGGTCGCGCAACTGGGCGAGCATTTCGAGCTGACCACCACCGAGCACGTCACCGTCTGGTCGCCGGTCGAGCTGGCCGCGCGGCTGGCATCGCTGGACGGCGCGCTGATCACGCTCAACGAGCGGGTCGGTGCGGCGGAAATCGCTGCGGCGCCGCAGCTGCGCGCCATCGCCAACGTCGGCGTGGGCTACAACAATCTCGACATCGACGCCTTGAGTGCGGCCGGCATCCTGGCCAGCAACACGCCGGACGTGCTCACCGAAACCACCGCCGATCTCGGCTTTGCGCTGTTGATGGCCACCGCGCGCCGCATCACCGAATCCGAGCGCTGGCTGCGCGACGGGCAGTGGGGCCAGTGGTCGTTCAAGGCCATGCTGGGTGCCGATATCCATGGCAGCACGCTCGGCATTCTTGGCATGGGCCGGATCGGGCAGGGCATCGCACGGCGCGGCGCGCACGGCTTCGGCATGCGCGTGCTGTATCACAACCGCAGCCCGTTGCCGGCCGCTACCGAACAGGCGCTGGGCGCACAGTACGTTGAGTTCGATACCTTGCTGGCGCAGTCCGATCATCTGGTACTGGTGGTGCCGTACACCAGGGACTCGCACCACATCATCGATGCGGCGGCGCTGGGCAAGATGCGCGCCACCGCCACGCTGGTGAACATCGCGCGCGGCGGGATCGTCGATGAGCTGGCGCTGGCCGATGCGCTGGCCAACGGGCGTCTGGCCGGTGCCGGCCTGGATGTCTACCAAGGCGAGCCGCGCGTGCGACCGGAGCTGCTGGCGCTGCGTAACGTGGTGCTCACCCCGCATATCGGCAGCGCCAGCCTTGCCACGCGCCGCGCGATGGTGCAACTGGCGGTGGACAACCTGATCGCTGCGCTGGGCGAAGGCCCGCATGCCGGCCATCCGCCGAGCGCGCTTAATACCGATGCGGTTGCCGCTGCTAGACATGGCGGCACCGCCGCGGATGCGAAAAAAACCGGCGTCACCGGCACCATCGCGACCAAACGATAGGGAACCTCCGCGGCCAGCGTTGGAGGTTCCCCGAGCCCAGCGCGCAGTGCTTCCTCTTTCCCCCTTTCGATAAAGACAAACCTCATGAGCAACGAAAATCGTCGTTTCAACGTCGCGGTCGTGGGCGCCACCGGCGCTGTCGGCGAGACCATGCTGAGCATCCTGGCCGAGCGCAACTTCCCGGTCGCCACCCTGTACGCGCTGGCCTCGTCGCGCTCGGCCGGCGGGCAGGTCGAGTTCAATGGCGGCAAGGTCGATGTGCAGGATCTGGCCGACTTCGACCCGACCGGCGTGGATATCGCGCTGTTCTCCGCAGGCGGCAGCGTGTCTAAGGAATACGGCCCCAAGTTTGCCGCGGCCGGTGCAGTGGTGATCGATAACTCGTCGACGTTCCGCTACGACGACGACGTGCCGCTGGTGGTCTCCGAGGTCAACCCGGAAGCGCTCAAGCAGCGCCCGCGCGGTATTGTGGCTAACCCCAATTGCTCGACGATGCAGATGCTGGTGGCATTGGGCCCGATCCATCGCCAGTACGGCATCGAGCGCATCAACGTGGCGACCTACCAGTCGGTCTCCGGTGGCGGGCGCTCCGGGATGGAAGAGCTGGGCAAGCAGACCAGCGAGCTGCTGAGCTTCCAGGACATCGAGCCGAAGAAGTTCCAGGTGCAGATCGCTTTCAACCTGATCCCGCACATCGACGACTTCCAGGACAACGGCTACACCAAGGAAGAGATGAAGCTGGTCTGGGAAACCCGCAAGATCCTCGGCGACGACAGCATCCAGGTGAACCCCACTGCGGTACGCGTGCCGGTGTTTTACGGCCATTCCGAAGCGGTGGCGATCGAAACCCGCGACAAGATCACTGTGGAAGCGGCGCGCGCGCTGCTGGAAGCATCGCCCGGCGTGGAAGTGGTGGATGAGCGCACGCCCGGCGGCTACCCGACCCCGGTCACGCATGCCTCCGGCAAGGACGCGGTGTTCGTCGGGCGCATCCGCGAAGACCTCTCGCACCCGCGTGGTCTGAACCTGTGGATCGTCTCCGACAACATCCGCAAGGGCGCTGCGCTTAACGCGGTACAGCTGGCCGAGCTGGTCGCCCAGGAAGGCTAAGAGCAACTACAAAACGACTGCTCAGTCGCCATGCGGGTGGCTAGTGTTCGGGATCGGCATCTGCTGCTCGTCCACTGCGGTTCCTGTGCGCCGTCCGCATCTGCCTGACGCGCGTTCGCTGCGTTTCGTTAGCCGCTCTCGGTCGCCGTGTACTCGCAGGGGCGGGCCTGTGCGCGATGCTGTGGCTCTGGGATGCGTCATCGCGCGCAGGCACGCCCGTAGCGTGCAAATCTTTCGTTGAAGGCAGCGCCCACCCTCGACGAAAGGTCGAACGTGCAGGCCCGCGATCATCGCGCGCTTGCCTGCATGTGTGGCTTGCGCGTGTCAGCTTGAATCGAAGGGCCAGCGTGTTGACGGAGTGGCAGGTTGCGTTGCCGCAGTCATGCTGCCCGCATCCGCGGACCCCATGTTGCCTGCTTCGGCAATCCACGACATCGCCATCGGCGCCACGTCATGGCATCACGCACGTCATTGCGCATCACAAGAGCGGCTGATGGGCCGCTGCGCGCGTGATACGCATCGCCGCGTTGTCGCCCATCGGTACGCGCTGTCTGCATCGGCCGCACATGCATGCCGCACTGCGGCAGTCGCACTCTCGCATCGCTCTGCATAACAACGCCGACTTTTTCGCTCATCGAGCGGCTATATTGATGCCCATGAAACAGAGGGGCTGGGGCGCGATGCGTCCGATACAAGGGATAGGTGCGTTGCTGCTGATGGCCTGCAGCGGCGCTGCCGTGGCATTGGGGTTGGGCGATATCCGGGTGCTGTCCAAGCCCGGGCAGCCGCTGGTGGCCGAGATTCCGGTCATCTCCAACGAGCCGGGCGAACTCGACAACGCGCGCGTGGCGCTGGCATCGGCCACCACGTTCGCGCGGGTCGGTCTGGAGCGCCCGCAAGGCCTGGTCAGCAATCTGCAGTTCCAGTTTGCGCAGGACGCACGCGGGCGCGCGGTGATTCGCGTGACCAGCAGCCAGGCGGTGGACCAGCCGGTGATCAACTTCCTGATCGAAGTGGAGTGGGGCCAGGGCCGCCTGGTGCGTGGATATTCCGCCTTGGTCGATGCGCCCGACACCGCTGCCGCGATCGCCGAGCCGGCCATTGAAGCGCCGGGCGCCGGTTCCAGTAATGCCATCGCGCGCGAGCCAGCGGCTGCGCCGGTGGCCAACCGCGATGCACAGGGCACCGCTGGAGGCGAGCCGGCGGTACGTGCAGCCGCCAGCGCACCGCCTGCGTCCGCCACGCGGGCCGGCGATGCATTGCCGGCCGTGCGCTCGGGTCAGACCTTGTCGGAGATCGCCGCGGTGGTGGCGCGTTCCAGCGGGCATTCGCTGGACCAGACCATGCTGGCCTTGCTGCGCACCAATCCGGCGGCCTTCATCAACGGCAACATCAACCGCCTGAAGCAAGGCGCGGTGTTGCGCACGCCGCAGGAAGACGCGCTGGCGCAAGTCGGCGCGGCCGAAGCGGCAGTGATGGTGCGCGAACAGGCTGCCCAGTGGCGTCAGGCACGCTCGGCGGTGCCGCAACCGGCTGAAGCCGGCGCTGCTGCCGCTACAACCCCGCGACCCGCCACGCCGGCCGCAACGGCCGGTGCCGGTGCGCGGCTCGAAATCGCCCCTGCAGTGGCGAGTCAGACCAACAAGGCCGGCGTCACGTCCGGTACCAGTGCCGAAGGCGAGGGCGAGATGGCGGCCAACCAACAGTTGCAACAGGCCAAGGAAGACATCGCCACCCGCGATGCGGAATTGCAGGACCTGCGTACCCGCGTGGCCGACCTGGAAAAGCTCAGGCAGCAGCAGCAAGCGCTGATTGCAATGAAGGACACCGATCTGGCGGCCGCACAGAAGCGCCTGTCGGAAGCCCCGGCGGCCGCGCAACAGGGCGGTGGTTTTCCGCTGTGGTTGATCGGTGGGCTGGTGTTGATCGTCGCTGCCGTGTTGGCATGGTTGGCCGCCCGCCGTCGTAAACCGTCGCCGCTGCCGCCGTTGCCGCGCCGGCAGTACGACTTCGTCCTGCCGGGCGCGCCGGTGCGGGCCGCCGAGCCGCAAGACGAGGCGCGGGCCACGGAGCCGAGCGAGCGCGATGTGCTGCAGGAGACCGAATTCGAGCAGGCCGATCTGCGCGAAGGCGAGCGTGCCCACGACATGCACCAACCGTTATCGGACGTGCTGCGCCGCGAGCCACTGCTGTCCGAGCCGGCTGCAGCGCCAGCGGCGATCAATAGCGACGACCGGCGCGCGCTGCGTGCCACGCCGCCAGTGGTGGTGACAGAGCCGCAGCACATCGCGCCTGACGAGTCTCCTCAGGACTCGGCGCGCGATTCGCTGCAGGTACACCACGCAGACATCGCTCCCACGATCAGCGAAGTGCCATCCGCTGCTCCAGTCGCACCGATCGCCACGCAGGACAGCCTGGATGTCGACCGCCCGCCTGTGGCACCGATTGCGGCGCCTAATACGACGACCAGCCGGGACGTCGGCTCGGCCGGGCGCGATCGCCTGGAACTGGCGGTGGCCTATATGGACCTGGGCGACAAGGACACCGCGCGCGGCTTGCTGCTGGAAGTTGCCGCCACCGGCGACGCCACCACCCGCGCCGAGGCCGCCGAGCTGCTGGAACGGCTGGCATGAGCCCGGCGATCGATCACCTGGCCCCGCAAGAGAGTGCTGCACGCGAACGCCGGATCGACTACGTGGAATTTGCCTCCGTCGACCCGGACGCCAGCCGCGCGTTTCTCGAAACGGTGTTTGGTTGGCAATTTCAGGCCTATGGCCCGGATTAACTGGCCTTCCATGACGGCCGCCTGGACGGTGGCTTTTACCGTGCAGCCGCGCCAGCGCCGGCCGAAGGCGGCCCATCGGTGGTGCTGTATGCCGACGATTTGGCGCCTGTGCTCGAGCGCGTGCGTGTTGCGGGCGGGGAGATCGTCAAGCCGGTGTTCGGCTTCCCCGGCGGCAGCCGCTTTCACTTTCGCGAGCCCGGCGGCACCACGTTGGCCGTATGGTCCGAGCGCAGCCTCGCTTCCAACGGCTGAGAACGCCGCTGCGCGCTGCCTGCACGCGCGCCGCTGCTCGGCATCGGCCATCGCTGCTCGTACACTTCACGTTTTGCGCAGCGGCGGGGCCGCGGCGACCCTTGCCTGCGATGGCCAGGTCGGCATGACCGGCGCGCGGATTTCATCGATTCCTTAGAGGCAGGTAGCGATGCGTTACGCGCTGGGCGTGGAGTACGACGGCAGCGAGTTCCAGGGCTGGCAGCAGTTGGGCGAACATGGCGGCCCGAGTGTGCAGGCCAGCCTGCAGGCGGCATTGTCGTCGGTTGCCGATGCGCCGGTGCAGGTGGTCTGCGCCGGACGCACCGACGCGGGCGTGCATGGAGAATGCCAGGTGGTGCATTTCGACAGCGACGCACACCGCGAACCGCGCGGCTGGATGCTGGGCACCACCGCGCGTCTGCCGCCGTCGATCGCGGTGCGTTGGTGCGTGCCGGCAGCCGCTGACTTCCATGCGCGCTTTTCCGCGCGCGCGCGCCGTTATCGCTATCGCCTGCTCAATCGGCAGATTCGCCCGGCGCTGTATCGGCAGACCTTGAGCTGGGAGCGTCGCCCGCTCGATGCCGATGCCATGCACGTGGCAGCGCAGGCCTTATTGGGTGAAAACGACTTCAGCGCGTTCCGCAGCGTGCAGTGCCAGGCCTTGCATGCCCGCCGCAACTTGCAGGCCATCCATGTGCAGCGCATCGGCGAGGTGGTGGAGGTGCAGGTGCAGGCCAATGCATTCCTTCATCACATGGTGCGGAATATTGTGGGCTCGCTGATTTTGGTCGGTACCGGCGAGCAGCCGGCCGACTGGATCGCGACGTTGCTCGCCGGGCGCGACCGCACTGTGGCCGGGCCGACAGCGCCGCCACAAGGTCTGGTATTCATCGGACCTCTGTATCCTGCAGAGTGGCATCTGCCTGCTGAGGTGACCCAATGAATCGATCACTGTACCGCACCCGTATCAAGTTCTGTGGCATGACCCGCGCCGGCGATATCCGGCTGGCCGGCGAGCTGGGTGTGGACGCGGTAGGTTTCATCTTTGCGCATGGCAGCCCGCGACGCGTGGCACCGGTCGAGGCGCGCGCGATGCGCCAGGCCACTGCGCCGATGGTCGATGTGGTGGCGTTGTTCCGCAACAACTCCAAGGAAGAAGTGCGCGAAGTGGTACGCACCGTGCGTCCGACCCTGCTGCAATTCCACGGAGAAGAAGAAGACGCGTTCTGCCGTAGCTTCAATCTGCCATATCTGAAGGCGGTACCGATGGGCAGCACCGGCGTGAACGGTGAGGACGCCAACGCGCGCACGCTGCAGTTGTCGTATCCGAATACCGCTGGTTTCCTGTTCGATAGCCATGCGCCAGGCGCGGGCGGCGGCACCGGCAAAACGTTCGATTGGTCGCGCTTGCCCACCGGTCTGCATCGGCCGTTTCTGCTGGCCGGCGGCATCAACGCCGGCAATGTGTTCGACGCCATTGTGGCCACGCTGCCCTGGGGCGTGGACGTCTCCAGTGGCGTGGAGCTGGCGCCCGGCATCAAGGACGGCCACAAGATGCGCAAGTTCGTTGAGGAAGTGCGACGGGCGGATTGTCACGAGATGTCGTGAGGGTGGGATTCGGGATTCGTAACAGCAGGTGCTTGACGCGGCTGGTTTTTCGGGGATTTGGATAGTTAGCAGAGTGCGCGAGCGTTAGCATGCTTTCCGAATCCCGAATCCCGAATCCCGATCAGCGGTCAGCGACCTGCCCGTAGATTGTTCTCATCTCGCTGGACCCAGCCGCGGTTTCTCCATTTGAGGCGATTTGGCGAGCAATCGCGCGCCAGATGGCGTTCCTACAGGCCGAGCCGCGACTGACGTTTTTGCGTCTTTGCCAGTTGTGCCGATGCATGGCGTTCCGCTCGGCATACATCGCTCCTGGCGGTACACATGCTGGTCACCAGCCCTGGGCTGGCGATGCAGTGCTGCACCGAACATCCGCGATTTTCGTTGCATCCATGGCCGGAGACGTGTGCTGATCTTCCGCCAGCGCTTTGCCTAGCCAATCCGCCAGCCGTCCGATGCGTGGGTCCGGATTACGCTTTGCGGCGCACAGTACCCAGCGGCCGTGTGTGGCATTGAATCCCCACGGCGCCAGCAGGCGCCCGGCCGCCAGGTCTGCCGCCACCAACGGCTGTGGCGCGATCGCGATTCCCAGCCCGGCGGCAGCGGCTTCCAGGAGATACACCAAGTGTTCGAATTCGGTACCGAAGCGCAGTGCCTCGGGTTCCAGCCCCTGCGCCTGCGCCCATTCCGGCCAGGCTTGCGGGCGCGAACGCGTCTGCAGCAGGGCGTGATGACACAGTGTGGTCGGGTCATTCCCGTCGATCCGCAACGTCGACGCGAGCTGCGGGCTCAGCACCGGGCCGATCCACTCCACGCCCAGTGCGTGCACCTGCCACTCGCTGGGCCAGGGTGGTGTGTCTAGCAGCAGTGCAGCATCCAGGCCGTCCAGATCCGGGCCGGGTGGCTGTTCGCTGGCGGACAGGTGTAAGCGTACGTCAGGCAGGTCGTGCTGCAGCAGGCCCAGGCGCGGGATCACCCAGCGTGCCAGCAGGCTACCGGAACACCCCAGCACCAGCGGCGCCTCGGCAACCGGGCGCTGCAACGCCGCCCAGGTCTGGCTGATCACGCCAAAGCCTTCGCCGGTGGCGTCACCTAGCCGAACGCCTGCAGCGGTCAGCACCAGACCGCGGCCCTGACGCGCAAACAGCGCCGTGCCCAATGCCTGTTCCAGCGAACGCACGTGCCGGCTGATGGCCCCATGGGTGACGTGCAATTCCTGGGCAGCACGGCTGACGCTCTGCAGGCGCGCGGCAGCTTCGAACGCACGCAGCGCCGCCAGTGGAGGAAGCAAAACAGTCATATGTGACTCCAGATCACAGGTTGCGGCAATCTTATCGATGTATCGCATGCCGCGGCTGCGCTAGAGTGAGGCCTCTCTTATGACGCATTGCTGCAGAGGATTTCCATGTCGGCCCAGCCCATCAGTGACTTTTACGCCTATCCGGATGCTGCTGGCCACTTTGGCAAGTTTGGCGGCCGGTTCGTCGCCGAAACCTTGATTGGCCCGCTGCAGGAGCTGTCCGCCGCCTACGATCAAGCGCGGCAGGATCCGAGCTTCATCGCCGAATACGACAAGGACCTCAAGCATTACGTCGGCCGCCCCAGCCCGATCTACCATGCCGAACGGCTCAGCCGTGAAGTGGGTGGGGCGCAGATCCTGCTCAAGCGCGAAGACCTCAACCACACCGGCGCGCACAAGATCAACAACACCATCGGCCAGGCCCTGCTGGCCAGCCGCATGGGCAAGACCCGCATCATCGCCGAGACCGGCGCCGGCCAGCACGGCGTGGCCAGCGCCACTGTCGCTGCACGTCTGGGCCTGGAATGCCTGGTCTACATGGGCGCCACCGACATCGAACGGCAGAAGATCAACGTCTATCGCATGAAGCTGCTCGGTGCGACGGTGATCCCGGTGACCTCCGGTTCGGCCACGCTCAAGGACGCGCTCAACGAAGCGATGCGCGACTGGGTCACCAACGTGCGCGACACCTTCTACATCATCGGCACCGTGGCCGGCCCTGACCCGTATCCGCGCATGGTGCGTGACTTCAACGCGATTGTCGGCCGCGAGGCGCGCGCGCAGATGCTGGAAGACTACGGCCGTCTGCCGGATGCGATCAGCGCCTGCGTCGGTGGCGGTAGCAATGCGATCGGCCTGTTCCATGCCTTCCTCAACGACCCGGGCGTCAAGATCTATGGCGCCGAGGCGGCCGGCGACGGCATCGCTACCGGCCGCCATGCGGCATCGATCGCCGCAGGGCGCCCCGGTGTGTTGCATGGCAATCGCACCTATGTGATTTGCGACGACGATGGCCAGATCACCGAAACCCATTCGATCTCTGCCGGCCTGGATTACCCCGGCGTGGGTCCGGAGCATGCGTTTCTGTCCGACAGCGGCCGCGCGGTGTATCAGGGCATTACCGACGACGAGGCGATGGCCGCGTTCCATCTGCTTGCGCATACCGAAGGCATCCTGGCCGCACTTGAATCCAGCCATGCGGTGGCGCAGTCGATCAAGCTCGCGCGCGAGCTGCCGAAAGACGCGTTGGTGTTGTGCAACCTGTCTGGGCGTGGCGACAAGGATGTGCATACCATCGCGGCGCGCGAGGGGCTCGCGCTGTAGCGTGGCTGCGGCTACTTCTCTAACCGGATGGCAGGGACGCGTCGATGCTCGAAGGGTTCATCCAGTTGGTGGCCGAGCTGATGATCGAACTTGGCCTGCACTGGGTCGCCGCATCGTTCGAGCGCGGGCAATCGCCGGCCTTGGCGGCAGTCGGTTACGCGATTCTGGGTGCATTGCTGGGTGGCGTCAGTCTTTGGTTGCTGCCGAAGCACCTCACCGCGACCCATGGCGCGCGCCTGACAGCGGTGGTGATCGCGCCGCTGGCCGCTGGCGGGCTGCTGCGCTTGGGGCGTGGCGTGCGCGTCGTGGCGACCCGGTATTCCGCATTGATCGATTTTCCTACGGCTACCTGTTTGCGCTGTGCTTTGCGCTGATGCGTTATTTCTTTGCCACCTGACGTGACATGGCGGCTGGCTTTCCTCCCCCCTTGATTCGAGTGATTTCATGCGTCGTATCGATTTCCGCTTCGCCGAGCTGCGTGCCAACGGTCGCAAGGCACTGATCCCCTTCATCACCGCCGGCGACCCATCGCTGGAAGCCACTGTGCCCGTCATGCACGCGCTGGTGCGCGCCGGTGCCGATGTCATCGAGCTCGGTGTGCCGTTCTCCGACCCGATGGCGGACGGCCCCACCATCCAGCGCAGCTCCGAGCGCGCGCTGGGACGCGGTGCCGGCCTTGCGTACGTTTTGGAAGCGGTGCACGAGTTCCGCCGCGAAGACGCCGCCACGCCGGTGGTGTTGATGGGCTACCTCAACCCGATCGAGATCCATGGCACGCGGCGCTTCGCCGAAGCGGCTGTCGCCGCCGGCGTGGACGGCCTGCTGCTGGTCGATCTGCCGCCGGAGGAAGCCGATGAAACGCGCGCCATCTTCACCGAGGTCGGGCTGGCGCTGATCGCACTGGCATCGCCCACCACCAGTGAGCAGCGCCTGGACATGCTGTGCAGCACTGCGCAGGGCTATCTGTATTACGTCAGTTTTGCTGGCGTCACCGGCGCCTCCAACCTGCTCGACACCTACGCCGCCAGCGACCGCCTGCGCCAACTGCGTCAGCGTGCCGGCGCGCCGGTGGTGGCCGGCTTCGGCATCAAGGACGCCGCCAGCGCTGCCGCCATGGCGGTGGATGCGGACGGCGTGGTGGTCGGCAGTGCTCTGGTTGCCGCCCTGGCCGAAGCCGACGACGTCCGCAGCGCTCGCGAACGCGCAGAGGCCTTCCTGGCCCCCTTGCGCCAAGCCCTCGACCAAGCGTAGAAGCCAACGTCTCGCTCTCACCAGGGCGAGACGGCACAGCTTGCGCGCCGCCGGCGCGCGTGCCTTGGAACGCGCGCGCGGCAAGCGTGAGCTGGGGCGGCACGGAGCGCAGCCACGTGCACCCAACCCACTGCGCTGCATCAACAATGCGACGCAGCAGCCCGCGATCCGTTTCGCAGAGAGACCTGCCAGACACGCCCCGAAGTATCTGCGCCAGATCCCGCATTCATGACGCCCGCTACCTTGGCATTCCCACGGCGCGTTAGACTGTCGTCACTCTGCGGCCCGCCAGGCCGCCCTGCATGGATTTCATACACGCATGAGCTGGCTCAGCAAATTGATGCCTTCCGGCATCCGCACCGAAAACACTCCGGCCAAGAAGCGCAGCGTCCCCGAGGGCCTGTGGGAAAAGTGCAGCAATTGCGGCAGCGCGCTGTACGGCCCGGAACTCGAAGAAAACCTCGAGGTGTGCCCGAAGTGCGACCACCACATGGCGATCCGCGCGCGCGCGCGCCTGAATTCGCTGTTTGACCCGGACACCGCGACCACTGAAATCGCCGCCCAGCTCGGGCCGGTCGACGTGCTCAAGTTCAAGGACCAGAAGCGCTACGGCGAACGCATCAAAGCCAGCCAGAAAGCCAGCGGCGAATACGACGCGCTGATTGCCATGCGCGGCACGCTCAAGGGCAACCCGTTGGTTGCTGCTGCGTTCGATTTCGCCTTCATGGGCGGCTCGATGGGGTCAGTGGTTGGCGAGCGCTTTGCGCGTGCAGCCGAAGTGGCGTTGGAAGTCGGTTGCCCGTTCGTGTGCTTTTCCGCCAGTGGCGGCGCCCGCATGCAGGAAGGCCTGTTCTCGCTGATGCAGATGGCCAAGACCTCGGCGGCGCTCGGTCGCCTGCGCGAAGCCGGACTGCCGTACATCTCGGTGCTGACCCATCCCACAACCGGTGGCGTGTCGGCCTCGTTCGCGATGCTGGGCGACATCAACATCGCCGAGCCGCATGCGCTGATCGGCTTTGCCGGCCCGCGCGTGATCGAGCAGACCGTGCGCGAAACGTTGCCGGAAGGCTTCCAGCGCTCCGAATTTCTGCTCGACCACGGTGCCATCGACCAGATCTGTGACCGCCGCGAGATGCGCAACCGCATTGCCGAGCTCACCGCGATGATGATGCGTCAGCCGCATCCGCAGGACGCTGACGCCGCATGAGCGCACGCAAGTACTTTGGCACCGACGGCATCCGCGGTCGGGTCGGGCAGGGCGTGATCTCGGCCGATTTCGTGCTGCGCCTGGGCAATGCGCTCGGCCGTGTACTGACCCAGATCCGTGGCAAGCGGCCGTTGGTGTTGATCGGCAAGGACACCCGCATTTCCGGTTACATGTTCGAAGCGGCGCTGGAAGCCGGCTTGGTTGCTGCAGGCGCTGACGTGCAGCTGATCGGCCCGATGCCGACGCCGGCCATCGCGTTCCTGACCAGCACGCTGCGCGCCGACGCGGGCGTGGTGATCAGCGCCTCGCACAATCCGCACTACGACAACGGCATCAAGTTCTTCTCCGCCGAAGGCGAGAAGCTCGACGACGCCACTGAAGCGGCGATCGAAGCCGCGTTGGACGCGCCGTTCCACACGGTGGAATCCGAGCGTCTGGGCAAGGCCATCCGCACGCGCGATGCGATCGGCCGCTACATCGAATTCTGCAAGGCCAGCGTGGCGCGTGGTTTCACCCTCAAATGGCTGAAGATGGTGCTGGACTGCGCACATGGCGCTACTTATCACATCGCCCCCATGCTGTTCCGTGAGCTGGGCGCAGAGGTGGTGGTCATCGGCGCCGCGCCGGACGGGCTAAATATCAATGCCGGTGTCGGCTCAACGCATATCGACAATCTCGCCGCCAAGGTGCGCGAGTACGGTGCGCATCTAGGCATCGCCTTCGACGGCGACGGCGACCGTGTATTGATGGCCGACGACCAGGGCAACCCGGTCGATGGCGACGATCTGCTGTATGTGCTGGCGCGCTCGTGGCAGGCCAGTGGCCGGCTGACAGGCACCGTGGTGGGCACCTTGATGACCAATTACGGTCTGGAACAGGCATTGGCTGCGCTGAACATCCCGTTCCAGCGCGCCAAGGTCGGCGACCGCTACGTGCATCAGGCCCTGGTCGAAGGCGGCGGCACCTTGGGTGGCGAAACATCCGGCCATCTGTTGTGCCTGGACCGCGCCACTACCGGCGATGGCATCGTCAGTGCACTGCAGGTGCTCGAAGCGCTCGGTCGCGATGGGCATAGCTTGCGCAAGGCGCTCAGCAGCCTGAGCAAGGTGCCGCAGAAGACCGTCAATGTGCGCCTGGATGGCGGTGCGGCCAAGGCGATTGTGGAAGCTGCCAACGTGCAACAGGCGTTGCAGCAGGCGCAGGCCGCCGTTCAAGGGCGTGGTCGCGCGTTCCTGCGCCCGTCCGGCACCGAGCCGGTGGTGCGCGTGACCGTGGAAGCCGACGACGCGCGCCTGATGCAGGACACGCTGGACCGGCTCTCGGGTGCAGTGCGTGACGCGGCGTGAGTCAATCGTCATTGGCGTGTGCGTGGTCATCGCCAAGGCCGCGACGTTTTACCTGTTGTATCGCCTGTTGATCTGACAGCAGGCTTCTCTCGATCTTTTCGACTTCCACGACAGACATCCGTATGCGCGCGCGCATCCCCACGCTGGACATCACCCGTTTGGACACCGACCGCGACGCCTTCGTTGCCGAGCTCGGTGCGGCCTATCGGCAGTGGGGCTTTGCCGGAATCCGCAATCACGGCATCGCCAAGGCCGACATCGATGCCGCCTACGAGGTGTTCAAGGCGTTCTTCGCCTTGCCGGAAGCGACCAAGCGTCGCTATCACGTGGAAGGCAGCGGCGGCGCGCGTGGCTATACCGCGTTCGGTGTGGAAACTGCCAAGGATTCCAAGCATTTCGATCTGAAAGAGTTCTGGCACATTGGCCGCGAGATTCCAGACGATTCGCCGTACCTCGCGGTGATGCCGCCAAATCTGTGGCCCAGCGAGGTGCCTGGCTTCCGCGAGCGCGGTTACCAGCTGTACCAACAACTGGACCAGTTGGGCTCACGCGTGCTGTCGGCGCTGGCGCTGCATATCGGCTTACCGCAGGACTACTTTGTCGACAAAACCAACAACGGCAATTCGATCCTGCGGCCCCTCCATTACCCGCCGATCACCAGCGACGGCATCCCCAACGTGCGTGCTGGTGCGCATGGCGACATCAACTTCATCACCTTGCTGGTCGGTGCCAGTGCCGCCGGCCTGGAAGTGCGCTCCAACGATGGCGAGTGGGTGCCGTTCACTGCCGACGCCGACACCATCGTGGTCAACATCGGCGACATGCTGCAGCGCCTGACCAACCACGTCTATCCGTCCACCATCCACCGCGTGGTCAACCCGCCGGGAGAGCAGGCGCGCCAGCCGCGCTATTCGGTGCCGTTCTTCCTCCACCCCAATCCTGATTTCCTCATCGACGTGCTGCCATCGTGCATCAGCGCCGATAACCCCAGCCATTACCCAGAGCCGATCACGGCGCATGGCTTCCTGGAAGAGCGCCTGCGCGAGATCAAGCTGAAGTAATCCAGCGCGTGTCGCAACGCGTGGCGCGCAGCGAACAGCCGCGCCCGCAACATGACCGGTGACGATTGCCACATTTTCATTCAGAGAATTCCGCTCGCGTCTGGTTAAAGATTGCGTTCACTCACGCCGATAACCCAGTCTGATCCCTAGCGCGACGTCGGGCTCGCCTGGCGCCCGCTGCCGATTGCACGAGGTGAGGGCGCATGCGGATGCGGTGGTTCAAGCGGATAAGTGTGGTCTGTCTGCTGTTGGCGTCTGCCGCCGCAGGGACGGCTGCTGCGGCGTCGGTCACCGTGACCGTCGCCGACGCCAGTGGTGTGCTGGTCGATGCAGTGGTGAGCCTGGAACCTGCGCGGCCGGTTGCGCCGAGCGCGGGCAAGACCGTGGAAATGGACCAGATCAACTCGCAGTTCGTGCTGGCAGTGCGCACCGGGACTCTGGTGCGCTTTGCGAACAACGACCAGATTCGCCATCAGGTCTACTCGTTCTCGCCGGTCAAGCGCTTCGAACTGCCGCTGTTCCAAGGCACCACTGCTGCGCCAGTGCGTTTCGATCAGCCTGGCCTGGTCACCATCGGCTGCAATATCCACGATTCGATGCAGGGGTACATCGTGGTGCTGGAGACACCGTACTTCGGCAAGACCGGCAGCGATGGCCGTGCCCAGCTGGAGGCGCCTGCGGGCAACTACACGTTGCGCGTCTGGCATCCGCGCATCAAGGGCGCTGCCAGCAGCGAGCCGTTGGTGATCGCGCGCGATGCGGTGCAGCGTCGCGTCACCTTGCAGACCACCGGCACTGCGCCGGTGGTGGCGCCACCGGATGCGCGCGCGCGCGCGCTGCAGGACAAGTTCCGTAACGCCGACCCGAAGAAGCCGCGCCCATGAGGTCGATGCGCCTGCATACCCGCATCGCGGCCTTGCTGGTGCTGGTCGTGCTTGCCACACAGGCGCTCACATTTTTTGCCGTGCAGGTGGCCACCGAGCGCAGCGTCAAGGCGCAGCTGGGCGAAGAGCTGGAAATCGGGCAGGGGGTCTGGCAACGCATCAACGTGCGCCGCGACGAGCAGTTGCTGCAGTCGGCGTTGGTGCTGGCCGACGATTTCGGGTTCCGTGCGGCCGTCGCCAGCGGCGATGTGCCGACGATGCAATCGGCCTTGCGCAACCACGCCGCGCGCATGTCGGCGCAAACCGCGTTATTGCTCTCGCCGGATGGCGAATTCTTGACCGGCCTGGCTGACGTGCCGCAAGCCGAACAACTGCGTGCGGTGCAGGCATTGCTGCAACAGGCGCAGCGCGATGGACGCGCAGTGGGTGTGGTGGCGCTGGATCAGCGCATCGTGCGCTTGGCGGTAGTGCAGGTACTGGCGCCGAACCGGGTCGGCTGGATCGGGATCGGCAACGAATCCGGCGACGGCCTGGCGCAGGATTTCCGCAGCACCACCGGGCTGGATGCCACCTTCTTCACCGATGGCCCGCCGCTGCGCGTGCTGGCCTCCACGATGGCGCCATCGGCGCGCGCCGAATTTGCGCAACAACTGGCCGCGGCGAAGAAGCTGCCGGCTGTATCGATCCCGTTGACGTTGGGCCAGTCGCGCTATCTGGTCAGGCTGCAAGCGATCCAAGGCGACAGCCACATGCGGGTCGCGTTGCAGGCATCGCTGGATCGCGTTGTCGCGCCGTATCGCGTTCTCAAGCTGCGCATCCTGCTGCTGGCCGGGTTAGCCACTGTTGCCGCACTGGTTGTGGCGATTTTTCTCGCACGCAGCGTGAGCAAACCAGTCGCACAACTGGTACAGGCCGCGCGGCGCATCCAGCGCGGCGATTACTACACCGCCGTGCAGGTGCCGCCTGGCCGCGAACTTGCCGAGCTGGCCGACAGTTTCGGGCGCATGCAGCACCAGATCGCCAGCCGCGAGCAGCACATCCTGCATCAGGCCCGCCACGACGCCTTGACCGGCCTGCCCAACCGGATCTGGTTGCTGGAGCGGTTGAAGGAGGTGGTGGAGCAGACCGTGGCAGCCGGAGGCACCGCCGCGGTGCTGATCCTGGATCTGGAGCGTTTCAAGGAACTTAACGACAGCCTGGGCCACGACTTCGCCGACCAGGTGTTGGTGGAGGCCGGTCGCCGGTTGGTGGAGGTCGTGCAGGAGCCCAATCTAGTCGGTCGGCTGGGCAGCGATGAATTCATGGTGGTGGTGGCGCAAGCCGATGCGGTCAGCGTGCAGCAGGATGCGCAGCGCCTGCTGCTGCAGCTGCGTCGCCCGCTGGTATTGCCGCAGGCGCGTATTCAGCTCGAAGCTAGCATCGGCATCGCGCTGATTCCCGAGCATGGCGCCGATCCGGATACCTTGTTGCGCCGCGCCGATATCGCGCGCCGCCAAGTCGGCACCACAAGCGCCATTGGCGCCAGCGTCTATCGCCTGGGCCAGGACGAACAGCATCTGCGGCGTTTGCGTCTCACTGGCGATCTGCGTCAGGCCATTGGCGCAAACGAACTCACCTTGCGCTTCCAACCCAAGATCTGTCTGCGCAGCGATCAGGTCGAGCAGGTCGAAGTACTGGTGCGCTGGCATCACCCGGTGCTCGGCCCGATCGGCCCGGACGAATTCATTCCGCTGGCCGAGCACGCCGGCGTGATCCACCCACTCACCCGCTTCGTGCTGGACGAAGCGCTGCGCTGCCAGGCGCAATGGCGCGAGCAAGGGCTAGTGCTCGGCATGGCAATCAATTTGTCCGCGCTCGACCTGTCCGATCCCGGCTTGCCCGACTTCGTGCGCGGCCGTCTGGAGCATCACGCCGTGCCGGCGCAGTCGGTCACGCTGGAATTGACCGAAAGCGCCTTGATGCGCGATGTCGAATTCGCGCTGCACATGCTGCATCAGTTACGCGGCGTGGGCGTACGTCTGTCCATCGACGACTTCGGTACCGGCTATTCCTCGTTGGCCCAACTCAAGCGCATGCCGGTGAACGAATTGAAGATCGACAAGAGTTTCGTCATGCAGTTGGCCGAAGGCACCGACGATGCCTTCATTGTCCGCAGCACGATCGATCTAGGGCACAACCTGGGCCTGAGCGTCATCGCTGAAGGCGTCGAGAACGCCACCGCGCTGGCGCTGTTGCGCGGTTACGGCTGCGACATGGTGCAGGGCTATCTGTATTCGCCACCGCTGGAAGAGGCGCCGCTGGTGGCCTGGTGCATGCGCCAACTCGGCATGACCTCGGCGGCGCACGCAGGTGTGCAGCGATGAGCGTGCATCAGCGTGTTGTCGTGATCGCTGCATCCGCTGCCAGCGCATTCGCGCCAGTGCACGCACTGGCCGGCGACTGTGTCTTGAGCACATCGGCGATGCGCCCGTTGAATCGCTCCGCCATGCCATTGGTTCTGGGCGTCCTGGGCTTGGTCAGCCGGTGTTCGATGCCCAGTTCCTGGCACAGTTGATCGAACTCGTGGTCGCCACTGGGCTCACGCTCCTTGCTGGCAAACAGGCGGTCCGTGAACTCCTTGCCATTGTCCGGTCAGCAGTTTGTTGATCTTGATCGGACAGGCCTTGTGCAGTGCGCTCAGAAAGGCCTTTGCATTGGCCGCTGTCTTGTTGGTTTTGCACTGCACGAACACCCAGCGGGTGGCCCGGTCGATGGCCACGAACAGATAGCGCCGTTGCGATTGGTCCTGCATCTGGGGCAGGTACTTCACATCCATGTGCACATAGCCGGGCGCGTAGCTCTTGAAGGCCTTGTGGGCGACAGCAGGCTCCCGGGGCTTGAGGTCGTTGAGGTTGCCAGCCCCATGTCGGCGCAGGCACCGGTCCAGGCCCGAGCGAGAGACATCGGCACAGATGAATTCCCGAGTGACCGCCAGCAAGTCATCCAGGGGCAACAACAAGGTGCGGCGCAAGTGGAGTACCACGCTCTCTTGTGCGGGCGTGAGCACCGTCTGCAGGCGATGGGCTGTGTGCGAGCGATCTCCGAACACATCGCGCTTCTTCCACTTGTAGACCGTCTGGTCGGTGATGCCAAAGCGCTGGGCCAGCACGCTGGCGGTTTCATTACTGGCTGCTATCTCGGCGCGCACGGCGGGTGTGGTGCGGGCGTTCTTGTGCAGGGCTATCAGCATGGCTTGGCTCCCGGAGTCCATTGCAGGGACTCTATCAACTCCTGCAAGACGACTTGGGCCATGAAGAGTGGATAGCGTTTGGGATCTATGCCATCGTCCGGGATGCGACAACTAAGGCCTGTTAACATTAATGTCTCGAGCGATTAAACTATTGGGCATGGAGATCACGCCAGCACAATTTGCACTCATCGAGCATTGCCTACCTTTGCAACGCGGCAATGTCAGCATGACCAACCTGCAGGTAGTCAACGCCCTTCTTTACGTCGCAGAGCATGGCTGCAAATGGCGCGGTCTGCCCGAGCGCTTTGGCAACTGGCATACGGTGTACACGCGCATTAACCGTTGGGCCAAGTCCGGTGTGCTGGACCGGATGTTCGCCCAATTGCAGACCTGCCAGATCGTGCGCATCAAAATCGAAGCGGTCTCGCTGGACTCCACCAGCATCAAGGTGCATCCGGATGGCACTGGCGCATTAAAAAAAACGGCCCACAATCCATCGGGAAATCGCGGGGCGGATGGAACACCAAAATTCATATGGTTGCCGCAGATGCTCGAACAGCCATCACGTTCGGATTGACGCCTGGCAACGCACATGACGCACCCGCAGGCCGCGCGTTGCTTGAACACCTGGGGCCAGTGGAGCGGCCGGTTCATCTGCTGATGGATCGCGCTTACGAAGGCAATGAAACCCGCCAGTTGGCGCTCGATCTTGGCTTCGTGCCGGTGGTTCCACCCAAGTCCAATCGGGTCGATCCTTGGGAGTACGACAAGGAAATGTACAAGCGGCGCAACGAAGTGGAGAGGCTGTTCCGTCGCTTGAAGGGCTACCGACGGATTTTCACGCGCTTCGAGAAGCTGGATGTCATGTTCCTTGGCTTCCTCAGCTTCGTTCTGATCGTTGATGGGCTTCGGATGTGTTAACAGGCCCTAGGTCAGGACGTGTTTGGCGCCAAGTTACGTCTTTCCGGCGATCTTGTGTACGGACACAAGCATGTCTCGTTGACCGCTGCATTCGCCGATCTTGGCGACATCGCCACGCTTGCCGATCAGCGCGGCCCTTATCTCTCTTTGCAGGAGGCGTTCTGATGAACCGATGGCTGCGCTGGTCCTTGCTGTGTGTGCTGGGCCTGACAAGCGCCTGCGCCAGCACGCAACCGCGGCAGACGCTGTACGACGAGCTTGGCGGGCAAGCCGGCATCGAAGCGCTGGTGGAAACCATGCTCTCGCGCATCGCCGACGACCAACGCATTGTCGATAAATTCGCACGTGTCAATATCGTCATGCTCAACGAGCGCCTGGTGCAGAAATTCTGCCACCTCGCCGACGGCCCATGCCCGGACACCGCCAAGTCGATGCAGCAGGCGCACGCGCACCTGGCCATTCGCGAAGGCGACTTCAATGCCTTGGTCGAAGATCTGAACTGGGCGATGGATCAGCGCAAGATTCCGCGTCGCACGCAAAATCGCCTGCTCACACGGCTGGCAGCCATGCATGGCGACATCGTCAATCACTGAGAGCAGCGATTGTTTTCAGCGCTTGTGGTCAGGCGCGTGAGCCGATGCCGATTTTGACGGGCATGCGTTTGCATCTAAGAACCTGTTCACGATCTCCTGAGCAGCAGTGCCAGGAACGCCAGGTGGATGAACTGCAAGCTGGTATTGAGCCTTCGCTCGCAGTTCTTCCATAGCCTCCGGTTCTTCTCCAGCCAGGCAAAGCTGCGTTCGACACTCCAGCGCTTGGGCATGACCTTGAAGGTATGCAGCTCGCTGCGCTTGGCAATCTGTACGGTGACATGCTTGCCCAGAATGTCCTGTACGCCCTCGGCGAAGGGATCTCCGGTGTAGCCGCTGTCGCACAGCAGGCGTTTCACCCGACCTAAACCCGATCGGCAGCGTTTCAATGCCTCCAGCGCACCTTGACGATCGGTGACTTCCGCCGTGGTCACCGCAACGGCATGTGGCAAGCCTTGCGTATCCACCGCGATGTGGCGCTTGATCCCCGATACCTTCTTGCCCGCGTCATAGCCTTTCTGGCCGGCTGTATCACTGTTCTTCACGCTCTGCGCGTCCACGATCAAGAACGTGCTGCAGGCCTTGCGCCCCTGTTTCTCGCGGGCCGCGCCAACCTGATTTTTTAAGCGCCCGCTCCAGCAGGCTCATTCCTTCATCGTCCACTTCGCTCCACTTGGCAAAGTAGGAATGCACCGTGCGCCACTTCGGAAAGTCACTGGGCAACGCACGCCACGGGCACCCTGTCCGTAGCAGATACAGCACTGCGCACCACACCTCATACATATCCACTGTCACAGGCTTGGTGCGCTTGCGGGCTTGCTCCAGAATCGGGCGGATTTGCTCGAACCGCTCACGGCTCACGTCACTTGGATAGTTCTTCTCGCGCATTCGTGGAGTTTGCATGGTTTGAATAAGATTGTGAACAGGTTCTAAGAGCGGCTAACAAAACGTAGCGAGCAGTCGTCAAGTGGGTGCGGACGTAGCGCTCAGAACCGCAGTGGACGCGTGGTACATGCCGCTTCCGAGCACCGGCCGCGCCCGCCTGGCGGTGCGCAGTCGTTTTGCGAGCCGCTCTGAAATGATTTGACGCTCGATATATGCGCTTGCGTGGACATCGCACGCCCTCCGGGCGCCCAGGTTGAAGTCGGCCGCGAAGCGTTGCTGCGCACAGGCGATATCTCCCGCACACACGGCCTGCTGCCACCTCAATCCAGCGGTCGTACCCGATGCGAGCCGCGCGCCATCATGCGTAAGGCAAACGCATGCGGCAGCAGCCGCAGTGCGGCATTGACCAATCGGTAGCGCCAGCCCGGCACCGCCAGCACCTGTCCGCGTTCCAGTGCAGCGATTCCGTATTCGGCGACCGCGTCGGCCTGTAACCACGCCCAGGCGGGCAGGGCGGACATTGCGTCCCGGGTGCCGGTCACGTCGTGGAATTCCGACCAGGCAAAGCCCGGACACAGCGCACACACCTTGACGCCGCAATCGGCGTTTTCCAGCGCCAGCGATTCGCTGAAGCGCAGCATGAAGCTCTTGCTGCCCGCGTACAGGGTCTGCCCATCGGCGCTAGGCGTCAGCGCTGCGAACGAGGCCACGTTGAGAATGCGGCCCTGGCCGCTGGCGCGGATCATGGGCAGCAGTCGCCAGGTCAGTTCGCACACCGCCGTCACCATGACCTGCAGAAAGCGCGCATGCGTGGCCCAGTCGTTATGCAGATAACGGCCCGGCACGCCGTACCCTGCGTTATTGACCAGTGTTCCCACGGTCCAGCCATTGCGCTGGATCTGCGTCGCCAGCGCTTCTGCCGCGGCCGGGTCGGCCAGGTCGGCCGGCAGCACTTCCACCCGCACTGCGCTGCGCAATTCGTCGGCCAATGCGTGCAGTCGGTCCTCCCGGCGCGCGGTCAGCAGCAACGGCACCCCGCGTTTGGCGTATGCCCGCGCAATCTCGCGGCCGATGCCGCTGGAAGCGCCGGTGATCAACGCGAAGACAGGTGAAACGGACATGGCAGGTTCCTGCAAGGGGAGGGGTGAGACATGTGGCGGACAGAAGTGTGCCGGTTACCGACAGGGCATGGGCTATTCTGTCGTCTGTCTTCAACTCAGGAACCTGCGCCTGATGCGTCGAAAGATCGTTGCCGGAAATTGGAAGCTGCATGGCAGCCGCGCCTTCGCCACCGAACTGGTGGCCAAGCTCGCCGCGCACATGCCCCTGGAGGGTGTCGACGTCGTCATCCTGCCGCCACTGCCTTACCTCGGCGAGCTGATCGAGGATTTCGAGGCCCATCACCTGTCGTTCGGAGCCCAGGACGTCAGCAGCAATGAGAAGGGCGCCTACACTGGCGAGGTCTCGGCCTCGATGTTGGTGGATGTCGGTGCCGGCTACGGGCTGGTCGGCCACTCCGAGCGCCGTCAGTACCATCAGGAGAGTAGCGAGCTGGTGGCGCGCAAGTTCGCCGCCGCGATCCACGCCGGGCTGACTCCGGTGCTGTGCGTGGGCGAATCGCTGGAACAGCGTGAAGCCGGTCAGACTGAGGCGATCCTAAGTGCCCAGCTCGAACCGGTCCTGGCGCTGGTCGGCAGTGCCGGTTTCGCGGGCACCGTGCTGGCCTATGAACCGATCTGGGCCATTGGCACCGGCCGTACCGCCACGCCGGAGCAGGCCCAGGCCGTGCACGCCTTCCTGCGTGGCGAAGTCGCGAAGGCCGATGCTAGAATCGCCGATTCGTTGCCCATCCTGTACGGGGGCAGTGTCAAGCCCGATAACGCCGGCGAGCTGTTCGCACAGCCCGATGTCGATGGCGGGCTGGTCGGAGGCGCTTCACTGGTCGCCGAAGATTTCCTGGCCATCGCACGCGCGGCGGCCGCGTGCTAACCCATTAAGTTTTGTCCGGGGACGGATTTCGAAATGCTGATGTTGATCCTCAATGTGGTCTACGTGCTGGTCGCGCTGGCGATGATTGCGCTGATCCTGATGCAGCGTGGCGCAGGTGCGGCGGCCGGTTCCGGCTTCGGTGCCGGTGCTTCGGGCACCGTGTTCGGTTCGCAGGGTGCGTCGAACTTCCTGTCCAAGTCGACCAAGTGGCTGGCGGTGGTGTTTTTCAGCATCAGCCTGTTCATGGCGTGGTACGCCACGCACGGCGCACGTCCTACCGACCAGAACCTGGGTGTGATGTCGCAGTCGGTAACGCCGGCTCCGGCTGCCGCCGGCGAGCTGACCCAGCCGTTGCCGCAGGCTCCGGCCGCCGGTGCCGTACCGACTGCTCCGTCGCAGCCGGTTCCGGCAGCAGCGCCAGCGCCGTCCGCACCGGCGCAGCCGGCGCCTGCAGCACGCGAAGAAAGCGCTTCAGAACCAGCACAAAAACGCTGAAGCCGGTTACAATACGCTGCGCACTGGGATGCCCAGCGGCGCAACGTATGCCCAGGTGGCGGAATTGGTAGACGCACTACCTTGAGGTGGTAGCGACTTAGGTCGTAGGGGTTCGAGTCCCCTCTTGGGCACCATTGTTTGGCTGCAGTTCCTGCGCATCGCTTGTCGCGCGCGGGGCTGCCTATACCCCATGCCGGCACGCGGCGCGTGCGGGCACAGGCAAGAGAGAATCGCTGTGCTGGCCGAATATTTGCCGAGTCTGCTGTTTCTGATCGTCGCCACCGGTATCGGTATCGTGCTGATGCTGATTGGTCGATTCCTCGCTCCGCGTACCCCGGACGCGCGCAAGCTTTCTCCGTACGAGTGTGGCTTCGAGGCATTCGAAGACGCGCGCATGAAGTTCGATGTGCGCTACTACCTCATCGCGATCCAGTTCATCGTGTTCGATCTGGAAATCATCTTCATCGTGCCGTGGACGCAGGTGTTCATGGAGATCGGCGCACGTTCGCTGGTCACCATGGGGCTGTTCGTAGGCATGTTGTTCCTCGGCTTTGTCTACGTGTGGAAGAAGGGAGCGCTGGAATGGGAGTGATTCAGACCCTGGATCGTTTGATGACCAACCCGATGCCGGAAGGCCGGGTGGAAGACATCCTGCGCCCGGAAGGCGAAAACCCGCTGCTCGAAAAGGGCTACGTGACCACCAGCGTCGATGCACTGCTGAATTGGGCGCGCACCGGCTCGATGTGGCCGATGACGTTCGGTTTGGCCTGTTGCGCCGTCGAGATGATGCATGCGGGCGCCTCGCGCCTGGACCTGGACCGCTATGGCGTGGTGTTCCGCCCGTCGCCGCGCCAGTCCGACGTGATGATCGTGGCCGGTACCCTGGTCAACAAGATGGCTCCGGCGCTGCGCAAGGTCTACGATCAGATGCCGGATCCGAAGTGGGTCATTTCGATGGGCAGCTGCGCCAATGGCGGCGGCTATTACCATTATTCCTATTCGGTGGTACGCGGTTGCGACCGCATCGTGCCGGTGGACATCTACGTCCCGGGCTGCCCGCCGACCGCCGAGGCGCTGGTCTACGGCATCTTGCAGCTGCAGAAGAAGATCTGGCGTACCCAGACGATCGCGCGCTGACACCCGTCTTCTTCTACCGAGAGCAGCCAAGCCCCCATGGCAGAGCAAGCATCCTCCTTCACTGATCGACTTGCAGCACGTTTCGCCGGTGCGCAGATTGCCGTGGCATTGCCGCGCGGCGAAGTGACGCTGGAAGTCGCTGCAGCCGATTGGCACGCCACTTGCCTTGCGCTACGCGACGAGCTCGGTTTCGAGCAGCTCAGCGACCTGTGCGGCGTCGATTACCTCGGCTACGGCAGCGGCGAGTGGGATACCGCCGACGTGTCGTCGCAGGGGTTCAGCCGCGGCGTCGAAGGCAAGGCGGTCGGTCGTTTCGCCTGGGGTGAGTTCCCCAGCCAGGAAAGCTCCGCTGGCGCGCAGCCGCAGCAGTTGCCCAAGCAGCGTTTTGCGGTGGTCGCGCAGCTGATTTCCTACCAGCACAACCAGCGTCTGCGCGTGCGTTGCTATGCACCGGACGAACAGGTGCCGTTGGTGGCGTCGGTGACCGATATCTGGCCGGGCGTGAACTGGTTCGAGCGCGAAGCATTCGACCTGTTCGGCATCGTGTTCGATGGTCACCCGGACCTGCGCCGCATCCTGACCGACTATGGATTCGTCGGCCACCCGTTCCGCAAGGATTTCCCGCTGATCGGCAACGTCGAAGTGCGCTACGACGAAGAGCGCAAGCGTGTGGTGTACGAGCCGGTGACCTCGGTCGAGCCGCGCGTCGGCGTGCCGCGCGTGATTCGCGACGATGCCCGTTATGAGACTGCCGCTGGTGAAGTGGGCAGGTCGGAGACTGCCAAGTGAGTGAGTTCCGCCAGGCAACCGATGCCTTCGCGAGCAATCCTGCCGAAAGCAAGCAGGAAATCCGCAATTACACGATGAACTTCGGCCCGCAGCATCCTGCGGCGCACGGCGTGTTGCGCCTGATCCTGGAAATGGACGGCGAAACCGTGGTGCGCGCCGATCCGCATATCGGCCTGCTGCACCGTGGCACCGAGAAGTTGGCCGAATCCAAGCCGTTCAACCAGTCGGTTCCGTACATGGATCGCCTGGATTACGTGTCGATGATGTGCAACGAGCACGCCTACGTGCGCGCGATCGAATCTCTGATGGGAATCGAAGCGCCCGAGCGTGCGCAGTACATCCGCACCATGTTCGACGAGATCACCCGCATCAAGAACCACCTGATGTGGGTCGGTTCCAACGCGCTCGATCTGGGTGCAATGGCGGTGATGCTGTATGCGTTCCGCGAGCGCGAAGAATTGATGGACGTCTACGAGGCGGTCAGTGGTGCGCGTATGCATGCTGCCTACTACCGTCCGGGTGGTGTCTACCGCGATCTGCCTGATCGCATGCCCAGGTACAGGGAATCGCGTTGGCACAAGGGTGGGGCGCTGAAGAAGCTCAATGCAGCGCGTGAAGGCTCGATGCTGGATTTCCTTGAGGATTTCACCAACACCTTCCCGTTGCGCGTGGACGAATACGAAACGCTGCTGACCGACAACCGCATCTGGAAGCAGCGTACCGTCGACGTCGGCATCATTAGCCCGGATCTGGCACGTGCCTGGGGCATGACCGGTCCAATGCTGCGTGGTTCGGGCATCGAGTGGGATCTGCGCAAGAAGCAGCCGTATGCCAAGTACGACGCAGTGGATTTCGATATCCCGGTCGGCACCAACGGCGACTGCTACGACCGCTACCTGGTGCGCGTGGCCGAGATGCGCGAGTCCAACCGCATCATCAAGCAGTGCGTGAAGTGGCTGAAGGCCAACCCGGGCCCGGTCATGGTCACCAATTTCAAGGTCGCTCCGCCCAGCCGCGAAGGAATGAAGGACGACATGGAAGCGCTGATCCATCACTTCAAGCTGTTCAGTGAAGGCTATTGCGTGCCTGCCGGCGAAACCTACAGCGCGGTCGAAGCGCCGAAGGGCGAGTTCGGTTGCTACCTGATGTCCGATGGCGCCAACAAGCCGTTCCGCGTGCATCTGCGCGCGCCGGGTTTTGCGCATCTGTCGTCGATGGACGCAGTGGTGCGTGGCTATCTGCTGGCCGACGTCGTGGCGATGATCGGCACTTACGATTTGGTTTTCGGTGAGGTTGACCGATGAAGGCGACGGGTAATTTCGAAGCGGCGCGCGATGTTGATCCGCAGGTGGTGCTGAGCGACAAGACGCGCGCGCACATCGATCATTGGTTGGCCAAGTTTCCGCCCGATCGCAAGCGTTCGGCGGTGTTGCAGGGCTTGCATGCCGCACAGGAACAGAACCAGGGCTGGCTGACCGACGAACTGATCGTCGGCGTGGCCAAGTACCTGGAGCTGCCGCCGGTGTGGGCGTACGAGGTCGCCAGCTTCTACTCGATGTTCGAGACCGAAAAGGTCGGCCGCCACAACGTGGCGTTCTGCACCAACATCAGCTGCTGGCTCAACGGCGCCGAAGATCTGCTGGCGCACGCGGAAAAGAAGCTGGGCTGCAAGCTGGGTCAGTCGACGGTCGATGGCCGCGTCTACCTCAAGCGCGAAGAAGAGTGCCTGGCTGCCTGCTCTGCGGCGCCGATGATGGTCATCAACGGTCATTATCACGAGCACCTGACGAAAGAGAAGGTCGACGCGCTGCTGGACGGGCTGGAGTAAGACATGGCACATCATCACGCACCCTCAGGCCCGGTCGGTCCGGCGCCGCTGCCGCATCAGGTGGTGTATACGACGCTGCATTACGACACCCCGTGGTCGTACGAGAGCTATCTGAAAACAGGTGGCTACGCCGCGCTGCGCAAGATCCTCGAAGAGAAGATCGCGCCGGCCGATGTCATCGAAATGGTCAAGGCGTCGAATCTGCGCGGCCGTGGCGGCGCGGGCTTCCCGACCGGTTTGAAGTGGTCGTTCATGCCCAAGGGCACGATGCAGAAGTACATCCTGTGCAACTCTGACGAATCCGAGCCGGGTACCTGCAAGGACCGCGACATCCTGCGTTACAACCCGCATTCGGTGGTGGAGGGCATGGCGATCGCCTGCTACGCCACCGGCTCGACGGTGGGGTACAACTATCTGCGTGGCGAGTTCCACCACGAGCCGTTCGAAAATTTCGAGCTGGCGCTGGCCGACGCGTACGCCAACGGTTGGTTGGGCAAGAACATCCTCGGCAGCGGCGTGGATATCGATATCTACGGCGCGCTGGGTGCCGGTGCCTACATCTGCGGCGAAGAAACCGCATTGATGGAATCTCTGGAAGGCAAGAAAGGCCAGCCGCGCTACAAGCCGCCGTTCCCGGCCAACTTCGGCCTGTACGGCAAGCCGACCACCATCAACAACACCGAGACCTATGCGTCGGTGCCGGCGATCATTCGCAACGGCCCGGAGTGGTTCCTTGGGTTGAGCAAGACCAAAAACGGCGGCCCGAAGATTTTCTCGGTGTCCGGTTGCGTGCAGAAGGGCGGCAATTTCGAAGTGCCGCTCGGCACCACCTTCGACGAATTGCTGGAAATGGCCGGCGGTCTGCGCCCGGGTCGCAAGCTCAAGGGCGTGGTGCCCGGTGGCGTGTCGATGCCGGTGCTGAAAGCCGACCAGGTCGCTGGCCTGCAGATGGATTACGACACCTTGCGCGCACTGGGCACCGGCTTGGGTTCGGGCGCCATCGTGGTGCTGGACGACAGCGTCTGCTGCGTGCGTTTCGCTTGCCGCATCTCGCAGTTCTTCCACAAGGAATCCTGCGGCCAGTGCACCCCGTGCCGCGAGGGCACCGGCTGGATGCACCGCGTGCTGGAGCGCATTGTCGCCGGCAAGGCCACGATGGAAGACCTGCATCAGCTGCGTACCGTGGCCGGCCAGATCGAAGGCCACACCATCTGCGCGTTCGGTGAAGCGGCGGCATGGCCGATTCAGGGCTTCCTGCGTCAGTTCTGGGACGAGTTCGAGTACTACATCGTCAACGGTCGTTCGATCGTCGATACGCAAGTCGGAGTGGCTGCATGAGCGCCCAACCAGTGAACCCGAACGTGCCACCGGACCATGTCACCGTCGAGATCGACGGGCAGTCTTTGGTGGTGCCGAAGGGCTCGATGATCATTCAGGCGGCCGACAAGGCCGGCATCCCGATCCCGCGCTTCTGCTACCACGAGAAGCTGCCGATCGCGGCCAACTGCCGCATGTGCCTGGTCGATGTCGAGAAATCGCCGAAGCCCTCGCCTGCCTGCGCCACGCCGGTGATGGATGGCATGAAGGTCACGACCCGTAGCGAAAAGGCGCTGAAGTACCAGCGCAGCGTGATGGAATTCCTGCTGATCAATCACCCGCTGGACTGCCCGATCTGCGATCAGGGCGGCGAGTGCGAGCTGCAGGACGTCTCGCTCGGCTACGGTCGTTCGGTGAGCCGTTTCAACGAGCGCAAGCGCGTGGTGCCTGACGAAGACATCGGTCCGTTGGTCGCCACCGAAATGACCCGCTGCATCCAGTGCACCCGCTGTGTGCGTTTCACTGCAGACATCGCCGGCACCTACGAACTGGGCGGCATGTATCGCGGCGAAAACCTGCAGATCGGTACCTACGACGGCAAGCCGCTGACCACCGAAATTTCCGGCAACGTCATCGACGTGTGCCCGGTGGGCGCGCTGACCAACAAAGTGTTTCAGTTCCGCGCACGTCCGTGGGAATTGATGGCGCGCGAGTCGCTGGGTTATCACGATGCCATGGGCTCGAACCTGTTCCTGCATGTGCGTCGCGGCGAAGTGCTGCGCACCGTGCCGCGCGAGAACGAGGCGGTCAACGAATGCTGGCTGTCGGATCGCGACCGTTATTCGCATCAGGGTCTGTACGCCGAAGATCGCGCGGTCAAGCCGCTGAAGAAGGTCAACGGCGAGTGGACCGAAGTGAGCTGGACCGAAGGTCTGGCTGCCGCGACCCAGATCCTGCGCGACAACGCCGGCGATCAGCTCGGCGTGCTGGTGCATCCGTCCACGTCCAACGAAGAGGGCGCACTACTCGCGCGTCTGGCCGAAGGGCTGGGCAGTGGCAATCTGGACCATCGTCTGCCCAATCGCGACTTCTCCGATGCTGCAGTGGCCCACGCCTTCGCCACGCCGCTGGCCGAGATCGAACAGGCCGACGTGGTGGTGGTGTTCGGTTCCAACGTGCGCCATGAGTTGCCGTTGCTGCATGCACGTCTGCGCAAGGCGCACATCCAGAACCGCACCCAGATTCATTCGGTCAATCCGGTCGATTTCGATTTCGCTTTCACCCAGGCGAGCCGCACCGTGGTGGCGCCGTCGCAGCTGGCAGCTGCGCTTGACGATGCAGCGCTGCGCGATGCGGTCAAGGGCGCCAGCCGCGCCGTGATCGTGGTCGGCGCGCTGGTCGAAAATCATCCGCAGGCTGCAGCGCTGCGCGCCGCTGCACGTGATTTTGCCGCCGCAACCGGCGCATCGTTGTGCCGCATCCCGCAGGGTGCCAACGCCGTCGGTCTGGTCGCGCAGGGCGTGCTGCCCACCGCGCGCGATGTCGCCGGCATGCTGGGCCAGCCGCGTCAGGCGTATGTGCTCTACGGCATCGAGCCGGGCCTGGATTTTGCCGATGCCGCCGCTGCGCGCAGCGCGCTGGCCGGGGCCAAGGTCGTCGCCTTCAGTCAGTTCGCTTGTGCGTCCACGCGCGATGTGGCCGACGTGATTCTGCCGATCGGTGCGTTGCCGGAAATCGATGCATCGCTGACCAATCTGGATGGTCGCGTGCAGACCGCACGTGCCGCAGGCCGCTTGCCGGTCGAAGCGCGCGAGGGTTGGCGTGTGCTGCGTGCACTCGGCGGTGAGCTGGGTCTGGCCGGGTTCGAATTCATCGATCTGGTTGGCCTGCGCGCCGGCATGCAGACCCGCAGCGTGACGCCGACGGCGTCGGCACAGCCGCCAGTCGTCAGTAACGGGCTGGAAGTCGCTGCGACTGCAGCGATCTATCGCACCGACGCGGTGGTGCGCCGCGCCGCTGCGCTGCAATCCCATCCGCTCAACGTCGCGCCGTGCGTGGCGATGCATCCGGAGCAGGCGGCGCAGTTGCAGGTCCAGGCAGGTCAGATGGTCAAGGTCGGTACCGATGCCGGTAAGGCAACGTTGCCGGTGTTGCTGGACAAGCGCGTCGCACCGGGCACGGTGTGGATCGAATCAGGCCATGGCGCAACCGCGCCGCTCGGTGCCGGTCGTGTAACGGTGGTGGCTGCATGAACGAATTGCTGTTGAACCTGGTCGACCCCTTGCACCAGTGGTTTCTGGGACTGGGCGATGGCGGCGTGGTGCTCTGGTCGGTCTTGAAGATCCTGCTGATCGCCGTGCCGGTGATCGTGTCGGTGGCCTTCTATGTGGTCTGGGAGCGCAAGCTGATCGGCTGGATGCACGTGCGCCACGGGCCCATGTACGTGGGTATGGGCATCTTCCAGGCCTTCGCCGACGTGTTCAAACTCCTGTTCAAGGAAATCCTGCAACCGAGTAGCTCGCACAAGGCGATGTTCATCATCGCCCCGTTGCTGACCCTGGCACCTGCATTTGCCGCCTGGTCGGTGGTGCCGTTCGATGCGAAGCTGGTGTTGTCCAACGCCAACGTCGGCTTGCTCTATCTGCTGGCGATGACCTCGCTGGGCGTGTACGGCATCATCCTGGCAGGCTGGGCATCGAACTCGAAGTACGCCTTCCTGGGCGCGATGCGCTCGGCAGCACAGGTGGTCAGCTACGAAATTGCGATGGGCTTTGCGCTGGTCGGCGTGATGATTGCCTCCGGTAGCGTCAATTTGAGTCAGATCGTGTTCGCGCAGGCGGGTAACTCCGGCTTCTTCGACTGGTTCCTGATTCCGCTGTTCCCATTGTTCATCGTGTACTGGGTGTCCGGCGTCGCCGAAACCAACCGCGCGCCGTTCGACGTGGTGGAAGGCGAATCGGAAATCGTCGCCGGGCACATGGTGGAATATTCGGGCGGTGCGTTCGCGCTGTTCTTCCTGGCCGAATACGCCAACATGATCCTGGTCAGCTTCCTGATCTCGATCTTCTTCCTCGGCGGTTGGTTGAGCCCGATCCAGGGCTGGGTCAACGCGGACATCTCGCCGTGGATCGACTGGCTGTGGAAGGGCGGCTGGCCATGGCTGCTGATGAAGGTGTTCTTCTTCGCCAGCGCCTACATCTGGTTCCGTGCCAGCTTCCCCCGTTACCGCTACGACCAGATCATGCGTCTGGGCTGGAAGGTCTTCATTCCGCTCACGATCGTGTGGATCGCAGTGACGGCGTTGATGGTGTTTTACGGCGTGATCCAGAAGGGCGTGTAATTGATGAACAAGATCACCCACTACTTCAAGAGCCTGCTGCTGCTCGAACTGCTCGGCGGCTTGTGGCTGACGTTGAAATACACGTTCAAGCCCAAGTACACCGTGCTGTATCCGATGGAGAAGTTCCCGCAGTCGCCACGCTTCCGTGGCCTGCACGCGCTGCGTCGCTATCCCAATGGTGAAGAGCGTTGCATCGCCTGCAAGCTGTGCGAAGCGGTGTGCCCGGCGCTGGCGATCACCATCGACTCGGCCAAGCGCGAAGACGGCACCCGCCGTACCACGCGCTACGACATCGATCTGTTCAAGTGCATCTTCTGCGGTTTCTGCGAAGAAAGCTGCCCGGTGGACTCGATCGTCGAAACGCACATCCTCGAGTACCACTTCGAGAAGCGTGGCGAAAACATTATCAACAAGCCGCAGCTGCTGGCGATCGGAGACCGGTTAGAAACCGAGATCGCCGAGCGTCGCGCTGCCGATGCCGCCTTCCGTTGAGGTCATGATGGACTGGGTCACTCTTGCTTTCTACGCCTTCTCCGCCGTCGCGGTCGTGTCCGCCGGTGCGGTGATCAGCGTGCGCAACCCGGTGTACGCCGTGTTGTGCCTGATCCTCACGTTCTTCTCGATGGCATGCATCTGGTTGCTGGTTGGCGCCGAATTCCTCGGTGTGACGCTGGTGCTGGTCTACGTCGGCGCAGTGATGGTGCTGTTCCTGTTCGTGGTGATGATGCTGGACATCGACACCAGCCGCCTTCGCGAGGGGTGGGTCAAGTACATGCCGCTGGGCGTCATCATGGCGGTTGCCATGTTGGCGCAGATGGTCACCTTGATCGGCGTCAAGGCACGTAGCGCCACGCCGTTCCCGGCGGACAACGCTGCAGCGCAAGCCGCGGACAGCTCCAACCTGACCTGGTTGGCCAAGAGCCTGTACACCGAGTTCCTGCTGCCGTTCGAGTTTGCTGCGGTGATCCTGACCGTGGCGGTGGTTGCTGCGGTGATGCTGACCTTGCGCAAGCGCACCGGCATCAAGTTGCAGAACGCCGGCGAGCAGTCACGGGTGAAAGCGGGCGACCGTCTGCGCATGGTCAAAATGGCGGTTGAAAAGCCGGTACAGGTTGCGCCGCAGGGCGACGCGGCCGACGGACAGGAGGCGAAGTCTTGATTACCTTGGGCCACCTGTTGGGACTGGGCGCGGTGCTGTTCTGCATCTCCCTGGCCGGCATCTTCCTCAACCGCAAGAACGTCATCGTGTTGCTGATGTCGATCGAGTTGATGCTGCTGTCGGTCAACGTCAACTTCATCGCGTTCTCGCGCGAGCTCGGCGATACCGCCGGTCAGTTGTTCGTGTTCTTCATTCTGACGGTTGCCGCTGCGGAGGCTGCAATCGGCCTTGCGATCCTGGTGACTCTGTTCCGCACACGCCGCACGATCAATGTGGCCGAAGTCGATACGTTGAAGGGCTGACCTGTAGATGGAAATCACTCTCTCCAAGAGTCTGTTGATCGCAGTGGTGCTTGCACCGTTGGTCGGCAGCATCATCGCCGGCCTGTTCGGGCGCCAGGTAGGGCGCAAGGGCGCGCAGTACGTCACCATCCTCGGTGTGGCGGTCAGCTGCGTGTTGTCGTGCCTGATGCTTTATCAGCTGGTGGGGCAGGGCGCCAGCCCGTTCAATCAAAACCTCTACACGTTCTTCGACGTCGGTAATTACTCGGCGCATGTCGGCTTCATGGTCGACCGCCTGACCGCGATGATGATGGTGGTGGTGACCTTCGTGTCGCTGCTGGTGCACATCTACACCATCGGCTACATGGAAGAAGATCCGGGCTACCAGCGTTTCTTTAGCTACATCTCGTTGTTCACCTTCTCCATGCTCACGCTGGTGATGAGCAACAACTTCCTGCAGCTGTTCTTCGGCTGGGAAGCGGTGGGTTTGGTGTCGTACCTGCTGATCGGTTTCTGGTTCAAGCGCCCGACCGCCGTGTTCGCCAACATGAAGGCGTTCCTGGTCAATCGCGTCGGCGACTTCGGCTTCATTCTGGGTATTGCCGGCGTGCTGTTGTGGTTCGGCTCGCTGGATTACTCCACCGTGTTTGCCAACGCGACCACCATGGCAGGTGCCAAGGTGCAGCTGTTCGCGGGTCACGAATGGAGTGTGATGACGCTGATCTGCATCTGCCTGTTCATCGGTGCGATGGGCAAATCGGCGCAGGTGCCGCTGCATGTGTGGCTGCCGGACTCGATGGAAGGCCCGACCCCGATCTCGGCGCTGATCCACGCCGCAACGATGGTCACCGCTGGCATCTTCATGGTGGCGCGCATGTCGCCGCTGTTCGAACTGTCGGAAACCGCACTGAACTTCATCCTGTTCATTGGTGCGACCACGTCCTTCTTCACCGGCCTGATCGGCATCGTGCAGAACGACATCAAGCGGGTGGTGGCGTACTCCACGCTGTCGCAGCTTGGCTACATGACCGTGGCGTTGGGCGTGTCGGCCTATTCGGCGGCCGTGTTCCATCTGATGACGCACGCCTTCTTCAAGGCGCTGCTGTTCCTGGCCGCCGGCTCGGTCATCATCGGCATGCACCACGAGCAGGACATGCGCAAGATGGGCGGCCTGCGCAAGTATATGAAGGTGACTTACTGGACCAGCGTGATCGGTACCTTGGCCCTGGTCGGTACGCCGTTTTTCTCCGGGTTCTACTCGAAGGACACCATCATTGAAGCGGCTGCGCACCACGCGCATGAGTCGCATAGCTGGGTCGCGACCTACGGCTATTGGGCAGTGCTCGGCGGCGTGCTGGTGACCAGTTTCTACAGCTTCCGCCTGTTGTTCCTGACCTTCCACGGCGAGGAGCGCTTCCGCGACGCCCATGCGCACGAGGCGCATGCGCATCACGACAGCGCCCATACCGATGCCGAAGCGCAGCTCCACGCACAGGATGCGCATGCCCACGAAACGCATGGTCACGGCGACCATGGACACGGCCACCACGGTGCGCACGAGCCGCATGAGTCCAAATGGGTGGTGACGCTGCCGTTGATCCTGCTGGCGATTCCGTCGGTAGCGATCGGTTTCTTCACCATCGGCCCGATGTTGTTCGGCACCGATTGGCAGGGGCACCATGCAGCGCACGCGATGAAGGGCCAGGCAATCTCGTTCTTCACCGGCATCGCCGATTTCTACGATCCCGCGCGCGACACCGTGGGTGCACTGGCCGAAGAGTTCCATGGCCCGCTCGCCTTCGCCCTGCATGGCATGACCGCAGCACCGTTCTTCCTGACCGTGGCCGGCCTGCTGCTGGCGGCGTTGTTCTACCTGTGGAAGCCGGAACTGGCCGCCAAATCGCGCCAGGCGTTCGCGCCGATAGTGTGGTTGCTGGAAAACAAGTACGGCTTCGACAAGCTGTGGATCAATGGCTTCGCCGGTGGTGGCGTCGTCCTTGGCAAGGCGTCACGTGCAGTCGATACCCATGTGGTCGACGGTGTGGTCGTCAATGGTTCTGCCCGACTGATCGACCTGGCTGCAAATCTGCTGCGTCGCACGCAATCCGGTTTCCTCTATCACTACGCCTTCGCAATGATCATCGGTTTGATTGCCTTGTTGGCGGTACTGATGCATTTCTGGCGTTGACCTGTACGGAATAAGAAAACGTGTCGAACTGGCCTTTACTGTCTATCTTGATCTGGCTGCCGATTATCGGTGGCGCCCTGATCCTTGCGTTGCGCAACGCCGAGACTGCCCGCTGGGCATCGCTGGCGGTGGCGGTGGCGACCTTTGCGCTGAGTCTGCCGCTGCTGGGCTACGACACTGCCAATGACGCCATGCAGTTCATCGAACTGCATGCCTGGATCCCGGCCTACAACATCGGCTACAACCTGGGCGTGGACGGCATCGCGGTTGCGTTGATCGTGCTGACCACGCTGGTGACGGTGCTGGCACTGATCGGCGCCTGGCGCTCGATCGATAAGCGTGTTAATCAGTATGTTGCCGCCTTCCTGATCCTGGAAGGCGTCACGGTCGGTATTTTTGCAGCGACCGACGCGATGCTGTTCTACGTCTTCTTTGAAGCCATGCTGATCCCGATGTTCCTGATCATCGGTGTCTGGGGCGGCCCGCGGCGCATCTACGCGGCAATGAAGTTCTTCCTCTACACCTTCCTCGGCTCGGTGCTGATGCTGGTGGGCCTGGTGTATCTGTATCTGAAGGGCGGTAGCTTCCAACTGGCCGACCTGTATGCGCTGCAGCTGAGCGCCAAGGAACAGACCTGGATCTTCTTCGCCTTCCTGATCGCGTTCGCGGTCAAGGTGCCGATGTTTCCGGTGCACACCTGGCTGCCCGATGCGCACGTCGAGGCACCGACGGCTGGTTCGGTGATCCTGGCCGCGATCGCGTTGAAGATCGGTGGCTACGGCTTCCTGCGCTTCAATCTGCCGATCGTGCCGGACGCGAGCCATGAGTTCGCCTGGTTGGTCATCGCGCTGTCGCTGATTGCGGTGATCTACGTCGGCCTGGTGGCATTGGTGCAGGACGACATGAAGAAGCTGGTGGCGTATTCGTCCATCGCGCACATGGGTTTCGTCACGCTGGGCACCTTCATCGCCTTCACCCTGGTGCGCGAGTACGGCAGCACCGATGCTGCTCGTCTGGGCCTGCAGGGCGCGATGGTGCAGATGATTTCGCACGGTTTTGTGTCTGGTGCGATGTTCTCCTGCATTGGCGTGCTCTACGACCGCATGCACACCCGTCGCATCGCCGATTACGGCGGCGTGGTCAATGTGATGCCGTGGTTTGCCACCTTCGCCATGTTGTTCTTCATGGCCAATGCCGGCCTGCCGGGAACCAGTGGTTTCGTCGGCGAGTTCATGGTGATCCTGGCCAGCTTCCAGAAGCACCCGCTGGTTGCCTTCGCCGCTGGCACCACCTTGGTGATCACCGCTGCGTACACGCTATGGCTCTACAAGCGTGTGTTCTTCGGCGAAGTAGCCAACGCCCACGTGGCCGAGCTGAAGGACATCAATGGCCGCGAAGCATTTGTTCTGGGGGTGTTCGCCGCCGGCGTGCTGGCCATGGGCCTGTACCCGAAGCCGCTGACTGATCTGATGGAGCCGTCGATCGCCAAGCTGGCTACCCAGATTGCCGCGACCAAGCTCTGACCGCTTGCCGTACGTTTTGATTTCCAGGATTTAATGATGACCACGCCAACGCTCGCGCCGTTGACCACCGCTGACCTGGCTCCGCTCGTACCGGAGCTGGTGCTGATCGGCGGCGCTTTCGCACTGCTGATGCTCGATCTGTTCGTGAGCCAGCGGAACAAGGTCTGGACCCACTTGTTCTCCGTCGCTGTTCTTGCCGTGGTGCTCGTGTTGTTGGCAACCGGCACGGGCGGGCAGGGCGACATCTTCAACGGCATGTTCGTTCGCGACACCGCGGCCGATGTCATGAAGACCGTGATCGTGCTGGTCAGTGGGCTGAGTCTGGTCTATGGCTGGACGTACCTGCGCGAACGCAATCTCTACCAGGGCGAAATTCCGGTGTTGGTGCTGTTCGCTACCGCCGGCATGATGTTGCTGGCGTCGGCCGGTAGCCTGTTGATGGTCTATCTGGGTCTGGAATTGCTGGCGCTGTGCTCCTATGCACTGGTCGCTTCCAACCGTGACAACGGCCTGGCGACCGAAGCGGCGATGAAGTATTTCGTGCTCGGGTCGCTGGCATCGGGCCTGCTGTTGTACGGCATGTCGCTGGTCTATGGCGCCACCGGTACGCTCAGCCTGGCCGGCATCCATGATGCGATCGAAGGCTCCAACGAGCGCACGCTGCTGCTCACCGGCACCATCTTCATGATCGCCGGCGTCGCCTTCAAGCTCGGCGCTGCGCCGTTCCACATGTGGTTGCCTGACGTCTATCAGGGTGCGCCTGCGCCGATTGCGTTGTTGATCAGCTCGGCGCCCAAGCTTGCGGCCTTCGGGATGGCGTATCGCCTGCTGGAAGTCGGTATGGGTCCGTTGTCGCCGCAGTGGCATCTGCTGATCGGCGGCCTGTCTGCGGTGTCGTTGGTCGTCGGTAACCTGATGGCCATTGCGCAGAGCAACCTCAAGCGCATGCTCGCGTACTCGACCGTCTCGCATATCGGCTTCCTGCTGATGGGCGTGGCCGGTGGCGGCGAAGAGGGCTATGCGGCTGCAATGTTCTACGCGGTCAGCTACACCATCATGTCCACCGCGTCGTTCGGCGCCATCATCGCGCTGTCGCGCAATGGGTTCGAAGCGGAGAACATCGACGACTTCAAGGGACTCAACGCGCGCAATCCGTGGATGGCTGGACTGGTGTTGTGCATCATGGCATCGCTGGCAGGGATCCCACCGTTTCTCGGCTTCTGGACCAAGTTGGCGGTGCTGGGCGCGGCGGTGAAGGGCGACATGCTGTGGCTGGCCCTGGTCGGCGTCATCTGCGCGGTGATCGGTGCGTACTACTACCTGCGTGTCATCAAGGTCATGTACTTCGACGAGCCGGTCGGCGAGCCGTTGCCGGCCAATAACGATCGCGTGCTGGGCGCCGTGCTCGGCGTCAACGCGCTGGCCTTGCTTGCGCTTGGTCTGGCCTGGAGTCCGATCATGGTGTGGTGCCAGCGCGCGTTCGCTGGTCTCGCCTAAGACCGCTGCGTCAGCGTTAGGTTTTGCAGTGCCGCATCCTGCATTTGGCATCGCACTGAAATAAAACTGCGCTGACTGTTTCGTTTTTGTTGCATTGCGGGTATCATGCGTCGCGACGTTGAACAGCCGCCACGCGGTTCAATAGATGAAAAACTAGGGCTTGTAATTACTGCTCAAGTTCTTCATAATTCCGCTTCTGCTGCGGGGTGGAGCAGTCTGGCAGCTCGTCGGGCTCATAACCCGAAGGTCGCAGGTTCAAATCCTGCCCCCGCTACCAAGTTTCGAATTGTTGCTTCATAGCAGTAATTCAACTTCTTGGATCGTAAGGACGCAAGTTCCCGTCCTTACGCCGACCCTGAGAGGTCGGGCTTTTTTCACTCAAGGGGCCCATCGGGCCCCTTGTTTTTTCCGGAACCGGAAAGTTTGCTGCCGGTTGCCGGGGTTTTACTGGCAATCATCTGATTAGGGCAGTCTGTGAGCGAAAAAGCGACTGAAATCGCGAATCTGCTGAGTCCAACGGTTGACTCCCTGGGCGTGGAACTGCTGGGCGTGGAATATCTCCCCGCTCCAGGTGGTGCCACATTGCGCCTGTATATCGATGTGCCGCTGGCCGAACAGCCCGAGCGTGTCATCAACGTCGACGATTGCGAGCGCGTGAGCCGTGAAGTCTCGGCCCAGCTCGATGTGGAAGACCCGATCAGCGGCCACTACACCCTGGAAGTGTCATCGCCGGGTGTGGATCGTCCGCTGTTCACGCTGGAACAGTTCGCGCGCCATGCCGGCGAATCCACGAAGATTGTCTTGAAGCTGGCGCAGGATGGTCGGCGCCGCTTCCAGGGCGAAATCCTGCGTATCGATGCCGAGGCTGGCGCCGTGGTGTTTGCCATCGACGGCAAGGACGTGCAGATCGGCTTCGATAACATCGACAAGGCGCGCATCCTGCCGGATTGGGTCGCGTTGGGCCTGGCACCGCAGAAACCGAATAAGCCCGGCCCGAAAAAAACCGGGCACGAGAAGAAGAAACCATCCAACGAGTCGGCGGCTGGCAAGCCGCGCGCGGAGTGACGAAATGAGTAAGGAACTTTTGCTGGTAGTGGATGCGGTCGCCAATGAAAAAGGCGTGCCGCGTGAAGTGATCTTCGATGCGATCGAGGCCGCGCTGGCTTCCGCAGCGAAGAAGCGCTACCCCGACCAGGACGTGCTGGCCCGCGTCACCATCGATCACAAGGACGGTACCTACGAAACCTACCGTCGTTGGGAAGTGGTTGCCGATGACGTGGTGATGGAATCCCCGGACCGCCAGGTGCGTCTGATGGATGCCATCGACGAAGCCGACGGCGTGGATGTGGGCGACTACATCGAAGAACAGATCGAAAACCCAGACTTCGGTCGTATCGCCGCGCAGGCTGCCAAGCAGGTGATCGTGCAGCGTGTGCGCGAAGCCGAGCGTCAGCAGGTGGTCGATGCGTGGAAGGATCGCGTCGGTGAGTTGATCACCGGTGTGGTCAAGCGCGCCGAGCGCGGCAATATCTTTGTCGATCTGGGCGGCAATGCCGAAGCCTTCATTCCGAAGGACAAGGGCATTCCGCGCGACGTGTTGCGTCCCGGCGACCGCGTCCGCGGTTATCTGGCCGAAGTGCGTTCCGAGCCGCGTGGCCCGCAGCTGTTCATCAGCCGCGCCGCGCCGGAATTCATGATCGAACTGTTCAAGCTTGAAGTGCCGGAAGTGGGCCAGGGCCTGGTCGAGATCAATGCCTGCGCACGCGATCCGGGCGACCGCGCCAAGATCGCCGTGATCGCGCACGACGCCCGCACCGATCCGATCGGCGCGTGCATCGGTATGCGTGGTTCGCGCGTCCAGGCGGTCTCCAACGAGCTCAATGGCGAGCGCGTGGACATCGTGTTGTGGAACGAGAATCCGGCCAACTTCGTCATCAACGCGATGGCGCCGGCCGAAGTGCAGTCGATCATCGTCGATGAAGACAAGCACTCGATGGACCTGGCCGTGGCAGAAGACCGCCTGGCGCAGGCGATCGGCAAGGGCGGCCAGAACGTGCGTCTGGCCAGCCGCCTGACCGGCTGGCAGCTCAACGTGATGACCGCTGATCAGGTGGCCGCCAAGTCCGAGGCCGAGCAGGCAGCGGCACGCCAGCTGTTCATGGATCGCCTGGAAGTGGACGAAGAAATCTCCGCGATCCTGGTGTCCGAAGGCTTCAACACGGTCGAAGAAATCGCCTACGTGCCGGTTGGCGAGTTGCTGGCGGTCGAAGGCTTCGACGAAGACATCGTCGAAGAATTGCGCGCCCGTGCCCGCGATGCGCTGCTCAACGCCGCGCTGGCAGAAGAAGAAGGCCTGGAAGGAACTCAGCCCACCGAGGACCTGCTGGCGCTGGAGGGGATGGACGAGGAGACGGCAGTTGCGCTGGCCGAGCACGGCGTGCGCACCAGCGAGGACTTGTCCGACCTGGCTGCGGACGAGATCGTCGACTTCGGCATCGAGGGTTTGACCCAGGAGCGCGCCGCGGCGCTGATCCTGGCGGCCCGCGCCGAGGAGATCGCCCGTTTGGAGCGCGGCGAATGAGCCGGCAATGAACCGCGCCCTGACCCCATCAGGGCTTAGAATCAGCGTTTCCCTTGCTGTGGGCGAGGGGGCGCCAACCAGATCATAGGATCCGAATGTCGCAGCAAACCACCATCCGCAAGCTTGCCGAACTGGTCAATACGCCGGTCGATAAACTGCTGGTTCAACTGGCCGAGGCCGGAATGAAGTTCAGCGGTCCCGACCAGGTCGTGACCAGCACCGAGAAGATGAAACTGCTTGGCTTCCTGCGTCGCACGCATGGCAAGGCCGAAACGCCCGCCGAAGCGGCGAGCGAAGCAGCCAAGAAGATCACGCTCAATCGGCGCAAGCTGCAGGAGGTCACTGTCAGCGCCGGCCGCACCAAGACCACGGTCAACGTGGAAGTGCGGCAGAAGCGTACCTACGTAAAGTCCGAGAACGAAGGCAGTGGCCGTGCCACGCCGATGACGCCGGACGAAGAGCGCGCAGACATCCTGGCCAAGCTCGCCGCTTCGCGTCAGCGCAACCTCGATGAGCAGCAGCGCCTGGCCGAAAGCGACCGCGTGCGCGACGAGGAAATCCAACGCAAGCGCGACGAAGAGCAGGCCGCCAAGGACCGCGCAGAAGCCGAGCGCAAGGCTGCCGAGGAAGCCGCTGCGGCTGCCAGTGCGCCGGCGCCGGTGGCTGCTGCGCCGACACCGTCTGCCGCAGCGCCTGCTGCACGCGCACCGTCGTCGCCGTCTTCCGCACCGCGTCCTTCGCGTCCGGGTGGCGCATCGCCGGCCTCGCGTCCGTCAACGCCGGCACGTCCGGACGACCGCAACAACGCCGCCAAGCACAAGACGCGCGGTTCGCACGTCATGGTGGCCGGTGTCGAAGACGACGATGCGACCAAGCGCTTCGCCGGGCAGTTGCATCTGTCCGCGGCCGATCGTGCGCGTCGTTCCAACGTGCGTGGCAAGCCGACCGGTCGTCCGGGTTCGTCGTCCTCGCGCCGTGGCAACGACAACGGTCGTGGCAGCAACCAGGCCAACAGCGGCCCGCACGGGTTCGAGCGTCCCACCGCGCCGGTGGTGCGTGAAGTGGCGATCGGTGAGACCATCACCGTTGCAGACCTGGCGCAGAAGCTCGCGCTCAAGGGCGGCGACGTGGTCAAGGCGCTGTTCAAGATGGGCGTCATGGCGACCATCACCCAAAGCATCGATCACGACACCGCCGCGCTGGTGACCGAAGAACTCGGCCACAAGGCCGTGCGTGCCGACAATGCCGATTTCGAGGACGCGCTGCTGGCGCACGCCGAAGACGCGCAGGGCGACACCACGACGCGTCCGCCGGTGGTCACCATCATGGGTCACGTCGATCATGGCAAGACCTCGCTGCTGGATTACATCCGTCGCACCAAGATCGCCTCGGGCGAAGCCGGCGGCATCACCCAGCACATCGGTGCGTACCACGTCGAAACCGATCGTGGCGTCATCAGCTTCCTGGATACGCCCGGCCATGCCGCGTTTACCTCGATGCGTGCCCGTGGTGCCAAGATCACCGACATCGTGGTGCTGGTGGTTGCGGCCGACGATGGCGTGATGCCGCAGACCAAGGAAGCGGTCGCGCATGCCAAGGCGGCAGGCGTTCCTTTGATCGTGGCGGTCAACAAGATCGACAAGGCCGGCGCGGATCCGCTGCGGGTCAAGAACGAGCTGTTGGCCGAAAACGTGGTAGCCGAAGACTTCGGTGGCGATACCCAGTTCATCGAAGTGTCGGCCAAGGTCGGTACCGGCGTGGACACGCTGCTGGACGCGATTTCGCTGCAGGCCGAAGTGCTGGAACTCAAGGCGGTGGCCGAAGGCCGCGCCAGCGGTACGGTCATCGAATCCTCGCTGGACAAGGGCCGCGGCCCGGTGGCGACGGTGCTGGTGCAGCAGGGCGCGCTGAAGCGTGGCGACTACCTGGTGTGCGGCATTCAGTACGGCCGCGTGCGTGCGCTGTTCGACGAAACCGGCCATCAGCCGGGCTCGGCGGGCCCATCGATTCCGGTGCAGGTGCTCGGCTTGTCCGGCGTGCCGGAAGCCGGCGATGACTTCGTGGTTGTCGACGACGAGCGTTTGGCCAAGGACGTGGCGCAGCAGCGCGAAACCAAGCGCCGCGAATCGCGTCTGGTGGCCTCGGCCACCAACCGCATGGAAGACATCCTGGCCCAGATGGGCAAGGGTGAAGGTCAGCAGGTGTTGAATCTGGTGATCAAGGCCGACGTGCAGGGTTCGGTGGAAGCACTCAAGCAGTCGCTGGTGGCGTTGTCCAACGAGGACATCCGCATCAACGTGATCCACTCCGGCGTGGGCGGCATCACCGAGTCGGATGCGAATTCGGCCGCGGCTTCCAAGGCCACGATCATCGGCTTCAACGTGCGTGCGGATGCGTCTGCGCGCAAGATCGTCGAGTCCAACGGTGTCGATCTGCGTTACTTCTCGATCATCTATGACGTGATCGACCAGGTGAAGCAGGTGGCATCCGGTCTGCTCGGCGTGGAAATCCGCGAAGAGATCATGGGTATTGCGCAGGTGCGCGACGTGTTCCGCAGCTCGAAGTTCGGCGCGGTTGCAGGCTGCATGATCATCGAAGGCGTGGTGAAGCGCAGCAAGCCGATCCGCGTGCTCCGCGACAGCGTCGTGGTGTTCGAAGGCGAGCTGGAATCGCTGCGTCGTTTCAAGGAAAACGTCGACGAAGTGCGCAACGGTAACGAGTGCGGTATCGGCGTGAAGGCGTACAACGACGTCAAGGCCGGCGACCAGATCGAGTGCTTCGAGCGTATCGAAGTGGCGCGTACGCTGTAATGGCGGACGGGGCCTGTGGGCCCCGGACTCCGCTCTGCGGAGTTGTCCAATGCAGGTTCTGCAAGGCGAGGGCGGCATGACCGCCCGCATTCGTTTTTGGCTTCGGTGCCGACTGGCCCTCCGAATCAACAAGGTCCACGACCATGGCAACCAAATCATTCCATCGCACCGACCGCGTGTCTGCGCAGGTGCGTCGCGACCTCGGCACGATCGTGCACGCGGCCGTGCGCGACCACGGCCTGCCGTCGGTCAGCGTCTCCGACGTCGAAATCAGCCGCGACCTGGCGCACGCCAAGGTCTTCGTGACTGCGTTGCAGCAGGAGCGTTCGGCCGAAGCGGTCAAGGGGCTCAAGGACATCGCCGGGCAGCTGCGCACGCAGTTGGCGCGCGCAATGAAGTTGCGCCATGTGCCCGAGCTGCACTTCCATTACGACGATTCGGTCGATCGCGGCGAACGCATCGACAATCTGTTGCGTGACCTGGACGACGTTGGCCCTGGGGCGACGTCCAGTGACGAAGACGCCGAACAGCGCTGAGCGCTGTTACGGCCTGCCGCCTCTGCTGCGGCCCTGATTTCCGCGGGCGCGCACAGCACCCGATTCGAGCATCGATCTTTTGAAACCCCGCATCGCTTACCGCCCGTTGCACGGCATCCTGTTGCTGGACAAGCCGGCCGGGCTCAGTTCCAACAATGCATTGCAGGCCGCGCGCCGCTTATTGCGTGCAGAGAAAGGTGGCCATACCGGTAGCCTGGACCCGCTGGCCACCGGCCTGCTACCGCTCTGCTTTGGCGAAGCCACCAAGATCGCCGGACTGCTGCTCGGGTCGGCCAAGGCGTACGACGCCGAGATCGTGCTGGGCGTCACCACCGATACCGATGATGCCGACGGCGAGCCGCTGCGCGAACGTGCGGTACCCGACGTGAGCGAGGCCGATCTGCAGGTGGCGCTGGCGGCTTTCATCGGCCGCATCCAGCAGCAGGCGCCGATCTATTCCGCACTCAAGCAAGGCGGTGAGCCGCTGTATGCCAAGGCGCGGCGTGGCGAGGTCATTGACGCGCCGGTACGTGAGGTCGAGGTGCAGGCGATCGAAGTGCTGGGCTACAGCGCGCCGCGTTTGACGCTGCGCGTGACCTGCGGTTCGGGGACGTATATCCGCAGCCTGGCGCGCGATCTCGGCGAGGTGCTGGGCTGCGGCGCGCATATCGCGTCGTTGCGTCGACTCTGGGTGGAGCCGTTTCGTGCTCCGCAAATGATCACGCTGGAGGGGTTGGCGACAGCGCTGGAAGCCGGCGCCGAGGCGCAGACGGTGTTGCTGCCGATCGAGGCCGGCCTGGCCGATTTTGCGCGGATCGTGCTCGATGCGGCTCTCGCGGCGCGTTTCCGCATGGGGCAGCGCTTGCGCGATGCCGCATTCCCGACTGGCCAGGTGGCCGTGTTCGGGCCCGACGGAAGCCCCTCGGGGCTGGGCTTGGTGGATGCGGATGGACGCTTGTCGCCACAGCGATTGTTCAATGGACTGAATGAGATTTCAGTATGTTAAGATTTTGTCAACTTGTTCCCTGGGCCGCCCAACGGTACAATTTCGCGGCTCCGATCGGGGCACCTCAGCGCAAAGCGCGCTCATCCCAAGCAAACGGCGAGTCCGGCGGTGCGTCACGCACGTTCCTGTCGACCACGCATCTATCGAGAACACATCATGTCTGTCGACACCCAGAAAGTTATTGAAGACAACAAGCGCAGCGCTCAGGACACCGGTTCGCCGGAAGTGCAGGTCGCTCTGCTGACCGCGCGTATCGAACTGCTGACCGGTCACTTCAAGACCCATAAGAAGGATCACCACAGCCGTCGTGGTCTGCTGCAGATGGTCAACCGTCGCCGCAGCCTGCTCGACTACCTGAAGAAGAAGGACAACGAGCGTTACAAGTCCTTGATCGAGAAGCTCGGCCTGCGCCGCTAATCGAGTCCTACCGCCGCGGCGCATCGATGCGCCGCGGTTTTGTTTTGGTCAATCGCACTCCGTTTTCGCAACACGCAACCTTGGGCCGGAGCCTCCCGGCCGCCCGTTTTCGGCATGGGTCGACGACGGTCCAACGCAGACAGTGACACCTAAGGAAAAACCTCCGTGGCAAAAATCACCAAAACCTTCCAGTACGGCAAGCACACCGTCACCCTTGAGACGGGCGAAATCGCTCGCCAGGCAGGCGGTGCCGTCATCGTCAAGTTCGACGACACCGTACTGCTGGTCACCGCCGTCGCCGCCAAGAGCGCGCGCGAAGGGCAGGACTTCTTTCCCCTGACGGTCGATTATCAGGAGAAGTTCTACGCCGGCGGCCGCATCCCGGGCGGCTTCTTCAAGCGCGAAGGACGTGCGACCGAGAAGGAAACGTTGATCTCGCGCCTGATCGATCGTCCGATCCGTCCGCTGTTCCCGGAGGACTACAAGAACGAAGTGCAGATCATCGCCACGGTGATGTCGATGAACCCTGACATCGACGGCGATATCGCCGCGCTGATCGGCGCATCGGCCGCGCTGTCGCTGGCCGGCACTCCGTTCAACGGCCCGATCGCTGCGGCGAAGGTCGGTTACAAGAATGGCGAATACATTCTCAACCCGACCGTGACCGATCTGAAGGATTCGCAGCTGGAGTTGGTCGTGGCCGGTACCGCCAATGCGGTGCTGATGGTCGAGTCCGAAGCCGAGTTGCTGTCGGAAGAAGTGATGCTGGGCGCGGTGACGTTCGGCCATCGCGAAATGCAGAAAGTCATCAACATCATCAACGAGCTGGCCGTCGAAGCCGGCACCAAGCCGTCCGATTGGGTGGCTCCGGCGAAGAACGACGGCATGATCGCCGCGCTGAAGGAAGCAGTGGGCGACCAGCTCGCTTCGGCTTTCCAGGTGCGCGACAAGCTGCAGCGCCGCGATGCGATTTCGGCGATCAAGAAGGACGTGCTGGGTGCGCTGGCGCCGCGCGCCACGATCGAAGGCTGGGCTGCCGGTGATCTGGCCAAGGAATTCGGCGAGCTGGAATACCAGACCATGCGTGGCTCGGTGCTCAGCACCAAGGTGCGTATCGACGGCCGTGCACTGGATACCGTGCGTCCGATCAGCGCCAAGGCCGGCGTGCTGCCGCGGACCCATGGCTCGGCGCTGTTCACCCGCGGCGAGACGCAGGCGATCGTGATCACCACGCTCGGCACCGCACGCGACGGTCAGGTCATCGACGCAGTCTCGGGCGAGTACAAGGAAAACTTCCTGTTCCATTACAACTTCCCTCCGTACTCGGTAGGCGAGTGCGGTCGTTTCGGTGCACCGAAGCGTCGCGAAATCGGTCACGGCCGTCTGGCCAAGCGCGGCGTGCTTGCCGTGATGCCGAGCCTGGAAGAATTCCCGTACACCATCCGCGTGGTTTCGGAAATTACCGAGTCCAACGGTTCGTCCTCGATGGCATCGGTGTGCGGTAGCTCGCTGGCGCTGATGGACGCCGGTGTGCCGATCAAGGCGCCGGTTGCCGGTATCGCGATGGGCCTGGTCAAGGAAGGCAACGACTTCGTCGTGCTTTCCGACATCCTGGGCGACGAAGATCACCTGGGCGACATGGACTTCAAGGTGGCCGGTACTGCCGAAGGCGTGTCCGCGCTGCAGATGGACATCAAGATCGAAGGCATCACCGAAGAGATCATGAAGCAGGCATTGCAGCAGGCCAAGGCTGGTCGTCTGCACATTCTGGGCGAGATGGCGCATGCACTGACCACACCGCGTCAGGAACTGAGCGACTACGCGCCGCGCCTGCTGACCATCAAGATTCACCCGGACAAGATCCGTGAAGTGATCGGCAAGGGCGGCTCGACCATCCAGGCGATCACCAAGGAAACCGGTACGCAGATCGACATCCAGGACGACGGCACGATCATCATTGCCTCGGTCAACGCGATTGCCGCGCAGGCTGCGAAGTCACGCATCGAGCAGATCACCTCGGACGTGGAGCCGGGCCGCATCTATGAAGGCAAGGTCGCCAAGATCATGGACTTCGGCGCGTTCGTCACCATCCTGCCGGGCAAGGACGGTCTGGTGCACGTCTCGCAGATTTCCAGCGAGCGCGTGGAGAAGGTCGGCGACAAGTTGAAGGAAGGCGATCTGGTCCGCGTCAAAGTGCTGGAAGTGGACAAGCAGGGCCGCATCCGTCTGTCGATCAAGGCAGTGGAAGAAGGCGAAGGCGTTCCGGCTTCGGCCGAGTAATCGCTGCTGTCTCATGCATCGCGTGTGATGCACGACGGAAAAGCGGGCTTCGGCCTGCTTTTTTGTTGTGTGCTTGACCCCTTCTCCTTCCGGGAGAAGGGGCACCAAAGGGGCGGATGAGGGTACGTGCAAAGCCTCGTGATATTCGGAATGTAAGTGGCTTCGCCCGCACCCTTACCCCAACCCCTCTCCTGCAGGTGAGGGGCTTGGATTGCTTCTCAGCTCGGGAGAAGGTGGCGCGCAGCGCCGGACGGGGGGGGGGGCGTGCAAAGCCGCATTGGGTGAGGGCGAACAAGGGCTTCGCACCGTACCTTACCCCAATCCCTCTCCCGCAGGAGAGAGGCTTTGAATCCGTCTTTACTCAGGTTGCTGTTGTTACGTCTGCGCAGGCTGCGTCTCCGGACGCGGCGGCACAACGCGCGGGAAGCCTGGCGGCATTGCCTGATCTGTGGGCACGATGCCGGGTGTCGGCAATGGCGCACTCGGCGGCGGTGCGCTCATTGTCGCGTCAGGCCGCAGTTTCAGCAGTGCTGCCCAGTCGCGGCGATTGAAGTCGCACAGTTCTTCGTGCGCGGGCGTGCACTCGCTGGCGATGCCCACGCTGTCTTCATTCTGCTCCTGACTGCTGTCCGATTGCGGCGTTGGCAACACCACGCGACCGGCGCGATCCAGCGGCATCTTGCGCATCATCACCGTGTTGAACACATTGCCGCCGATCAGGTACAGCGTGCGGTCACCGCCGACATTGGCGGCCACCACCACGTCGCAATGCGACTGCCACGGCATCGGTGCGCTGCCGCCGAGGGCAGCCTTCAGGCCGGCATAGCCCAGTGCGGTGCTGCGCCCGCGCAGCAGGCACAGCAGATCGCCGGGCGCAGGCTTTTCGACCGCCGGATCGGTGAACCGGTACGGTCCGGTGGCGCCGTCGTCATAGGCGCTGCGGATGTAATCCAGATGGCGTACGGAGCGATGAAAACCGCTCAGCCCCGACTGCGTCATTACCCAGGAAATGAAAGCGGCCGACCACGGGTTGTCGATCAAAAACGCGCGGCAGTCGCTGGCGGTGTAGCGCGTGCCATCCAGTGCCGCGCAGCTGGAAGCGCCGGGGCGGCCGCTCATCGATGCAAGTGTGCCGCTGTCGCGCCAATAGCCTGCAACGCGTTGCCAGGCGACCAGACCATGGTCGGCGAGATAACCCGACTCGGCTTCGGTGACGCCCAGGCTGACCACGCGACCCTTGGCATCGATAAACGGGCGTTGCCAGAGACGATGCTCATTGCAGGCGCTGCGCACGATGGCGATCGCAGCGGGGCTGGTGCCGAACCGTGGCGGGATATCGCACACCTCCGCAGCCGCAGCGCTGCTTCCAACACCTGCCAGCAACAAGCAGAGCCACTGGCAAGGTTTTACGATCATTGCAGATCCTGCGCGAAAACAATCGCGGCAGGCTGCCAGAGCCGGCTGCGCGCACGCGTGAAATCAGCGCGTCGGCGGCGGGCCGAGTTTGAGTGACAGATCCACTGCCTGCACGTGCTTGGTGAGCCCACCAATCGAAATGCAGTCCACCCCGTCTTCGGCAATGGCGCGAATGCCGGCCAGATCCACGCTGCCGGAGACTTCCAGTGGAATGCGTCGTTCGAGCGGCAATGCGGCAACGATACGCACCGCTTCGCGGCGCATGGCCTGGTCGAAGTCGTCGATCAAGATACGCGTGCAGCCAACCTGCAGTGCCTCATGCAGTTGCTCCAGCGTTTCCACTTCGACCACCAGCGGCAGCTGCGGTTGCTGCGCGCGTGCGGCATGCAAGGCAGCGCTCAACGACCCGGCGGCACGGATGTGGTTTTCCTTGAGCATCACCGTGTCGAACAGGCCGATGCGGTGATTGTCGCCACCGCCGCAGCGCACAGCGTATTTCTGCGCAGCGCGCAGGCCCGGCAGTGTCTTGCGTGTGTCCAGGATGCGCGCGCGCGTCCCGGCCACCGCAGCCACATACGCCGCGGTGGTGGTGGCCGTGGCCGACAGCGTCTGCATGAAATTGAGCGAGGTGCGTTCGGCACTGACCAGGCTGCGGCTGCGCCCTTGTAGCAGTGCGAGCACCGTGCCGGCAGCCACGTGCTGGCCTTCGTGCACCAGCCAGTCGATGCGCACCTGCGGGTCGAGCGCGCGGTGGGTGGCATCGAACCAGGGGCGGCCGGTGATGACCGCATCCTGCTTGCACAGCAGATAGGCGCTGTCGGCCCGATCGGGCAACAGCGCAGCGGTCACATCGCCGCTGCCGATGTCTTCGGCCAGGGCGCGTGCCACATCGGCGTCGATCGATTCGGCGGGGGCGTGACCGGCACGTCGGTGTGCACGGGTAGGCTCACTTTTCGGGGAAGTCGGCGATTTGCGTGGTGGCGATGGCCTCTTCGGCCAGCAGCACCGGGATGCCGTCATCGACGCGGAAGATCTGCTTGCGGTCGCGGGTGATCAGTGCCTCACGCAGCGGCTGGGTCTGGGCGGTGCCGTCGGCGCGTTGCAGGGTTCCGCCGGCAATGGCGGCGTTCAGTGCTTCCAGGCCCTTGACGTCGAGCAGCGAAAGCGGCTGGCGGGTGTCGGGCGAGCACAGCAGGTCGAGCAGTTTGCGATCCATCGAAGTCTTGTCTTGCGTGGAGATTGGCTAGAATACGTCTTTACCGCAGGGCAGGGCCATGACCTCCAACCACTCCGTGCCGCTGGTCGGCATCGTGATGGGCTCCCGTTCGGATTGGGAGACCATGCAACACGCAGCTCACAAGCTTGACGCGCTGGGCGTGCCGTACGAAGTCAAGGTGGTCTCGGCGCACCGTACCCCCGACGTATTGTTCACCTACGCCGAACAGGCTGGCGAACGCGGCCTGCGCGCGATCATTGCCGGTGCCGGCGGCGCGGCGCATCTGCCGGGCATGCTGGCTGCCAAGACCGCGGTGCCGGTACTTGGTGTGCCGGTGCAGTCCAAGGCGCTCAATGGCATGGATTCGCTGCTATCGATCGTGCAGATGCCAGCCGGCATTCCGGTGGCCACCTTTGCCATCGGCAATGCGGGTGCGGCCAATGCGGCGTTGTTTGCGGCGGCCATGCTGGCGCCCGAGCAGGCGCAGATCGGTCAAGCACTGGGGCAGTTCCGCGCCAAGCAGACCGACGATGTCATGGCCTGCGACGACCCGCGTCAATGACCACGGTCGGTATTCTCGGTGGCGGCCAGCTGGCGCGCATGTTGGTGCTGGCCGGTGCGCCGCTCGGCATACGCTTTGCGGTATTCGATCCGTCGGCCAATGCCTGCGCAGGGCAGGTTGCGCCGCTGCAGGTTGGCGCCTTCGATGACGTGGCGACCCTTGCCGCCTTCGCCGAACAGGTGGATGTGATCACCTTCGACTTCGAGAACGTGCCGGCCACCAGCGCGCAGCAACTTGCCGTCCAGGTGCCGGTGTTTCCGAGTCCGGCTGCGCTGGCGGTTGCGCAGGATCGGCTCAGCGAAAAAACCTTGTTCCGCGAGCTCGGCATTCCGGTGCCGGAGTTTGCCGCGATCGACGACCGCGCCGGCCTGGATGCAGCGCTTGCGCAGATCGGTACGCCGTGCGTGCTGAAGACGCGCCGCTTCGGCTATGACGGCAAGGGCCAGTTCCGCATCAAGACGCTCGCCGATGCCGATGCCGCGTGGGACGCACTGGGCGCACAGGCGGCACACGTTGGGTTGATCGTGGAAGCGTTCGTGCCGTTCCAGCGCGAGGTCAGCGTGGTGGCAGTGCGTGGGCGCGATGGCGCATTCCGTGCCTGGCCCCTGACTGAGAACTGGCACGTAGATGGCGTGTTGTCGGCCAGTATCGCGCCGGCGCGCGTGGATGCGGCGCTGCAGGCATCGGCCGAATCGCACGCGCGTGCCGTGTCGGAAAGGCTCGACTATGTTGGCGTGTTTGCGCTGGAACTGTTCGTGCGCGACGGTGAGTTGCTTGCCAACGAAATGGCGCCACGCGTGCACAACTCCGGGCATTGGACCATCGAAGGCGCCGAAACCTCGCAATTCGAAAATCATGTGCGTGCCGTCCTTGGCTTGCCGCTGGGCAGCACGGCGATGCGCGGCCATGCCTGCATGCTGAACTGGCTGGGTGCGATGCCGGATGCCACCGCGTTTCTGGCGGTGCCGGGTGGGCATTGGCACGATTACGGCAAACAAGCCCGCAATGGCCGCAAGGTAGGGCACGCAACACTGCGCGCGGAGACAACGCAGGCGCTTGCACTGGCAGTGCGCGATGCAGGCGCGGCGTTGCTGCGCGATGCGCAAGTTGGGCCGGTGGTTGCGCGCTTGAACGAAGGCTGATGCGCGTAGCGCATCAGCGGTGATCCAGCGCTGTGCAAATCGTTTTCCGCGACGACGCAGTGGTGCGGGTTCGAAAACGCTCGGTAACTTCGTCAGCAGATGAACCAGTGCCCATCTGCTGACGCAAGCTGAGCGGTCAGGTCAGCCCAGCCGGCTTGCGACAAAATCCCAGTTGACCAGCTTCCAGAACGCATCCAGGTAGCGCGCGCGATCCTGTTGGTAGTCCAGGTAGTACGCATGTTCCCAGATATCGCAAGCGAGGAGCGGAATGTCCGGCCCGGTGAGCGGGGTGGAGGCATTGGGTGTGGCGACCACTGCCAGCGCGCCGTCCGGGCGTTGCACCAGCCACACCCAACCCGAGCCGAAGCTGGTCAAGGCCATGCGATTGAACTCTAGTTTGAAATGCACGAAGTCGCCGAAGGATTTGGCGATGCGCTCGCCGAGCTGTCCAAGCGGCTCGCCGCCAGCACGCGGACGCAGGCACTGCCAATAGAAGTTGTGGTTCCACACCTGCGCGGCGAGATGAAACAGCGTGCCCTGCGCCTGCGCGATGATCTGTTCCAGCGTCAGCTCGGCAAACTCGCTGCCTTCGATGCGCGCGTTGAGCTGCTCCACCTCGCTGCGGTGACAGACGCCGTGGTGCGCCCCCAGTGTTGCAGAGGAAAGATGCGGCTCCAGGGCCGCGCGGGAGTAGGGCAGTGCAACGTGTTCGATCGGCATGATGTCAGTGGCAGCGAAGGGAGTGCGGCGATAGGTCGCGCTGAAGGCTTACAATGCGTGCCTTTGCGGAAGTCTATCCGACCCGGCGGTCGGGCCTGCCGCTCCCAGTCAGGAGAGTCCAATGCTGGTGATGGAACGGATCCAGGCCGAAGTCGAACAACACCCGATCGTGCTGTTCATGAAAGGTACCCCGCAATTCCCGATGTGCGAGTTTTCCAGCCGCGCCGTGCAGGCCCTGGTGGCCGCCGGTGCCGACCAGCTGCGCACCATCAACGTGCTGGAAGAACCCGAGGTGCGTGCGAATCTACCGCGCTATTCCAACTGGCCGACCTTTCCGCAATTGTTCATTCATGGCGAGCTGATTGGCGGCTGCGACATCACCCTGAAGTTGTTTGAAGTCGGCGAGCTCAAGCGCATCGTCAGCGAGGCCTATCAGCCGTGAGTTCGGTGCAGGCCCAGCCTCAAACCGCCGCCTTGGCGGGTCGCGTCGTGCTGATCACCGGCGCTGCCGGTGGCCTTGGCGCCGCCGCGGCACAGGCATGCGCGGCCGCAGGCGCCACGGTGGTCTTGCTTGGCCGCAAGCTGCGCCCGCTGGAACGCCTGTACGACGCAGTTGCAGCGCTGGGTAGCGAGCCGCTGCTGTATCCGCTGGATCTGGCCGGCGCAACACCAGACGACTACGCCACGCTCGCGCAACGGTTGCAGACTGAGCTCGGCGGCCTGCATGGCTTGCTGCAGTGCGCTGCCGACTTTGCCGGCCTGACGCCGGCCGAACTTGCCGCTCCCGCCGATTTCGCGCGCACCTTGCATGTCAACCTGACCGCGCGCGCGTGGCTGACCCAGGCATGCCTGCCTTTATTGCGTCAGCAGCACGACGCAGCCGTGGTGTTTGTGGTGGACGACCCCGCACGCGTCGGCCAGGCCTATTGGGGCGCATATGGCGCCGCTCAGCATGCGCAGCGCGGCCTCATCGCGAGCCTGCATCATGAAACCGCCGCTGGCCCGGTCCGCGTCAGCGGCCTGCAACCCGGCCCGATGCGCACCGCATTGCGCGCACGCGCTTTCACCCATCACGAAGACAGCGACGCGGTCGATGCCGTACGTTACGCGCCTGCATGCGTCAGCGTGTTGTCCGCCGCTGGGGCGACGCATCGCGGTGCGATCTGGAGTCCGTCGGTATGACCATTCTTTCAGCGGCGCTGCTGCTGTTCCTGATTCTCGACCCGCTGGGCAACATCCCGGTATTTCTCAGCGTGCTCAAGCCGCTGCCGCCCATGCGCCAGCGCTTCGTGCTTGCGCGCGAACTGCTGATCGCCCTGTGCGTGTTGATGGCGTTCCTGTGGTGCGGCAAATACGCGCTGGAGCTGATGCATCTGCGCCAGGAATCGGTGGCCATCGCCGGCGGCATCGTGCTGTTCCTGATCGGTATCCGCATGATCTTTCCGCGGCCCGAAGGCCTGATGGGCGAAATCCCCGACGGCGAGCCCTTCATCGTGCCGCTGGCCATCCCGCTGGTAGCCGGCCCATCCGGCATGGCCGCGGTCATGCTCATGGGCAGCAACGAGCCTACGCGGCTTTGGGACTGGAGCCTAGCGCTGATGATCGCCTGGATCGGCGCCTCGTCGATCCTCGCCTCCGCACCGCTGCTGTACAAACTGCTCGGACACCGCGCGCTCACGGCCATCGAGCGCCTGATGGGCATGCTGCTGGTTGCCATCTCCGTACAGATGTTCCTGGACGGCCTGGGGACGTACTTCAAGCTGCCGGCATCGATCTAGCGCGTTAGAGCCGCTAACAAAACGACTGCGTAGCCGCCAGGCGGGCGCGGCCGGCGCTCGGAATCGGCAGGCACCACCCTTGCACTGTGGTTCTGAGCGCGCCGTCCGCGCCCAGCTGACAGCTGCTCGCTCCGTGTTGTTAGCCGCTCTTAGTGGGGAAGAAATCCCTCGGGTCCCATCGCGTGTGTGCAGGAGCATGAGCAGGGGGGGCGCTCCAACCCATTTTCGCCTTGGTTCGTGTGCTCGCTGCCCATGAGCGCAGGCGGCTGACCAGCACGACATATCGCCAGAAAGGTAGCTGAGGCGTCTGTTACCGGATGTTGGTCGCCGCCCGTCACCTTTTGAAGTGCATATGCGCATTTTTGGTGATATCGCAGTTGGGTGTCATATTTCGAAGTGCAGTCGGCATATGACGTCGACATGCGCCGCGCGCAGACGATAGGCGACGGCAGCCATTTGATCGCTCAGATCTCTTCTGGTGCTTCAACGGCTGAAGAGATGAGACGCCCATCTCCATGCCGCTGCGACTTTGCGCAATCTGGCGCTTGCACCTTCACCTACGCAGTGCGTGTTGCAGAACGTGAACTTTGTCACGTCGCCGTCACAGGTAGGTCTTAGCTTGTTAATCTGTTGTTAAAAGTTGCAGAAGTAACCAGCCGCACGGCAAGGGACCCCAGATCATCGGCAGCCCACCCCCGGGAACGGTTGGGCTGACTGCGCCTTTCTGTCACTGCCAACCTGCATCGAGGCTACTGAAATGACCCACCCCCGTTGTCTCCGCATGTCCAAGCTGACGCTTGGCCTTGTCGCCGCGCTCGCCGCCGCTCCCGTGTTTGCGCAAAGTACCTCGGCTGGCGTTGCCGGCTTGGTGACCAGTAGTGGCGGCCAGCCCGTCCCGAATGCCGAAGTCACCATCACGCACGTGGAGTCCGGAACGGTCAGCCGCGCCACCACTGATGCCAGTGGACGCTATAACGCGCGCGGCTTGCGTGTGGGCGGCCCTTACACCATCACCATCACCGCCTCCGGTGCTGGCAACACCACCCGCGAAGGCGTGTATTTGAACCTGGACAAGGTCAATCAGGTCGATGCCGCCCTGGGTAGCGATCTGGCCACGCTGGGCACCGTGCAGGTGATCGCCGGCAACTACGGCTCGGACATTTTCAGCGCCAACAAGATGGGTACCGGCACCAACGTGACCCGCGAAGAAATCGAGTCGCTGCCGTCGATCAACCGTAACCTGCAGGACTATGTGCGCCTGGATCCGCGCGTTGCGCAAACCGACAAGGCCCGCAACGAAATCTCCATCGCCGGCCAAAATCCGCGCTACAACGCGATCCGCGTCGACGGCATCAGCACCAACGACGCCTTCGGTCTGGAATCCAACAGCCTGCCGACACCGCGCCAGCCGTTTTCGATGGACGTCATCGATGAAATCTCGGTAGACGTGGCGAACTACGACGTCACCATTAACGGTGGCACCGGCGGCGTGATTAATGCGGTCACCAAGTCCGGCACCAACGAGTTTCACGGGTCGGTCTATGGCACCTATCGTGACAACGATTGGTCAGGCAAGAATCAGAACGGTATTCGCCCGCAGCTGTTCGACAACGAAGCGACGTATGGTTTGACCCTGGGCGGCCCGATCGTCAAAGACAAATTGTTCTTCTTCGCGAATTACGAGAAGTACAAGGGCAAGGGCGTGTTCAACGGTAACAGCGGCTTTGGTCCAACTGGTTCTGGAGCTAGCAATACCGTGAACATCTCGCAGGCGCAGGTTGACGAGATCGTTGATATTTCGCGCAATGTGTATGGGTTCGACCCAGGGACGCTCGCGCTTCCTGCACTGGATTCTGACTCTGAGGAAAAGGGCTTCAAGCTGGATTGGAACATCAGCGATAAGCACCGTGGCTCGTTCCGCTATGGCAAGTCCGAGCAAAGCACTGCGAACCTCAATGGATTCAGCACCAGCTCGTTGGCATTGAATTCGTACCACTACGTGCGCGATTTCGAATTGGAGACCTACACCGCGCAATTGTTCAGCGATTGGACCGAGGACTTCTCTACTGAGGCCAAGGTGTCTTATCGCGACTATTCGGCGATACGTACCGCTGCCTCGCAGCTGCCGGCCATCAATGTCCGTGTCGGCGCTAACTCGGTCAACCTGGGTACCGAGGCGAATACCCAAGCCAATGAGTTGCGTACCAAAACTTGGAACGCCTTCTTCGCAGGCAACCTGTTTCTCAACGATCACACGGTGAAATTCGGGTTCGACTACGAAGATAACGATATTTTCAACCTGTATGGTCCGCGCGTGTTCGGCTCCTACAGCTTCGAATCGATCGCCGCTTACCGCGCCAACAGGCCTGTGTCTTACCGCTATTCGTCCTCGAATACCAGGAACATCGATGACATCGCAGCGAATTGGGGCTTGCGTAATCTTGGACTGTTTGTGCAGGACACTTGGGCGGTCAACAGTAATCTGACGTTGACCTTCGGTCTGCGTTATGAAAAACAGCTGGTTCCGAACAGCCCGCAGTTCAATCAGACCGCATTCGACGCATTCGGCGTGCGTAATGACGCTACGATCGATGGTAACGATCTGTGGCAGCCACGCTTCGGCTTCAACTACACATTCGATGCGGACCGTCCGACCCAGTTGCGTGGTGGCGTTGGTCTGTTCCAGGGTGCTGCTGCTTCTGTGTGGTTGTCCAATCCATTCTCCAATACCGGCTTGGCTTACACGGATTACAATTTCCGTAACGCATCCCAAATCACCCGTGGCAATATCCGTTTCACCCCGGATGTCAATAATCAGCCGACTGGGACCGGCGGCGCGACCCAGTCAGTCGACTTTGTCGACAAGGATCTCGGGCAGCCATCGGTTTGGAAAGCCAATTTGGCGTTTGATGCAGAGCTTCCGTGGCACGGCATCATTGGCTCTCTGGAAGGTGTGGTTACCAGGGTCAACGAGGCGATCTATTACCAGCAGCTCAATCTGGGTGCGCCGACTGCGGTTGGTCAGGATGGTCGCCAGATCTACTGGAACGCAGTTGGTCGCAACCGCGCTAACTGGGACAACCAGGGGCGTGTGTCCGGCAATGCGCTGGCGCGTGCAAATAGCGATCAGCGCTTCAATGACGCCATCATTGCGCGTCCGACCAGTGAGGGTGCGACGCAAAGCTTCACTGTTGGTTTGAACAAGCCCTTCAATGATAGCGACTGGTCATGGAGCTTGGCCTACACCTACTCAAACGCGAAGGAAGTCAGCGGTCTGACTAGCTCCACGTCGGGTTCGCAGCTGCTCAACACCGCAGCGTTCCAGGCGAATGAAGAAGTCAACGCGACTTCTGCGTATGAGATCAAGGATAGTTTCCTCGGCACCTTGCAGTGGAAGCACAACTTCTTTGGTGACTATGCCACCAAGTTAGGCCTGGTCTATCAGGGGCGAAGCGGCCGTCCGTACAGCTACACGTTCGACAACGATGCAAATGGCGATGGTCGAGCCAACGATCTGCTCTACATTCCAAAGGGGCGCGGCGATGTTCTGTTCGGAAGTGCGGCTGAAGAGAATGCATTCTGGAATTACGTGAACAACGACCAGTATCTCTCCACTCATCAGGGACAACTTGCCGGTCGTAACGCGGTGCGTAATTCGTGGGTGAATCAGTTCGACCTGCACATCGAGCAGGAACTTCCAGGTTTTTTCGATGGCAACAAAGCGCAGATCTGGCTTGACGTCATGAACGTGGGCAACTTTCTCAACAAGAACTGGGGCCGCGTGGACGAATATGCTTTCCCAGGCTTCAAGCGCGTTGTTGAATACGGCGGTATTGATGCTGCAACCGGCAAGTATGTGTACCGTTTCAACGAGCCGGCTCAGTCCACTGTCTACGACGACAAGGGCATCTCGCGCTGGGCGCTGCAGCTGGGCTTCCGCTACCAGTTCTAAAGCTGGCTAGCGTGTCGAAGTTTGCACAAACGGCCGGGGTCTCCCGGCCGTTTTCTTTTGTGCGGGTGAGTACGCTAAAGTTCTGTGTCGACGACAGGAGCATGCTATGGAACTCAGCAGTACAGCAGCGCGGGCGCTGCCGGTGGTGGATGCGCGGGTCTACCCGCGTGGTGGCCTGGATGTGTTGTCCAAGGCCGAAGTGGCCAGGCTGCGTGATGCATCCAGCGGTGGCATGCATGAGCTGCTGCGCCGTTGCGCGCTGGCCGTGCTGACCAGCGGCAGCGCATCGGACGACCCGCACGCCGCGCGCGATCTCTACCCGGATTTCGACATCCAGGTGAACCAGCAGGATCGCGGCATCCGCATCGATCTGAGCAACGCGCCGGCGATGGCGTTCGTCGATGGCGACATCATCCGCGGTGTGGCCGAGCTGCTGTTCGCCGTGGTGCGCGATCTTGCCTACATGGCCATCGAACTCGAAGCGCAACGCGCCGATCTCGATACCAGCGAAGGCATCACCAATGCCGTGTTCGGTCAGTTGCGCAATGCGCGCATCCTGCAGCCGTTGGACCCGAATCTGGTCGTGTGCTGGGGAGGGCATTCCATTTCGCGCGACGAATACCTGTACACCAAGCAGGTCGGCTATGAACTCGGCCTGCGCGGGCTGGATATCTGCACCGGCTGTGGCCCGGGCGCGATGAAGGGCCCCATGAAAGGTGCCACCATCGCGCATGCCAAGCAGCGCAAACACAGCACCCGCTACATCGGCGTTACCGAGCCAGGCATCATCGCCGCCGAATCGCCGAACCCGATCGTCAACCATCTGGTGATCATGCCGGACATCGAGAAGCGCCTCGAAGCCTTCGTTCGCATCGGTCATGGCATTCTGGTGTTCCCGGGCGGCGTCGGCACTGCAGAAGAAATTCTCTACCTGCTCGGCATCCTGTTGCGCGAAGAAAATGCGGACCTGCCATTCCCGCTGATCCTTACAGGCCCGACCATCGCCGCGCAGTACTTCGAGCAGATCGACCGCTTCATCCGCCTGACCCTTGGCGATGCAGCTGCCTCGCGCTACGAGATCGTCGTTGGCGACCCGGTCGCCGTGGCGCGCCGCATGGCCGAAGGGGTCCACGAGGTGCGCGCGCACCGCAAGGACCAAAAGGACTCGTACTACTTCAACTGGTCGGTGCACATTCCGCTGGAGTACCAGAAGCCGTTCGAGCCCAGCCACGCGGCGATGGCCGCGCTGGACCTGCATCACGGTCGCCCGGCAGCAGCCCTGGCCGCCGACCTGCGTCGCGCCTTCTCCGGCATTGTCGCCGGCAACGTGAAGGAAGACGGCATGCGCCGCATCGAGCAATTCGGCCCCTTCGAACTCCACGGCGATCCCGAGATCATGCAGGCCCTGGACGACCTTCTGCGTGGCTTCGTCGAGCAACGGCGGATGAAGATCTCGGGGGACTACCGGCCTTGTTATCGGGTGGCGACCTAGGGCTTGAGAATCTCCAAGCTATGGCCGAAAAGTGGTAGGGGAACGTAATTCGCCGGAAAGATCGTCTGCCGCATGCGTCGGTGACCCTGAAACAACCGTTCGTCCCCCTTGTGCTTGTTGCTAGGGGGCGGGCGTAGCATCTTGCACACGTCACGCTGGGGAGCGTTCAATGTCTTTTCGCCGATCTGCCGGCTTTACACTCGTGGAACTCATGATCACGATCGTCGTCCTGGCGATCTTGCTCACCATCGCTTTTCCCAGCTTCCGCGGAACGCTTCGCTCCAATCGAGTCGCGAGCAGCGCCAACGAGACCCTCGGTCTGCTGTCGGTGGCGCGCAGTGAGGCCATTCGCAATCGCCGTGGTGGCGGTGTCTGCGGCAGCGCATCCGGGGCCGAATGCGACAACAATTGGGGGGCAGGAATGCTGGCCTGGGCCGATACGGATGGCGATGGGGCATTCAAAACTGGCGATACGGTCCTGCGCTTCGTCGCGATCGACACCTCACTGTCCAGCACCGGTCCTTCTGGCGCCGTGATTGCCTTCGATGGGCGTGGGCGCAGGGTCGCGTCCACCAACCAACAGATCACGCTGCAGCCGGTGACCTGCGATGGGCAGGCGCTGCGTCGCACCCTGTTCGTCAATGCCGCCGGCCAGATCACGTCTCAGAAGAGCTCCTGCCAATGATGCTCCGTCCCTTCGTTTCGCCCTCTCTCACCAGGGGATTCAGTCTGCTTGAGGTGTTGATAGCTATCGTCGTTCTCGCATTTGGCCTGCTCGGCTTTGCGCTGTTGCAGACGGCGAATGTGCGGTTCGTGCAGAGTTCCAACTACCGCACCCAGGCGACCAACCTGGCGTATGACTTGATGGACCAGATGCGAAGCAACCGCTTCCAGTCTGCCTGGTATACCGATGCCACCTTTTCCGCAAACACTGTGACTGCAGCCAGCTGCAGTCGGCCTCTCGGGAGCGTGGCCATCGCTGACAATATCTCGCGTTGGAAATGCCAGGTCGTGCGCGCATTGGGCGAAGGCGCCAGTGCAACCGTTCTCAATAATAACGGCCAGGTCACCGTTGGCATCAGTTGGGGGATCAGCGTTGGGATGCCAATAATCCCAACGCCCAGACTACCTTCACCCTGGTATCGCAGCTATGACGCGGCGTTTTTCTAACCAACGCACTGCTGCCGGCATCAGCTTGGTGGAGATGATGATCGCGATGGTCATCGGCCTGGTGCTGATGCTGGGAGTCATCCAGGTCTTTTCTGCGTCGCGTACCGCGTCGATGTTGGCCGAAGGTAGTGCGCGTGCGCAGGAAAACGGACGTTTCGCGATGGATTTCCTCCAGCGCGACATTCGCATGGCCGGGCATTTCGGGTGCGTCAACGACCAGGCTCATTTTGTGCGCGGGGAAGGGGATCCGGCCATCAATACCGGTGCGGTCAGTGGTTCAGGTCATCCGCTGGATTTCAGCATTAGCGTGCAAGGCTACGAGGCGCCTAACACCAAGCCGCCCGGCACGCTGACCCTCGGAGATACCTGGGCAGTGCCGGTGAATCTGCCCGCTGCGATTACCAAACTCAATCCTCGCGGTGGCAGCGATATCTTGGTGTTGCGTTACCTGGCCCCGGAAGGCGTGCCGATCAAGGCGTTGACCACAGGCAGCGATAGCGTCGTGGGCTTTGATGCCACCGCCGGACTGCGTTTGACAGAAGGGGGGCAAGCGGCACCGAACGTGTTCGGAGTTGCGGACTGCGATCATGCCACGGTGTTCAAAGGCACCTATGTCAGCGGCAAGGTCACTGCCACCGGGACCAATTTGTCCAATTACTCCACACGCCCAAGCGGACAGACCATGCTCTACCGCGCCGAGTCGCTGGTGTATTACGTCGGCACATCTGCGACTTCAGGCGAGCCTGCACTGATGCGCGCACGGTCCAATGGCGTTGACGATTACGGCACGCCGGAAGAGCTGGTCGAAGGGATCGAGAACATGCAGTTGTTGTTCGGGCTCGATCAGACTGCAAACATATCCAATACCTCGCCACCGTTGGGAAACATCAGCACCCAGGCGATCGCGAGCGACGTCTCTATTAACACCGATTCCACCGCGGCGGGGCAGTGGAGACGGGTCGGGCAAGTTCAGGTTGGCATCCTGGCACGCAGTCCCGCACGTTCTACCGCCGAAGGCCCGGCAACTGCGTTGAGTTATCCCAGTGCGTTGGGCGTCTCGTTTGCGCCGCCCACCCAGACGGATGGCCGTTACCGAATGACGTACGAATCCACGATCGCCTTACGCAATCGCCTGTTCGGGAATTGACCAATGAATGCAGTCGCTCGCCGCCGCCCAATGCCCTCCCGCCCCCGTGGGGCAGTGCTCTATGTTGCCTTGATCATGTTGATCCTATTGGCGTTGATCGGGATCGCCGGCATGCAGGTGGCAGGGATGCAGGAGAAAATGGCGTCCAATTATCTGGTGACCAACATCGCCTTCCAGAATGCCGAGGGCGTGACGCGTAGGAGCGAGCGGGCGATTGAAGCCATCGCCAATCGCAAGAGCGCTCCCAGCGACGCAACGGTTGCGGATACTGATATCCAGCAAAACTGTGATACCGCATTCGATCCGGTGGCCTGGGCACGTAATAAGGCTGTGTCGGTGCATGAGGCGGTCAATGTGCGGCGCATCGAATCATGCATCATCGGGGGAGGCTCGCTCGCGATGGGCAATACGGTAGATCCGGTAACTCCCGTATATCAAATCACCACCTTCGCCAACGATGCGACGACGGATGCATCTTCGTCGGCGTCGATTGACTCCATCTTCAAGCTCTGAGGCCGTCTGCATGTCTCGTCGCATTCTCAAAACGGCTATTGCCTCCGTCGTCGTCCTGATTACGATGGGCGGTTACTTTGTCTACAACTTGATCGCGGCGCAGGGCCAAGAAAAGTTGGTGCAGGCCCCACTTAATAATGGCACTCCGGTCCCGCCGGCATTCATCGTGGTGGTGGATGATTCGAACTCGATGACTTTCGAGCGTATTTTCAAGGGCGGCGATGGGCGGCTTCAATGGAATACTAGTAACTCAAGTTTTTTTAAGGCTGACGGAAGTTTCTTTAATAGTGAGGATAACTGTCTTCGTGATTCTCAGGATTGTTATGTTTACTTATTTCCTTTTCCGGATTATAACTCGGCTTTTCCTATTGGCGTTGCTCTCCCTCCGCTGGATCAATTTGGTTTCGCAAGATCGCCCACATATAATGCAAATTATTTTGATCCTGCGATCCAGTACGATCCGTGGACCAAGGCTGATCGGACCTTGTGGAAGCAGGCTGATTTTACTGCCGCACGGGCGGATTCGCGCGATCCCGCTGTTTATGGCGACGCTAATGGCCAAATAAGAATGAGTAAGTATGGCACGATCGTCGGGCTTGGTCAGCCGAGGGAGGTGACTAGCGATAATTCATTCCGGTTCGTGATTGGTATGACGATTCCCTCTGGGACGCGATATCGGACGACAGAACCTTCCACTGCCAGGATTTGTAATTCCAATGGTTTCGATGGAGTGCGGGGTACTGGTGGGGCGTGGTCAACGATTACCTCCAATGCCCATGTTGGTGCCAATTGTTCTGTGCAAATCTCCTATATTCCTGCGACATTTTACTTGCCTGTTGCTGCTCCGGCACCGACAGGATACAATTCAAATGATGTTAATAGGCCGATTATTGCAAATGCTTGCGGGCCTGGTTGCAATATGCGGCGATATCAGATTTTGAAGTCAAATTACTTGACCACTACGGATTTTAATAACGCATCAAATAACTTTGCCAATTGGTTCCAATATCATCGTAATCGTATTCTTTCCATTATTGGTTCCGAGTCACGGACATTGGCCAATGTCGATAATATGCGGGTTGGTTACTTTACGATCAATAATCGTAAGCAGCCGACCATGTATGACATCGGCGACGATACTTCGCGTAAAACGTTGTTCGAGCAGATCTATCACCTCATACCACTTGGCGGTACGCCCAATCGTGTGGCTATCGAGTATTTGGGCCAGCAGTTCAGGCGAACCGATTTCGGAGCGCCGGTGTTGCGTGCATGTCAAAAAAACGGCGGCATGCTATTTACCGATGGTTATACGAATCCCAATGCCCAAGCCTCTCCCAATGTTCCTAGTGCGACGTATGGAAATGCCGACTCGACAGGGACTGTGAATTTTCCTGCGTTGCCATTTGCCGACGGCTATAGCGAAACGATCGCTGACATCGCTGCCAGCTATTATTCTGGTGTAAACACGCCTTTGGTGACTGGGCAGGGTTTCACCGGCGGCTTGGTGCCTGTTGACGAAAAGTGCGCAACCCTCGACAAGACATCCGCCGACTGGAAGCGTTTGGATTGTCAGAAAGATCTGCATATGAACTTCTATGCGATCACCTTGGGCGCACAGGGAAGTATTTACGAAGTCAATCAGGCGGCCACCAGGGACCCTTATGCCAATGCTCCCAACTGGAACGCTGATGGCGATCCACTGGTGAATGATGATGGCCGCGTGATCGATGAGCTCTGGCATGCCACCATCAATAGCCGTGGTCAGTTCATCAATGCCAAGAGCCCTAATGAAGTGACCGCTGCGATGCGTCGAGTGCTGTCGGCCGCCAGTGCTGCCAACTCGCCGTCTGGCACGCTGGCGTTGACGGGTGCGCGCATCGGTGCAGGCTCGTTGACCGTGACTCCTGAGTACCAGATCAGCAACAACGGCACGGATTGGTCCAGCAAGCTGAAGGCCAATCAGGTCTCGGTTGATCCGGATACGCGCGAAGCGCGCTTTACTCCGCTCTGGGAGGCATCTGCACAGATGCCTGCAGCCAGTGCACGCAATGTTTACTTCAACGATGGCAGTAATGTGCGAAAATTCGATGGCACGAGCATCAGCTTAAGCGGTCTATGTGGTTTGTCCGCGACGTTGTATCCCAGTCAATCGCTCTGCTCGCAGTCGGACCTGACCAGTCTTGGTGCAACCGCCGCGACTGCCGCCAATTATCTACTGGGTGACCGTAGTGGCGAAGTTCAGCAGGGTGGCAAGTTCCGCGACCGGAGCACCGTTCTCGGCGATATCGTCAATTCCACCCCGGTGATCAGTGCACCGGTCGACGACTATGGATATCGTGGCTTGGGCGGTACGCTGGGGACTAGCTATACCGACTATCTCAATAGCAAGCGCAATAAGGCCTATATGGTGTACGCAGGGGCCAATGACGGCATGCTGCATGCCGTCGATGGCGGCATCGACAGCACTGGTGCCGTCACCGGAGGTGGTGGCCGTGAGCGCTTTGCGTATGTGCCCGCGACGTCATATGGCCACATGGGAAATCTGTTGCTGCCCTACCAAGTCAATAAGTCATCTACGTTGCCCAATTTTGATCATCGTTACTTCGTCGATGGTCCGATTGCGGTAGGAGATACGTACTACAACAACGCCTGGCAGACGACGCTGGTCGGCACCACGGGTGCGGGTGGTCGCGGTGTCTTCGCATTGGACGTCACCAATCCGGCAAGCTTCGGCGCCAGTAGCCGTCTCTGGGAGATCAATGATCTCAGTGGCGATGCCACTGTGCGCGCGAACATCGGGCATGTGCTCGGCAAGCCCGTCATCGTTCCGGTGCGCGCGGCCAATGGAACGGTCAGCTGGAAGGCGATCTTCGGCAACGGCTATGCTAGCGCCAGCGGCAAGGCGGTGTTGTTCGTGGTCGATATCGGGACCAGTTCCACGCCGACGATTCATATGATCGAGGCAACGGAGCCGGCAGGCACAACAGCGGCAACCAAAATCAGTGGTAACAACGGACTCGGCAATCTCATTGTGTTGGACCGTATCGATAATCTGACGATCGACCCGACCACCAACAAGCCGGCTCGCACGCGCGATGGATATGCTGACACGGTCTATGCGGCCGATCTTCGTGGAGCGATTTGGAAGTTCGATCTCACATCAACCGCAACATCAGTGACCGTTCCCGCGTTCACGACAGGGACTTATTCCGAAGGTGGTTTGAACTACCGTCAGCCAATCACCGGTGGACTGCAGGCCGCTTCCGGAGAGAACGGTGGAGTTCTGGTCTTGTTCGGCACCGGTAGTTTTTCGTTTGATAAAGATAACCAGGCGAGTTCCGCGCTGCAGACGCAAAGCCTGTATGGTTTCACGGATAAGGTGGATGGGGTGATCTCCACAACCCTAACCAGGGCGAACCTGACGCCATTTTCTGTCAGCAGTGGTACTTCTGGTACTACTCGATCCCTGCAGCAAGGCAATGCCCCCTCGACGTCGCTTGGTTGGTACGTGGATCTGCCCGCCGGTGAACGATTTGTGGGTTATCCGGAACTCGTATCGGGAATCTTGTTCATGCCCACCTATGCGCCGCTCGCGATCAGCAGCGGGTGCAGTACCGATGGTGTGAACTGGTTGTTCGGGCTGAATCCGAGAACGGGCGTGGGCGCCCTATCTGGTGTGCGAATGGGCGGCATCGGAGGGTCTACGCTCGCTAACGGTTCAGCGGGCATCTCTCTCAACACCGGTGGCAATGCTCCGGTCAAGGACGTGGGCGTGTCGGTCGTGCCCAGGCTCGAGCCTAAGGTCAATCCCAAGGATGGTTCTGCGGCGCCCACTGTTCCTCCAGGTTCGGGCTGCTGGATGATCGTCAGCGTAGCCGGTGCCGCACCCATGTATGTTCCTTATCCTTGCGGCCGCCAGTCCTGGCGCCAGCTTCAGTAACGGAGATTGTCAATGCCCTTAGACCTCTCGCGCTCCCTGTCTAGGCAATTTCGCCAGCGTGCTGGCGCCGGTGGCTTTACCTTGATCGAGTTGATGATCGTCGTCGCGATCATCGGCATCCTGGCGGCTGTCGCCTACCCGTCTTACGCCGACCATGTTCGCAAGTCTCGCCGAGCGCAGGCCAAGGCCGACCTGGTCGAATACTCGCAGTTGTTGGAACGCTCGCATACGACTAACAACACCTATGCCAGTTTCAAGTTTGGAAACGGGTCGACGACCATCCAGTCGCCGCGCGAAGGTGGTACAGCGCAATACAACATCACGCTCGCGACCACGCAGTCGACCTTTACCTTGACCGCTGCCCCTCAGGGCAGCCAAGCCAACGACAAGTGCGGCACGCTGACGTTGAACCAGGCAGGGGTGAAGACGCCGAGCGCGACTGCCACTCCAGGCTGCTGGTAGCTTGTGCTAGGTGTTGCGCTGCTGCGAAGTTGCGTCTAGAATGCGCCTCCACGCCCGAATAGCTCAGCCGGTTAGAGCACTTGACTGTTAATCAGGGGGTCGTTGGTTCGAGTCCAACTTCGGGCGCCAAGATGAAACAAAAAAGCCGCGACGTGTCGCGGCTTTTTTGTTCGCCTGCTTATCGGGCCATGCAGCTCACAGAACTGGTGTAGCGGACGGTACGTGCTCTTCCCGAGTTGTTGACCACTACGTCAGCGAGTCGCCGAGCGTTGCTGCATAAGCTGATGGTGATGTTCGTGCCGCTGCTGCGGCCGTTCGGCAGGAAACGAACGATGGATCTTCCGACGGTGCTGGTGATGTCGAGGCCGCCGGTGGAGGAGGCATGCTCCACTCTGATGACGGATGCGGCGCTTTGCGGCTGTACGCCGCGCTCTGGATCCTTGAAGAGGATCCATCCGTGGCTCCAGTCGCGATCTGTTCGGCAACGAACCCCGTCCGTAGAGGGGCAAATGCTGACAGGCGCGCCTTGTGTCACGGCAAAACTTCTGGCCATCGCAAGATGTGCGGTCAGCACGTGCACGCGGGTGGTCGCTCGCTGCCACTCGATGAGGCTTTTGAAGCTAGGTATACCGATGGCTGCACCGATTCCGACGATCGCCATCACGATGAGCAACTGGACTGCGGTGTACCCTTTCGCGTTCGAATAGCTTGCTGCATCCATTGCGCCTCTCCTTGAAGTTGAGCAAGCAGTCTCAACATTGGTTGTCTGCCAAGTAACGCTGCCTCCACTTGCACGGCTGTCAGGGTTCTACCGATGTTGGCCTCCGTAAATTCGTGCAGCCTCCCCCGAGATCGTTCCATGACCGACCGTTTTCAGCTCGTATCCCCATACTCGCCAGCGGGCGACCAGCCTGCCGCCATCGACAAGTTGGTGGCCAACTTTGAGGCTGGGCTGGCCAAACAGACGCTGTTGGGGGTGACCGGTTCGGGCAAGACCTACACCATTGCTAACGTCGTCCAGCAGGTGCAGAAGCCGACCCTGGTAATGGCGCCGAACAAGACGCTGGCGGCGCAGTTGTATGGCGAGTTCAAGTCGTTCTTCCCGCACAACGCGGTGGAGTACTTCGTCAGCTACTACGACTATTACCAGCCAGAGGCTTACGTGCCGTCGTCGGACACCTTCATCGAGAAGGACAGTTCGATCAACGAACACATCGAGCAGATGCGTTTGTCGGCGACCAAGACCTTGCTGTCGCGGCGCGATTCGCTGGTGGTGGCGACGGTGTCGGCAATCTATGGCCTCGGCGCGCCGGAAGACTATTTGTCGCTGCGCCTGATCCTGTCGATTGGCGAACACATCGATCAGCGTCAGTTGATCCGTCATCTCACCGACCTGCAGTACACCCGTAACGAGTTCGAGCTCACGCGCGGCGCTTTTCGCGTGCGCGGCGAGGTGCTGGATGTGTTCCCTGCCGAGTCGGATACCGAGGCCCTGCGCATCGAGTTGTTCGATGGCGACATCGAGCAGCTGACGCTGTTCGATCCGCTCACCGGCGAGACCTTGCGCAAGCTGCAGCGCTATACCGTGTACCCGAAAACGCATTACGCCACGACGCGTGAGCGCACGTTGAGTGCGGTAGACACCATCAAAGAAGAGTTGAAAGAGCGGCTTGAGCAGCTCTACTCGCAGAACAAGTTGGTCGAGGCGCAGCGTCTGGCGCAGCGCACGCAGTTCGATCTGGAAATGATGGCCGAAGTGGGTTTCTGCAACGGTATCGAAAACTACTCGCGGCATCTCACCGGCAAGGCACCCGGCGAGCCGCCGCCGACCTTGTTCGATTACCTGCCGCCGGACGCGCTACTGGTCATCGACGAATCGCACGTGACCATTCCGCAGATCGGCGCGATGTACAAAGGCGACCGCTCGCGCAAGGAAACGCTGGTGGAGTTCGGCTTCCGCTTGCCGTCTGCGCTGGATAACCGGCCGCTGCGGTTCGAAGAGTGGGAAGCGCGTTCGCCGCGCAGCATTTACGTGTCAGCGACACCGGGTCCTTACGAGTTGCGCGAGTCGGCTGGCGAGGTTACGGAGTTGGTGGTGCGCCCGACTGGCTTGATCGACCCGGTAGTGGAGATCCGTCCGGTGGGCACGCAGGTCGATGACCTCATGTCGGAGATTCACGAACGCATCAAGCTCGGCGACCGCGTGCTGGTGACCACATTGACCAAGCGCATGGCCGAAAACCTCACCGAGTACCTGGGCGAGCATGGCATTCGGGTGCGCTATCTGCACTCGGATATCGACACCGTAGAGCGTGTGGAAATCATTCGCGACCTGCGTCTGGGCAAATTCGATGTGCTCGTCGGCATCAATCTGCTGCGCGAGGGCTTGGACATGCCGGAAGTGTCGCTGGTGGCGATCCTGGATGCCGACAAGGAAGGCTTCCTGCGGTCGACCGGTTCGCTGATCCAGACCATTGGGCGCGCCGCACGCAATTTGCGCGGCAAGGCCATTTTGTATGCCGACAAGATGACCCGTTCGATGCAGGCAGCGATCGACGAGAGCGATCGCCGCCGTGAAAAGCAGGTCGAGTACAACCTGGAACATGGCATCACGCCTGAATCTGTCGAGAGGCCGATCTCCGACATCATGGAAGGTGCGCGCGAAGATGCAGCCGAGAAGAAGTCGGGCAAGGGGCGTTCGAAGTCGCGTCAGGTCGCTGAGGAGACACCCGATTACCGCGCCATGAAACCCGCGGAAATCGCCGGCAAGCTCAAGAGCCTGGAGCAGAAGATGTATCAGCACGCAAAGGATCTTGAGTTCGAGGCCGCAGCGCAAATACGCGACCAGATCCAGAAGCTCAAAACGGCAAGCCTGGCCTAGGGCAGTGGAGTATTCGGGTGCGGGTGGGGCTTGTGGTCGATGAATCCCTGCGCTAGAATGCGCGCCCTGCACAGCGCAATGCTAGCGAGGGATTCGGGCGGTTAGCTCAGCGGTAGAGCACTACCTTGACATGGTAGGGGTCACAGGTTCGAACCCTGTACCGCCCACCACTCCAAGTCCAGATGGTACTGCGGCTTGGGTGGATTCAACATCGGCAGCGATGTCTGCCACTGACCCCAACGTGACCCAACGCAGAAGTTGCTGCAGCTTTGGCATGCGTTAGGTCAGGTTTTCTGGCTCTCTTGAATTTCAAGTGGGTTGCCGGGCATGCGGGTTGAACGTTTGGAAGTCCAGCTTGCCGGCAATCAGGAAGATGACGGTCTTGATGGTGGACAGGCGTTTGAAGCCGCGAGCTCTGCGCTTGGCGGACTGGAACAGGCCATTGATGGCTTCAAGGAAGCCGTTGGTCTGACGGGTCTGCGCCCAGGCGACGATGCCGTCCATGTGGCGGCGCACGAGGGCTGCGACTTCCTTCATCGCCTCGACCTTGGATCGCATCACGCAGACGCACCAGTGCTTGAGCCTCTCGCGCATCACGTTGATCTGCTTTCGGTCAAGCGCCTCGCGCAACTGCTCCTTGTAGAGCCACGCGCGGGCCGTCCGTGTGAGCTTGGGTGCCGTGATCAGCCCGTGCAATGCTGCGCCGGCCGTCGGTTTGAGGCTGAAGACATCCTTGAGCAGCGTCCAGCGCATGCCCTTGAGGGACTTCTCGGTGCGCTGCTCGATGCGCCTGGTTTTGTCCACGGCCGCGTTCGCATGTCCGACAAGGTGGAACTTGTCGAAGGTGATCTGCGCGTTGGGCAACTGGTCGCTTACGCCCTTGATGAACGCGGGCGACATGTCGATGCTCACCGAGGTGATCTGTTCGGGAGGGCAGCCATGAGCTGCCAGATCGTCAGCCAGCGCCTTCACGGCTTTGGCGTCCCGCCCCTCAGTCACGAAGATCACGCGTCGCGCCTGGGCATCGGCAGCCAAGGTCACATAGTCGTGGCCGCGAGCGCGCGACGTCTCGTCGATGGCCAGCGACGTGACGTCGCTGAAGTCGGCCTGCTCCAGGGCCATCTCGACATAGCGGTTGCACACCTGCATGCACCGGTACGCCGACTCGCCCACGATGCGCGCAACGGCCGCGAACGGCATCTGCTGCGACAACATCAGCACCAGCGCCTCGAACAACAGCGTGAAGCCCGACAACCGCCCAGCGAAGTCCGGCTCGACCAGGCGAACCGATCCGTCCCCAAGCTTCACACGCGGCGTGCGAACCTTCAGGTAGCACTCGTGCTGGAAAAAGTTCAGGTGCCGGTAGGTCTTGACCACGGTGTCATGAACCGGATGCAGCCCCTTTTGGCCCGATACCTTGAACCTCGTGCCCGGCTTGAAGTCCACCGGCACCGTCAACACCTTGGTCGCTTCGTCGAACTCGACCGCGCCTACCGACCACGGCGCGCCGATCCCCAGCGCCGCTTCAAACACCTTGGCCGTCATCCCAATCCCCGCGTCAGTGGTAAACCAGCCGAAATCCTACCCACTCAAATTTTCAGAGAGCCGGTTTTCTGCATGCGAATCCGAGTTGTTCTGCGCTTACGCATGCCTCGTAGCGCTGCACGTTGCGTATTGAGTCGACCCTGAAAAACCCCCAGACCACATCCATTGCAAGGCTTCATCTGCGTTTTCGGTGTGCTGGAATTGCCAGTTTTCGTTACGCTACGTCCTGGTTTCTGGCAGTTTTCGCCCATGCGGACACGCCGTCCTGCCGCCGAGCAGTTGCCTGCCGATGAGCTGTTTGGTTCGCATCTGGAGAACCAGATCGACTTGCGCCATCCACTGGTCCAGCTGCGACGTTCCCCCGCCCTGAGTAGCGCCCGGGTTTAGAGTCCTGGGTTGACGATATCGGTGTTTGCCAGATATTGGGCATACGCAGCTGGTGTCATGCCGCCGATTGCGTTCTTGGGTCGGTCCTCGTTGTATTCGCGTCGCCAGCGTTCTATTTCCGTGCCTGCATGCAGTAGCGTTGGGAGCCAGTGTTCGTTGAGGCATTCGTCGCGCAGCCGGCCGTTGAACGATTCGACGTAGCCGTTCTGGTTCGGTTTGCCCGGCGGGATGAGCTTGGCTGCACACCCCGGTCATGCGCCCAGGCGACCATCGCTTTGCCGCAACACTCCTTGCCGTTGTCAGTGCGGATCATCTTCGACAGACCGCGACTGTGTGGCAACCGATCCAGCACGCGCACAATGCCGTGTCCCGAGATCGCACCCTCCACGTCGATGGCGACCGCTTCGTGGGTTGCGTCGTCCACGATCACCAGACGCCATAGCGGCGATGGCGATGCGCCAACGCACAGATGCGTTCGCGCAGTTCGCCATTGCGGTCTTCGCGCGAGCAATAGCGCAGCGCACTGGCGCTCATGCCGATCGCTGCCAACGCACGACGCTCGCTGTCACCACGCCCGATCCACTCGCGCACCAGCGTACGACGTGCCGGTGCGCTCACCACTTTTTTCGCAGCGCATCCTTGATCAGGTCGTTCTCGAACAGTTACTCGGCCAGCAACTTCTTCAGCCGCGCGTTCTCGGACTCGAGGTCCTTGAGCCGCTTGGCATCGGGCACGCTCATGCCGCCGAACTTGCTGCGCCACACATAGTACGAGGCCTCGCTGAAGCCATGCCGCCGGCACCGGTCCCTGATCGCTATGCCCGCATCGGCTTCCCGCAGGAAGCCGATGATCTGTTCTTCGGAAAAACGCTTCTTCACGTCTAATCTCCTCGGGGTAGGGAATTGGACTCCACACTGGTGTGCTACTCAAAATCGGGGGGGGCGTCGCTCCCACAGCAGAACGGAATGGTGGAACAGGTGATCCGGACGCTGAAGGAGCAGTGCGTGCACCGGCATCGCTTGGAGAGCCAAACTCACGCACTGCGCGTGATTGCTGACTGGATCGCCTTCTACAACCCACAGCGCCCTCATCAAGCGCTGAAGATGATGACCCCAAACGCGGCCTACGCCGCTACATTAACCGCATGACCTGTGCAGAAACCGGTGGGTCATTACAGCCGCAGCGGCGAGGGGTTCTTGTCCACCTTGTAGTTCAGCTCGTGCGCGATGCGCAGGATGCGCTTGCGGGTTTCCTCGTTGACCATTGGGGTGCCGCCAGCGCGCGCGATACCTTCGGCTGCGACACGCCGGCCAGGTAGGCGATATCCAGCGAGGTGGCTTTACCCTTGATGGCCATGGTCGGCAACGGCAGGACAAGTGGCCGGCATCATGCCATGCACCCGCCGGCGCCGTGCAGCCGTACGCAGCGGCCGGCTGATTGGTTTACCATTCACGCCCAAGACCCCTTGCGAGAAGGTGGCCCGCGCCCAGCGCCGGCCCAGCGTGCGACATGAGCACTACCACCGCCCACCGCTGATCCTTCAGTCTGCGCCAGCGCGCAGAGCGCTGCATGGCGCTGTCTCGACTCACTTCCCGCATTCCCCTCCGAGCCTGTCCAGCAATGGCCAGATCTCCCATGGCAGCCGACCGCTGCAGCCAGACCAGACCTCAATTCTTGCCCATGATCAACATCACGCTCCCCGACGGCAGCCGCCGTGAATTCGAATCCCCCGTCTCGGTGATGCAGGTCGCCCAGTCGATCGGCGCCGGTCTGGCCAAGGCCACCATCGCCGGCCGGGTCGACGGCCAGCTGGTCGATGCCAGCGACGTCATCGACCATGACGCCAGCCTGCGCATCATCACCGCCAAGGACGCCGAAGGCGTCGAAATCATTCGCCACTCCTGCGCACATCTGGTCGGGCATGCGGTCAAGCAGCTGTATCCCGAGGTCAAGATGGTGATCGGCCCGGTCATCGCCGAAGGCTTCTATTACGACATCTATAGCGAGCGCCCGTTCACGCCGGAAGACATGGCCGCGATCGAGCAGCGCATGCAGGCGCTGATCGCGCAGGACTACGACGTGATCAAGAAGGTTACTCCGCGCGCCGAGGTGATCGAAGTCTTCGCCCAGCGCGGCGAAGAGTACAAGCTGCGCCTGATCGACGACATGTCCGACGACATCACCGCGATGGGCCTGTACTACCACCAGGAATACGTGGACATGTGCCGCGGCCCGCACGTGCCCAATACGCGCTTCCTCAAGGCGTTCAAGCTGACCCGCATTTCCGGCGCCTACTGGCGCGGCGATGCCAAGAACGAGCAGTTGCAGCGCATCTATGGCACCGCCTGGGCCGACAAGAAGCAGCTGGATGCCTACATCCTGCGCATGGAAGAAGCCGACAAGCGCGACCATCGCCGCATCGGCAAGGCACAGGACCTGTTCCACCTGCAGGAAGAGGCGCCCGGCCTGGTGTTCTGGCACCCCAAGGGCTGGTCGCTGTGGCAGGTGGTCGAGCAGTACATGCGCAAGGTCTACCGCGACAGCGGCTATGGCGAAGTGCGCTGCCCGCAGATCCTGGACGTGTCGCTGTGGCAGAAATCCGGCCACTGGGACAACTACCAGGACGCGATGTTCTTCACCGAATCGGAGAAGCGCACCTACGCGGTCAAGCCGATGAATTGCCCTGGCCACGTGCAGGTATTCAACCAGGGCCTGCACAGCTATCGTGACCTGCCGATCCGCTACGGTGAATTCGGCGCCTGCCACCGCAACGAGCCGTCCGGCGCGCTGCACGGCATCCTGCGCGTGCGCGGTTTCACCCAGGACGACGGACATGTCTTCTGTCTTGAATCGCAGATCGAGTCCGAAGTCACCGCCTTCCATCAGCAGGCGCTGGCGGTCTACACCGCGTTCGGGTTCGACGACATCCAGATCAAGATCGCGCTGCGTCCGGAAAAGCGGCTGGGCGACGATGCCACCTGGGACAAGGCCGAAGCCGCGCTACGCAGCGCGCTGGGCGTGTGCGGGGTGGAATGGCAGGAACTGCCGGGCGAGGGCGCCTTCTATGGCCCGAAGATCGAATACCACCTCAAGGACGCCATCGGCCGCACCTGGCAGCTGGGCACCATGCAGGTCGACTTCATGATGCCGGGCCGCCTTGGCGCCGAGTACGTGGATGAGAACAGCCAGAAGAAGCATCCGGTCATGCTGCACCGGGCCATCGTGGGTTCGATGGAGCGTTTCATCGGCATCTTGATCGAACACCACGCAGGCGCGTTCCCGTCCTGGCTGGCGCCGGTCCAGGTCGTTGTCGCAAATATCACCGATGCGCAGGCAGACTATGTCGATGCGGTACGGAAAACCCTTGCAAATCAAGGCTTCCGTGTCAGCGCCGATTTGCGTAACGAGAAGATCGGTTATAAGATTCGCGAGCATACGCTGCAACGGGTGCCATATCTGCTCGTGGTCGGTGACCGTGAGAAGGAAAATGGCGCGGTCGCCGTGCGGACGCGTTCGGGGGAGGACCTCGGGACCATGACGGTCTCAGCCTTCATCGAACGCCTGCAGGCAGAGCAGGCAGCGTGAGCCAACCCCGGCCGGTCTGGATGATCCGGATGCGCCGGTTCGATTCCCCTGGGAGATTGCAATATCAGTACCCCTGACAACAAACAGAACCGCAAGAACCAAGAAATCCGTGTGCCGCGCGTTCGCGTGATCGGTAGCGACGGTGAGATGGTCGGCGTGTTGTCGCGCGACGAAGCGCTCGCCAAGGCCGAAGAAGAAGGCCTGGATCTGGTCGAAATCCAGCCGCAGGCCGATCCGCCGGTCTGCAAGATCATGGATTTCGGCAAGTTCAAGTTCGAGCAGCAGAAAAAGGCCAACGAGGCCAAGAAGAAGACCAAGCAGGTCGAGATCAAGGAACTCAAGTTCCGTCCGGTCACCGACGAGGGCGACTACCAGATCAAGTTGCGCAACATGCGCCGCTTCCTTGAAGAGGGCGACAAGGTCAAGGTCAACATCCGCTTCCGTGGCCGTGAAATGAGCCATCAGGAGCTGGGCCGCGAGATGGCGGCGCGGATCGAGGCCGATCTGGGCGATGAGATCGTCATCGAATCCCGTCCGCGCCTGGAAGGGCGCCAGATGGTGATGATGATCGCGCCCAAGAAGAAGATCTGAGGATTTGCTTCTGCGCTCCGACGGGCCCCGACGGGGTCCGTTGTGTTTGCAAGATCAATCAGTTGCAACAATTCCCGGCAACGGGTAGACTGCGCGGCCGGGTTTTATCGGGCGCCGTGCAAGCGGCATCAGGACCTGTCCGGATCGTGTTCGATCAAGGGCTTACAAGCAGGCAAGGGCAAGGATGGAAAGCGTAGTCGCAAGACTGCCGCCCGTGTCAGTGACAAAACACTATCAAGGACATTGCAATGCCCAAGATCAAGACCAACCGGGCGGCGGCCAAGCGTTTCCGCAAGACCGCCTCCGGCAAGTACAAGTGCGGCCACGCCAACCGTAGCCACATCCTCACGAAGAAAGCGACCAAGCGGAAGCGCAACCTGCGGCAGACGAATCACGTCCGTGCCGAGGATGCTGGCCGTCTCGATCGTATGCTTCCCTACCTCTGAGGACTGACCCATGGCACGAGTAAAGCGTGGCGTACAGGCGCGTCGCCGCCACAAGAAAATTCTGACCCTGGCGAAGGGCTACTACAACGCTCGCCGCAAGGTCTTCCGCGTTGCCAAGCAGGCAGTCATCAAGGCACAGCAGTACGCCTACATTGGCCGCAAGCAGAAGAAGCGTAATTTCCGTTCGCTGTGGATCACCCGCATCAATGCGGCTGCCCGCATCAACGGCTTGAGTTACAGCCGTTTCATGAATGGCCTGCTCAAGGCGGGTATCACCCTGGACCGTAAGGTGCTGGCCGATATCGCCGTGCACGACGCCGCCGGTTTTACCGCGCTGGCCGAGAAGGCAAAGGGCGCGCTGGCTGCGTAAGTGCGAGTCCCTCGCAGGAGCCTGCACACCCATGTGCGGACTGCTGAAAGAAGCGAGTCATCGCGAGCGGTCGCACTGAGGTGTTACATGCTTTCGGTGAGGTGAAACGCAGAGATGCAGGGGGAAGGGCGCGAGTCCTTCCCCTTTTGCGTTTTTGCGAAGTCGCCAAGTGGGCGATGACAGAGTAATGCAGTGACAATGCGTTCCGGTGTATCCGGAAACACCGTTCGGCTAGCAGTTGAGGCGCAAGTGCAATGAGTGAGATTCAATCCCTGACCGAGCGCGCGCTGGCCGATGTTGCCGCGGCGCAGACGCCGGACCAACTGGAAGCCTTGCGTGTCGCGTTGCTGGGCAAGAGCGGCAGCATTACCGCTCAGCTGAAGCAGCTCGGTACGTTGCCGGCCGATCAACGCAAGGCTGCTGGCGAGGCGATCAATCTGTCGCGCGACGCGCTGACTGCGGCGTTGGCCGAACGCAAGAACACGCTGGAAACCGCCGCGCTGGATGCACGCCTGGCTGGCGAACGCATCGATGTCACCTTGCCCGGCCGCCGCAGCGAGCGCGGTGGTCTGCACCCGGTGACGCGCACGCTCGAGCGCATCGTCGAAATCTTCGCGCGGCTCGGCTACGAGCTGTCGGACGGCCCGGAAATCGAGGACGACTGGCACAACTTCGAAGCGCTGAATTTCCCGCCGCACCACCCGGCGCGCGCGATGCACGACACGTTCTATTTCGGCGACGGTCGCCTGTTGCGCACCCACACTTCAGGTGTGCAGGTGCGTTACATGGATGCGCACAAACCGCCGCTGCACATGATCGCGGCCGGCAAGGTGTACCGCTCCGATTCGGATCAGACCCACTCGCCGATGTTCCATCAGCTCGAAGGTCTGTTGGTGGATGAGCATTCCACTTTCGCCGATCTCAAGGGCACCTTGTCCGAGTTCGTGCGCGCGTTTTTCGAGCGCGACTTCGAAATGCGTTTCCGCCCCAGCTATTTCCCGTTCGTGGAGCCGGGTGCGGAAGTGGATATCGCCTGGCAGCAGCCCGACGGCAGCACGCGCTGGCTGGAAGTGCTGGGCTGCGGCATGGTGCACCCGAACGTGCTGCGCAACGTCGGTATCGACCCCGAGCGCTACACCGGCTTCGCCTTCGGCCTGGGCGTGGAGCGCTTTGCGATGCTGCGCTACGGCGTCAACGATCTGCGCGCGTTCTTCGAGAACGATGTGCGTTTTCTTCGGCAGTTTGCTTGACGGCGGGGATTCGGGATTGGGGATTCGCAACCGTGCCCCGGTCCGCCCCGGACTCCGTCGACGCGTTCTAGCTAATCCCCAATCCCGAATCCCGAATCCCGGCTCTCCATGAAATTCTCTGAAAATTGGCTGCGCAGCCACGTTCCGATCCAGGCCACGCGCGACGAACTGGCCGCGACGCTGACGGCTATTGGTCTGGAAGTCGAAGAAGTCATACCGTTGGGTGAGTCGCTGGGCCAGGTGGTGGTGGCACGTATCGTCGAGGCGATGCGTCATCCGGAAGCTGATCGTCTGCAGGTCTGCAGCGTCGATGCAGGGCAGGGTGAGTTGCTGCAGATCGTGTGTGGCGCGCCGAACGCGCGTCCGGGTCTGGTGGCGCCGCTGGCGCTGGTCGGTGCGAAGATCGGTGAGCTGACCATTACCGCTGCCAAGCTGCGTGGTGTGGCGTCCAATGGCATGTTGTGTTCGGCCAAGGAGCTTGGTCTGGATAGCGACGCTGCCGGCCTGTTCGAGTTGCCGGACGATGCGCCGGTGGGGCAGGCGCTTGCCGAGTATCTTGGGCTGCCCGATGCCAGCATCGAGATCAAGCTCACCCCGAACCGCGCCGATTGCTTCAGCGTGCGCGGCATCGCCTTCGACGTGGCCGCCGCGTGCGCCAGCGAAGTGGTGGCATTCGACGCCGGTGCCGTGGCGCCGGTGTCCACGCGTACGCTGGCAGTGGAACTGGATGCCGGCAAGGATGCGCCGCGGTATTGCGGCCGTGTCATCGAGGGGATCGACCCCGCTGCGAAAACGCCGGTATGGCTTGCCGAACGCCTGCGCCGCAGTGGCGTGCGCCCGGTGTCGTTGCTGGTGGATATCACCCAGTACGTGATGCTGGAACTGGGGCAGCCGATGCATGCGTTCGATCTGGATACCTTGCACGGCCCGATCGGCGTGCGCCGTTCGTGTGCCGGCGAGCAGCTGGCCTTGCTGGATGGGCGCCAGGTCACGCTGGACGACAGCTTCCTGACCATTGCCGATGCCGGGCGGCCTGTGGCGCTGGCCGGCTTGATGGGCGGGCTGGACACGCGCGTCACCGAGACCACACGCAATGTGTTTTTAGAGTCGGCATATTTCGACCCGGCCGCCATCATGGGCCGTGGCCGCAAACTCGGTCTGCATACCGATGCCGGGCATCGCTTCGAGCGGGGCGTGGATCCGGCATTGCCGCCACAAGCGATCGAAGTGGCGACACGCCTGGTGCTGGAACTGGCCGGCGGGACGCCTGGTCCGGTGGTGCATGCGCAACTGCCGCAGCATCTGCCGCAGCCGGCGCGCATTCTGTTGCGTCGCGCGCGTATTGCACGCGTGCTCGGCATCCAGATCGACGACGTCGACGTCGTGCGCATGTTGCGCGCGCTTGGCATGCAACTCGACGCCGTTGCCGAAGGCTGGGAAGTGATGGCGCCGAGCCGTCGCTTCGACATCGCCATCGAAGAAGATCTCATTGAAGATCTGGCGCGTATCCACGGTTACGACCGGGTGCCGACCACGCTGCCCGGTGGCGCCAGTCGCATCGCGATGCCGAGCGAAACCCAACTGGACGAGCTCAGCGTGCGCCGCCAGCTGGTGGCACGCGAACTGCAGGAAACCATCAACTACGCCTTCGTCGATGCTGCCTTGCTGGAGCGCTGGCAGCTCACCAATGGCCTGGTGCCGTTGGCCAATCCGCTCAGTGCCGAGCTGGCGATCATGCGTCCATGCCTGTTGCCGGGCCTGGTGGCCACATTGGGCCGCAACGCTGCCCGTCAGGCCGGGCGGGTGCGCCTGTTCGAACTGGGCAAGGTGTTCGCCGCGGCCGCCGATGCCGGCGCAGCACCGCAGGAGTCGCAGCACGTTGCCGCAGCGGTGTGCGGCGATGCGCTGGCGCTGCAATGGGGCGAGGCCGCGCGCAAGGTGGATTTCCACGATGTGAAGGGCGACCTGATGGCACTGGCTGCGGCCAGCGGCGCGCAGCTGGAGTTTCAGCCGTCGACGCAGCCGTTCGGGCATCCGGGCCGGTCGGCCGATATCTATCGCGACGGCGTCTGCATCGGCTGGATCGGGCAGGTGCATCCGCGCCTGGCCAAGGCACTGGATATCGACGTAGACGTGATCGCATTCGAGCTGCAGCTGGGGCCATTGGTGCAGCGGACGCTGCCGTGTGCCGGCGAGCTGTCGCGCTTCCCCTCGGTGCGCCGCGATCTGGCCTTCCTGGTGCCGGACGAGGTGAGCTGGGCGGCAGTGTCGGCCAGTGTGCGAACCACGGTCGGGCCGTTGTTGCGCGAGGTGCAGTTGTTCGACCGCTATGTCGGGCAGGGGGTCGCGCCAGGTTTCAAGAGTCTGGCTATGGGCTTGATTTTGCAGGATAACTCGCGCACTCTCACCGACCGGGACGTCGATGCAGTCGTCACCGATGTGGTGGCCGTGATCGAGCGTGAGCATCGCGCCCGGATCCGGAGTTGAGGCGGTAACCAGGGGATTGGTATGGCATTGACGAAAGCGGAGATGGCCGAACGTCTGTTCGATGAGGTCGGTTTGAACAAGCGTGAGGCAAAGGAATTTGTCGACGCGTTCTTCGATGTGCTGCGCGATGCGCTGGAGCAGGGGCGTCAGGTGAAGTTGTCCGGTTTCGGTAACTTCGATCTGCGGCGCAAGAACCAACGACCCGGTCGCAATCCCAAAACCGGCGAAGAAATTCCGATCTCGGCACGGACGGTGGTGACGTTCCGCCCCGGGCAGAAACTCAAGGAACGGGTGGAGGCTTATGCTGGATCCGGGCAGTAATCGCGAGCTACCGCCGATTCCGGCCAAGCGCTACTTCACCATCGGTGAGGTAAGCGAGCTATGCGACGTCAAACCGCATGTGCTGCGCTACTGGGAAACCGAATTCCCCAGCCTGGAGCCGGTCAAACGGCGCGGCAACCGGCGCTACTACCAGCGCCACGATGTGCTGATGGTGCGTCAGATCCGCGGGCTGTTGTACGAGCAGGGCTACACCATCGGCGGTGCGCGCTTGCGTCTGGAAGGCGATGGTGCCAAAAGCGAGTCGGCGCTGAGCAATCAGATCATCAAGCAAGTGCGGATGGAGCTGGAAGAAGTCCTGCAACTGCTGCGCCGCTAGGAAAAAGTTTCACAAAGCCGCTATAATCGCAGGACTCCCTACGGCGGAGCGCAGCATCTTCGGGGTATAGCGCAGCCTGGTAGCGCACTAGTCTGGGGGACTAGTGGTCGTCGGTTCGAATCCGGCTACCCCGACCAAAACATCAAGCCCATGACGGTCTGTCATGGGCTTTTTTGTTGCGGCGCAATATTGCATCTTCGTGACTACGTCTGCTGCCCGGCAGATGTAGATCGGCATATCGCGCCGCAGCATGAACGCTAGGCTGGCGCTCGGTCGTTGCGGCCCAGCTCGCTATGGACTTGGGTTGCGGAATGATGCCAAGTGTCCGAAAACGCTCCAAAACCTAAAAGCCAGACCATAACGTGGATCACGGTTCGTTAACGCGTGATAGACGAACTTGAATCAATAGGCCAACGCCGTCAAAAAAATGGCGTGTGGTGTCTTGCAGCGCAATCGTTCTGTGCCATAGTGCAGTGCAACACGCATTACCTGTCGTGATCCCAATGTCTTGAGATGAACTCTGTGTCGTGCGTTCGTGCTGGCGTGTTTGGCCCGTTGAATGCTGCGCGATCTCCTGTCCCACCCAACCGAGGCAGCCAGCCACACGCATGAAGAAACTGATCGGACGATTTTGCCAAGCGCTGAGCCTGGCCTTGATCTGCTCGATGACACTGGGCGCTTGCAGCACCGGGAAAGACATGGCGACGTCGTTGCCGCTTCCCGATCCGCTCGCAATGTCTGCGGTGCAACCCGAGTATCGACTCTCTCCAGGCGATCTGCTGCTGTTCAAGGTGTTCCAGATCGACGATCTGGAACGACAGGTACGTATCGATCAGAACGGCCATATTTCGTTGCCGCTTATCGGCGATGTCAACGCAGCTGGCATGAGCGTTGGTGAGCTGGAGAAAATGGTGGCCGACCGGTATCGCAACGGCTATTTGCAAAATCCGCAGGTGTCGGTGTTCGTGCAGGAATCCAACGGTCGCCGCGTCACCGTGACCGGCGCGGTGACAGAGCCCGGCATCTATCCGGTCGTCGGCGCCAATCTGACCCTCCAGCAGGCCGTGGCGCAGGCGAAGGGCGTCAGCACCGTGGCCAGCCGCGGCAATGTCATCGTGTTCCGCATGGTCAATGGGCAAAAGATGATTGCGCGGTTCGACCTGGCCGAGATTGAGAAGGGCACCAATCCGGATCCTGAGATTTACGGCGGCGATATCGTCGTTGTGTACCGCTCGGATGCGCGCGTTTGGTTGCGCACCATGCTGGAAATGACTCCTCTTGTGATGGTGTGGCGCGCATACCGATGAGTATGAATTCCGACAATCGTCCCTCTTCGTCTCATCGTCACTGGCATCTCGAACTTGCCGATGTGGGCTTGCTCGATTACTGGCGCGCCCTGGTGTCGCAGCGCTGGTTGATCTTCGGCATCGCGCTGGCGGGACTGTTGCTGGCGCTGGTCATCACGCTGCTGATGCCGGAGAAGTACCGCGCGACCAGCACGCTGCAGATCGAGCGCGATTCGCTCAACGTGGTGAATGTCGACAATCTGATGCCGGTGGAATCACCGCAGGATCGCGACTTCTATCAAACGCAGTATCAATTGCTGCAGAGCCGTTCGCTGGCGCGCGCGGTGATCCGCGAAGCAAAGCTCGACAAGGAGCCGGCGTTCAAGGATCAGGTCGACGAGGCGTTGGAGAAAGCCGCCGCGAAGAATCCCGAGGCCGGTAAATCGGTGGATTCGCGTCAGGCGATCATCGAGCGCAGCCTCACCGATACGTTGCTGGACGGTCTGGTGGTCGAGCCGATCCTCAATTCGCGCCTGGTCTACGTCCATTACGATTCGCAGGATCCGGTGCTGTCGGCAAAGATCGCCAACACGTACGCAAAGATGTTCATCATCAGCACGCAGGAGCGGCGCATGAAAGCGTCCTCTTTTGCGACCACGTTCCTCGCTGAGCGATTGGAGCAGTTGCGCGGCAAGGTGGAGGACTCGGAAAAGTCGCTGGTTGCGTACTCGACCGATGAGCAGATCGTTTCGGTGGGCGACGACAAACCTTCTTTGCCTGCCCAGAACTTGACCGATCTCAATGCGTTGCTGGCTTCAGCGCAAGATGTCCGAATCAAGGCCGAGGCTGCCTGGCGCCAAGCAGAAAGCGGCGATGTTATGTCGCTGCCGCAGGTGCTCAGCAGCCCGCTGATCCAGAGCCTGCGCGCCCAGCAAGTGCAGCTGACCAGCGAATACCAGCAGAAGCTGTCGACCTTCAAGCCGGACTACCCGGAGATGCAGCGCCTGAATGCGCAGATCGAAGAGTCGCGTCGGCAGATCAATGGCGAGGTCATCAATGTTCGCCAGTCGTTGAAGGCGACCTACGACGCATCGGTGCATCAGGAGCAGTTGCTCAACGAACGCATCGCCGGTTTGCGGAACAACGAGCTTGATCTGCAGGGCCGCAGCATTCGTTACAACATGCTCAAGCGCGACGTCGACACGAACCGTCAGCTCTACGATGCGCTTCTTCAACGCTATAAAGAAATCGGTGTTGCAGGCAATATCGGCGCCAACAACGTGACCATCGTCGATACCGCAGATGTGCCTACGTCGAAGACTTCGCCGAAACTGAAATTGAACCTCGCGTTGGGACTCATCTTTGGCGTATTCCTAGGTTTGGCTGTGGCTCTGGTGCGGTACTTCCTGCGCGTCAATGGGCAGGAAACGCGGTTCAACTGACATCGTGATGTTGCAAAACGATGGTTAATTAAAGTGACAACTGATTCAGCGTGGAAAAGGTGGGATCCCGTATGTTTCGGGCTCCCGAGTTTGAAAGTTTGTCTCTGTTAAAACAAAGGGCTGTCGAGTGATCTGGGGTCGGTAGGTTTTACCGCGGTGATTGCTTGACGGAGATGATTGAAAGCTCGCGTGCGATTCGTATGTTTCCCCGCATGCGTCGTATCGAGTTTGGAGGACATCCCCATGCTTTTGGCAGACTTGAGTAGCGAGACTTACACAGCTTCCTCGCCGCGATTGTTGTCCAAATATTCGGCTGCGGCCGATCTGGTTCTGCGCGTCTTCGACCTGACCATGGTTGTGGTGTGCGGTCTGGTCGCTTACCGAATCGTGTTCGGTTCCTGGGTGCCGGCAGCGCCGTATCGGCTGGCGATTGCCACCACGCTGCTGTATTCGGTGATCTGCTTTGCGCTGTTCCCGTTGTACCGCAGCTGGCGCGGCCGTTGCCTGTTGAGCGAACTGATGGTGCTGGGCGGTGCGTTCGGCGGTGTCTTCGCGCTGTTTGCGGTCCATGCGTTGATCGTGAAGGTAGGCGAGCAGGTGTCGCGCGGTTGGATCGGTCTGTGGTTCGTCGGTGGCCTGGCATCGCTGGTCGCCGCGCGCACGGCGCTGCGTGGCTTTTTGAACCATCTGCGTACTCAGGGTGTGGACGTCCAGCGTGTGGTGGTGGTGGGTCTGCGTCACCCGGTGATGAAGATCAACCACTACCTGAGCCGCAACTCGTGGGTTGGTATGAATCTGGTCGGTTATTTCCGCACCCCCTACGACATCGCCGTGACCGAACAGCGCCAGTCGCTGCCGTGCCTGGGCGAGCCGGACGCGTTGATCGACTATCTGAAGGAAAACCAGGTCGAGCAGGTGTGGATCTCGCTGCCGCTGGGTGAGCGCGACCATATCAAGCAGCTGCTGCAGCGCCTGGATCGTTACCCGATCAACGTCAAGCTGGTGCCGGACCTGTTCGATTTCGGTCTGTTGAATCAGTCTGGCGAGCAGATCGGCAACGTGCCGGTGATCAACCTGCGCCAGGGCGGCGTGGACCGCGACAATTACTTCGTGGTGGCCAAGGCGTTGCAGGACAAGATTCTGGCTGTCATCGCGCTGCTGGGCCTGTGGCCGCTGATGGCCGCCATTGCAGTCGGCGTCAAGTTGAGCTCGCCTGGCCCGGTGTTCTTCCGCCAGCGCCGTCATGGCTTGGGCGGCCGCGAGTTCTACATGTTCAAGTTCCGCTCGATGCGGGTGCATGACGACCATGGCACCACGATCCAGCAGGCGACCAAGAACGACGCACGCATCACGCGTTTCGGTGCATTCCTGCGCCGCAGCAGCCTGGACGAGTTGCCGCAGATCTTCAACGTGCTGGGCGGCAGCATGTCGATTGTTGGCCCGCGTCCGCACGCCGCGCAGCACAACACGCACTATGAAAAGCTGATCAACCACTACATGCAGCGTCACTACGTCAAGCCGGGTATCACCGGTTGGGCGCAGGTGAACGGCTTCCGTGGCGAAACTCCGGAACTGCGCACCATGAAGAAGCGTATCCAGTACGATCTCGATTACATCCGTCGTTGGTCGCTGTGGCTGGATATCCGCATCATCGTGCTGACCGCAGTGCGCGTGCTCGGACAGAAGACCGCGTACTGATGATGGTGGGGAGCGTGCGACCTGGCGCGTTCGGCGCCACGGGCGGCTGCATCGCAGCCGCCTCTTTCAAGCAGGCGGCTGCATGCTGATTCGAATGAGAGAGGAAACTCGCGTCCGCTGGCACAACCTGCTGATTGAGCTGACGTTGCTGGTAGGCGTGGGTTACAACCTGGTACTGGCGTTCGTCAACGCGAACGTGTTCACCGTGCGACCGGTGATCACCTACGCTGTCGAGGTCATGGTTTACGCGGCCTGCTTTTTGCTTGGTCTGGGCTCGCTGAGCCGTAAACGCATTGCCTTGATCGTCAGTGGACTCGGCTTCATCGTCGCGCTGATGTTCGTGCGTTTTTTTGTGAACTGGCAGATCGACCCCAAGTTTTTCCGCGACGCGCTGGTGGTTTTCGCCTTCGTCGTGCTTGGCTCGGCTTACACCGGTTCGGTGCCCAAGCTCTTCATCCGCATGACCATCATTGTCTCGCTGGTTGCCGCCTTCGAATTGGCGATGCCAGTGAAATACGGCGATCTGATCAACCCCAAGAGCTTCTTCGTCAATGCGCGTGGCATGAGCGCCGAAGGTTTCTGGAACGAAGACAGCAACCTGTTCGTCAGCGCCACGCGGCCGGGCGAGCGCAACTTCCTGCCGGGTTCCAATCTGCCGCGTGCCTCCTCGATGTTCATCGAGCCTGTGACGATGGGCAACTACATCTGCTTCTTTACCGCAATCGTGCTGGTGTTCTGGCGTTGGATGCGGCCGGCGGCGCTGATTCTGTCTGTGGGGTTGATCGGCTTCATGATCGTGGCCTCCGACGGACGATTGGCGGCGGGCACCTGTGTCTTGATGGTGTTGCTGTCGCCGCTGTTGAAACGGCTGGATCAACGACTGGCCTTTTTGGTGTTCCTGTTGGTGATCATGAGCGCGTGGTTGCTGGTCTGGGTCACGGGCATCACTGCCTACCAGGACACCACGATGGGGCGGGTATTCTTCACCGTGTATTCGATGAATAACCTGTCGTTCGAGTCCTGGATGGGCCTGGATTTTGACCAGGCGTACCGTTACTTCGATAGCGGAATCTCGTATTTCATTGCGTCGCAGTCGATCGTCGGCGTGCTGGCGTTCCTGCTGTCGTATTCCTTCCTGCTGTTGATGCCCAGTAAGGAAGGGCAGCTGTTCAAGAATCTGGCGATCTTCGCGTTCGCCTTGAGCCTGTTGGTCTCCAACGGCTACTTCTCGATCAAGACCTCGGCGTTGTGGTGGTTTGTCTGCGGTTGCATGTGGCATATGTTGCCGCCCTGGTCTGCGTCCGGCACGCAGACTGCCTTGATCAAGGATGATCCAACGGCAGATGGCGCGCAGTTGCTATTGCCTGCGGGAGCGGCACGATGAGTGTGTCGGCAACGCCGGCATCCCCGTCGTCTTTGCCGGCCGCCGGGTCGCAGGTTGCATCCACTGGTCGCGCCCGCGATCCGCGCATCGATGCCACCAAGGCCATTGCGATCCTGTTGGTGGTGTTCTGCCATGCCAAGGGCGTCCCACATGGCATGACTTTGTTTGCCTATAGCTTCCACGTGCCGCTGTTTTTCCTGGTGTCGGGTTGGTTGGCAGCGGGCTATGCCTCGCGCGATACCGGCCTGACGCAGACGATCGCCAAGCAGGCACGTAGCTTGCTGCTGCCATACGTCACCTTTTATCTCCTGGGCTACGCATACTGGTTGCTGACCCGTAATGTCGGTGAGAAGGCTGCGCGCTGGGGAAGTCACCCCTGGTGGGAGCCGATGGTGGCGATGTTTACCGGTATTGGTCCGGACCTGTATGTGCAGCCACCGCTGTGGTTTTTGCCCGTCATGTTGGTGACCTTGGTGAGCTACATGGTCTTGCGCCGCCGGATGTCGCCGATATTGATCGCAGTGCTGGCATTGATCGTGGCGTGGTTGTGGATGAACTGGTTCCCAGTCCAGCACGTGCGGATTTTTTTCGGCCTGGACGTGCTACCGGTGTCGCTGTGTTTCTACGCATTGGGCGCCTTGCTGATCTACGTGTCGCCACGCCTGCCGACATCCTTGGCTGGCAGCGCCCTGGCGACGGTCGTGTTGGCATTAGCGGTAGCCTGGCTGGCCGAAGCAAACGGGCGAATCGACGTCAACATGCTCGAATTCGGACACAATCACGCGCTGTTCCTGGTGAGCGCATTGCTCGGTGCGTTGATGGTGATCTGCGCGGCGCGGCTGGTACAAAGCTGGGCGTGGCTGCAGTGGATCGGCCGTAATACCTTGCTGATTCTTTGCACGCATATGTTGGTGTTCTTTGTATTGTCCGGTGTTGCGGCATTGGCTGGTGGTTTCGGCAGTGCGCGTCCGGGGCTCGGTTGGGCAGTGTTCGTCACGTTGTTTGCATTGGCCGCCTGCGTGCCGCTGCGTTGGATCTTGATGCGCTTCGCGCCATGGACGCTGGGTGCGCGCCGGGTGGTGGCATGAACGGCGTTTTTTTGGCATGACAAGCGAACTCTCTCCAACGCATGGTGCGCGTGTGCACAGTTCGGCAGACGCCAGGCCGACGCGCGATTGGCAGATCGATGCTGCGAAGGCGGTGGCCATCGCGTTGGTGGTGCTGGGCCATGCCAGCGGCATGCCGCCCGCATACAAGCTGTTCGCGTACAGCTTCCATGTGCCGCTGTTTTTCGTGTTGTCGGGCTGGGTCGGCGAACGGTTTGGGCAGCGCGCATTGACGGGCGCAACGGTTGCGAAGCTGGGGCGAACCTTGCTGGTTCCGTATCTTGCATTTTTTATGGTGGCCTATGCGCTGTGGTTGCTGAGCGCTGCGATGGATGGGCATGCGGGGCATCCACAGACGCGACCATTGTGGCACCCGCTCACCGGATTGCTGTGGGCCAATGGTTCACGTCTGTATGTGCTTCCGGCGCTGTGGTTTCTCCCCGCCTTGTTTGTCACAATGCTTGCTTACATTGCCTTGCGTGCGCGATTGAGTGCGGCCGCGGTAGCGGCGATCAGCTTGACACTGGCGCTGGCATGGGCAGGCTGGTTCCCGTCGCTGCAATTGCGTTTACCGCTCGCACTGGATGTGCTGCCGGTCGCGTTGTTCTTCATCGCCATAGGCGGCTGGCTGTCGCGCTTTGCCGAAGCGCTGCGATCGCTGGGCGCGCAGGTGTGGGCGCTGGCGTTGTTGCCGTTGGCCGCAGTGTGGTGGTGGCTGGCCGGGTGGAACGGGCAGGTGGACGTGAACAATTTGCAGTTCGGGCAGTCGGCGGCCGTGTTTATGCTGGTCAGCCTGCTAGGAACGGCGATGACGTTTTGCGTCGCCTATTTCATTCGGGGAATGCGCTGGGTGCAGTGGATCGGTACCAATACGCTGCTGATTTTATGCACGCATACGTTGGTCTTCCTGGTGGCCACCAGCGTGGTGGCACGGACGGGCCTGATCGCACGCAGCGCAATCGGTACGCCCGCCTGGGCGTTGGGGCTAAGCGCCTTCGCGATCACGATGAGCGTGCCGATGCGCGCGGTGCTGGTGCGTGGGGCGCCATGGATGTTGGGATTGAAACGTAAATGACGAGTTTTCAGAATCATCAGCCGTCGCAGCAACTCGATGCGCGTCGCTGGCAAAGGAGATTGGCGTAATGAAAGTGGTGCATGTCGTTCGCCAATTCCATCCTTCGATCGGAGGCATGGAAGAGGTCGTTCTCAATGTTGCCCGCCAACATCAAGCCACTAGCGCCGATACGGTTGAGGTCGTGACGCTGGACCGTGTGTTCACCGATCCCAGTGGGCGGCTGTCGGCGCACGACACGCATCAAGGGCTGCCGATCCGGCGGATTGGCTATCGCGGATCGTCGCGCTATCCGTTGGCGCCGTCGGTACTCGATGCGATTCGTTCGGCCGATGTTGTCCATCTGCACGGTATCGACTTTTTTTACGACTATCTGGCATTGACCAAGCCGCTGCACGGCAAGCCGATGGTGGTGTCCACGCATGGCGGGTTTTTCCACACCGCTTACGCATCGTGCATGAAGCAGCTGTGGTTCCAGACGCTGACGCGCATCTCGGCCTTGGCCTATGCGCGCGTGATCGCGACCAGCGAAAACGATGGCGATCTGTTTGCCGAGGTGGTGGCGCCATCGCGACTACGCGTGATCGAAAACGGTGTGGATGTGCAGAAATATGCAGGGCAGGGTGCGACCACACCCGGCCGAACGATGCTGTATTTCGGGCGTTGGTCGGTCAACAAGGGGCTGATCGAAACGCTGGCGTTGCTGCAAGCCGCGCTCAAGCGCGACCCGCAATGGCGGCTGATCATCGCCGGTCGCGAGTACGATCTGAACGAGTCCGATTTGCGCAAGGCGATTGCCGAGCGTGGGCTGCAGGACAAGGTGCAGCTGAGCATGTCGCCCTCGCAGGAGCAACTGCGTGCACTGATGCAGCAAGCGCAGTTTTTCGTTTGCTTGTCGCGGCATGAGGGTTTCGGTATTGCAGCGGTTGAGGCGATGAGTGCGGGCTTGATTCCGATCCTCAGCGATATTCCGCCGTTCGTGCGGCTTGCCAGCGAATCGGGCCAGGGCGTGATCGTCAATCGCGACAAGATCGAGGCGGCAGCCGATCAAGTGCAGGCGCTTGCGCTGCATGCCGACAACGATTTCGACACGCGCCGTACCGCGTCCATGGCTTATGTCAGTCGCTACGACTGGAAGCACGTGGTCGGGCGCTACATCGACGAATATCACGACGCGTTGGGCATCCCGCGCGTGCAGGAGGCGGTGCGATGAGCGCGCTGGCCTCTCCGTCGATGACCCGTGCGGCAACCCAGCCGCAGGTCACGGTGCTGTTTTCCACCGAAAAACCCACCGCCAACACCAACCCGTACCTGACCCAGCTCTACGACGCGTTGCCCGCCGCAGTGCATCCGCGTTTTTTTTCGATGCGCGATGCTTTGTTGTCGCGCTACGACGTGTTGCACCTGCATTGGCCCGAATACTTGCTGCGCCATCCAACTGCTGCAGGCACCTTGGCCAAGCAGGTCTGTGCTGCATTGTTGTTGCTCAAGCTGCAGCTGACCGGCACGCCGGTGGTGCGCACCCTGCACAATCTTGCACCGCATGAAGACCGCGGTTGGCGCGAACGGAGCCTGCTGCGCGGGATCGACCGGCTGACACGTCGCTGGATCCGCATCAATGCGACTACGCCGCCGCGTCCGCCGTTCACCGATACGATTCTGCACGGCCACTATCGCGACTGGTTCGCAACGATGGAGCAGAGCAGCACGGTGCCGGGGCGGTTGCTGCACTTCGGCCTGATTCGCCCGTATAAAGGCGTCGAAACGCTGCTGGAGGTCATGCACAAGGTCGACGATGCGCGCGTGACTCTACGCATCGTCGGCAACCCGGCCACGCCGCAGATGCGCAGCTTGGTGGAGGACGCCTGCACGCAGGATCCGCGCATCAGCGCTTTGCTGGCCTATGTGGAAGAGCCGGTGCTGGCACGCGAAGTCAGCGAGGCTGAGCTGGTGGTGTTGCCGTATCGGCAGATGCATAACTCCGGCACCTTGCTGCTGGCGTTGTCGCTGGCGCGCCCGGTGCTGGCGCCGTGGAGCGAATCGAATGCATCCATCGCCGAGGAAGTCGGACCTGGGTGGGTGTTCCTGTATGAAGGCGAGTTCGATGCGCCGCTGCTGACCGGCATGCTCGACAAGGTGCGCGCCGCACCGCGCGGGCCGGTACCGGATCTTTCGCAGCGCGACTGGCCACGGATCGGGCAGTTGCATTACCGCACCTATCTGGAAGCGCTGGGCAAGGACGGAGACGCCGCGCTGTGACCGCAGAGACACCTACGATGACATCTCCCACACCACCACCGCCGCCTCCGCAACGCAGCCTGGGCTCGCGCGCTGCTGGCGGCGCAGCATTGACCATGCTTGGCCAGTCGGTCAAGATGGTGGTGCAGTTCGGCGGCATCATTCTGTTGGCGCGATTGCTGAGGCCTTACGACTACGGACTGATGGCGATGGTCACCGCGATTGTGGGGGCTGCCGAGATCCTGCGCGATTTCGGCCTGTCGGCAGCGGCGGTGCAAGCCAAACATGTCAGCCGCGAGCAACGCGATAACCTGTTCTGGATCAACAGCGGCATCGGTTTGCTGCTATCGCTGGTGGTGTTCGCGTCGGCGCATCTGATTGCGAACTTCTACAAAGAGCCGGCCCTGGTGACGATTTCCCAGGCACTGGCGGTCACCTTCCTGATCAATGGCATGACCACGCAGTATCGCGCGCACCTGAGCCGTGGGTTGCGCTTTGGGCAGGTAGCGCTCAGTGATGCGGGCTCGCAGGTGCTTGGCTTGGGCGCCGCGGTTGCTGCTGCGTTGCTCGGCTGGGGCTACTGGGCGTTGGTGGTCCAGCAGGTGGTGCAGGCCATCGTCAATTTCGTCATCGCCGCGAGCTGCGCGCGCTGGTTGCCGGGTGGCTACCAGCGTTCGGCCCCGATGCGCGATTTCATCAATTTCGGCTGGAACCTGATGGCTGCCCAGTTGCTGGGCTATGCCAGTCGCAATGTGGGGCAGGTGATCATCGGGTGGCGGACCGGGCCGGACGCGCTCGGCTTGTACAACCGCGCATTCCAATTGTTGATGATGCCGTTGAACCAGATCAATGCGCCGGCCACCAGCGTGGCATTGCCGGTGTTGTCTCAGCTGCAGGACGACCGCGAACGCTTCAGTGCGTTCCTGTTGCGCGGACAGACCGTGATGGTGCATCTGATCTTCGCGCTGTTCTCGTTCGCTTGCGCATTGGCGATGCCGTTGATCGTGCTGGTACTGGGCGAGCAATGGCGCGAGGCCGTACCGCTGTTCCAGGCACTGACACTGGGCGGTATCTTCCAGACGGCCGCCTATGCGACGTATTGGGTGTTTCTTGCGCGGGGATTGATGCGCGCGCAGCTGGTGTATTCGCTGGTCACCCGCATCCTGCTGATCGCCTGCATCTTCGTCGGCTCGCGTTGGGGCGCGATGGGCGTGGCGATCGGCTATTCGTTCGGTTTGTTGCTGACTTGGCCGCTGTCGCTGATATGGATCGGCAAGATTTCCGATGCGCCGGTCGGAGCGCTCTTCACCGATGCGCTGCGTACCATGGCCGCTTATGGCATTGCGGGCGGATGCGCGTATTACGCATCCATCACGGTTGGCGGCTCGCTCTGGGAGCAGCTGGCCGTCGGCGCAGCGGCGATGCTTGCGGTTTGCCTGCTTGCGCTGGCGATCTGGCCTGCATTCCGTCGCGATGTGATTGCCATCATCAGCATTCGCAAGTTGCTGACGCAGGCCAAGGCGCGTCGATGAGTCGACATCGTCTTCGCCTGCAATCAGTCATGCTTTCACTCACGCATTCATTAGGACACGGCCCATGAGCGACACACCCGCCGCCGCTTCCGGCATCCGCCGGCCTTGCTATCTGGTCTTGTCCGCCCACGATTACCGCACGCCGCGGCGCGCCAATATCCATTTCATCACCGATCAACTGGCGCTGCGTGGAACCACGCGGTTTTTCTCGCTGCGCTATAGCCGGTTGTCGCGCATGAAGGGGGATATGCGGTTGCCGCTCGACGAGACTGCCAACACGGTTGTCTCGCATAAGGGCGTCGACTGCTACCTGTGGCGTACGACGGTGCATCCGTTCAATACGCGCCGTCCGTGGCTGCGTGCGCTCGAGGATGCGATGTTCCGCTGGTACGCTGCGCACCCGCCACGCCAACTGCTCGACTGGATGCGCGAGTCGGATGTGATCGTCTTCGAAAGTGGCATCGCGATTGCTTTCATCGAGCTGGCAAAACGCGTCAATCCGGCGGCGAAGCTGGTCTATCGCGCCTCTGACGGGCTGAGCACGATCAATGTGGCGTCCTACATCGAACGCGAGTTCGACCGCGTCGCGCCCACGCTCGATGTGATCGCACTGGTGTCGCCGGCAATGGCAGAAGAGATCGCCAGCCGCGACAACGTCTACCACGTCGGGCATGGCGTGGATCACAACCTGGACCAACTTGGCGATCCCTCGCCGTACGGCGAGGGAATCCATGCAGTCGCGGTCGGTTCGATGCTGTTCGACCCGGAGTTCTTCGTGGTTGCCAGCAAGGCTTTTCCGCAGGTGACGTTTCACGTGATCGGCTCGGGCATGGGCCGGCATCCCCGCTATGGCGATAACGTCGTGGTCTATGGCGAAATGAAGCACGCCGAGACGATTGGTTACATCAAACACGCACGTTTCGGAATTGCGCCGTACGCGTCCGAGCAGGTGCCGGTGTACTTGGCTGATAGTTCGATGAAGTTGTTGCAATACGATTTCTTCGGATTGCCTGCGGTATGTCCGAATGCGGTGGTCGGGCCGTATCAATCGCGTTTCGGCTACACCCCAGGCAACGCTGATTCCGTTATTGCGGCAATTGGCCGCGCATTGGAAGCACCGCGCGTACGTTATCGCCAGTGCCTGAATTGGTCCGACACCACCGATCGCGTGCTGACTCCCAGCGCGTATCCGGAAACCCGTCTGTATCCACAGCAAGGCGCAGCAGTGCACGCCTCGTCAGAGGCTGTGCTCTCGCATTGATGCGGCGCACATTTTTCTTTAAGAGACTCCAACCTTATGGCCAACGCCTTGCTGCAGAAATGGATAGAACATGCAGAACGTCGTGCACTGTTCTGGTGGCAGCCCAAAAACGCTGGCGTGAATATGGGAGATCACCTGTCAAAGGTGATCGTCTCCTGCGTGTTGTCTTTGCAGGACAAGACGCTGATCGAGAAGCAGGATCTGAGCAAGAAGCTGATCGCGATCGGCTCGGTGCTGCATTTCGCCAAAGATGGTGACACCGTCTGGGGCAGTGGCATCAACGGCAAGATTCCTGCCGAACGCAACACCTTCAGTACGCTCGATGTGCGTGCAGTGCGTGGTCCGAAGACGCGCAAGTTTCTGCTCGATCGCGGTATCGCGGTGCCGGAGGTGTATGGCGATCCCGGGCTGCTGACGCCGATGTTCTTCCCGGCCGACGCGCTGGGCCCGATCAACAAGCGGCCGTTCGCCATCGTGCCGCACTTCAATGAGCCGGTCGAAAAGTACAGTGCGTATAAGGAACATTTGGTGTTCCCCAACGTGAAGCCTGCGACCTTCATGAGCGCGTTGCTTGGCGTCGAGTTGGTGGTCAGCAGCTCATTGCATGGCTTGATTCTCGCCGAAGCCTATGGGATACCCGCGGTGTATCTGGATTGGGGCAACGGCGAAGATCGCTTCAAGTACGACGACTACTACAACGGTACCGGACGCATGCAGTGGCATTCCGGTAACAGCGTGGAAGAGTGTCTTCAGTTGGGCGGCAACGGCGATTTCGATTTGGAAAAACTGCAGGCCGGACTGTTGTCTGTATTCCCTTACGACCTTTGGTGATTCGATGATGCAGGGCCAGCGCGTTGATGTTGAGACGACGGGAATTGCCAGCGGGAACACGCCGCCCGGTGTGGTGATTGCGTTAGGTGGCTTTCCGGTGTTGTCCACAACCCAGGAAGCCTTCGCGCTGGATCTATTCCATGCGTTGGCAGCACGTCAGCCGCGTCGGGTGTTCTTCGCCAATACCAATTTCATCGTGCAATGCCAAGCGCTGCGCATGCGTATGCGCGAGCCCAGCGTGCGCATCGTCAATGACGGGATCGGCATGGATCTGGCCGCGCGGCTGATCCACGGCCGCCGCTTCGCCGGCAACCTCAATGGCACCGACCTGATTCCGTATCTGTGTCGTGAGAGTGCGCAGCCGCTCAAATTCTTCCTGCTGGGCGGTCGTCCTGGCGTCGGCAAGACCGCTGCAGCCACGCTGACCGGGACGTTGGGTCAGCAGGTGGTCGGTATGTGCGATGGCTACGGCGAATTCGCGGCGGCCGGCGAGGGTCTGACCGAGCGCATCAATCGCTCCGGTGCCGATGTGTTGCTGGTGGCGTTCGGCAACCCGCTGCAGGAGCGCTGGATCCTGGATCACAGCCATGCGCTGGGCGTGCCGCTGGTCTTCGGCGTGGGCGCGTTGCTCGATTTCTTGTCGGGTACCGCCAAGCGTGCGCCCGAGTGGGTGCGGCGCCTGCATCTGGAATGGATGTATCGGCTGCTCAACGAGCCGCGCCGTTTGCTCAAGCGCTATAGCTGGGATCTGCTGGTGTTCTTCCGCGCCTGTTTGCGCGCGGGCAAACAGCTGCCCTGATGCAGCGGTGGCGCGTCTGGCCTAGCATGCACGCATGCATCCGACCGCCGCCGCCCTGATCCACGCGCTGGACCTCGCTCCGCACCCGGAAGGCGGGCACTACCGCCGCGTCTATGCCTCCGCACGCCAGGTGACCGACAACGGTAAGGCCTGCCAGGCATTGACCGCTATTCGTTTTCTGCTGAGCGCAGGCCAATGCAGTGCGTGGCACTGTGTGGATGCCGAAGAGACGTGGCATTGGCAGCAAGGCGATGCGCTTGAACTACTGATCTACGACGCCTCCAGCGCGCGATTGCAGCGTGTGGTTGTGGATGCCGCCGAGCGCGGCGAACCGATGCATGTGGTGCCGGCAGGCTGCTGGCAAGCGGCACGTTCGCTCGGTGACTTCAGCCTGGTGGGCTGCACGGTGTCGCCGGGATTCGTCTGGGAAGGCTTTGCGCTGCTCGACGAGGCCTCACCGCTAGCTGCGCACCTGGCGACGTTGCTCCCAGGCTAGGCATCGACGACGAGGACGGCCGAACCCTTCCCTGACGCGGCCGCTGCCGGCTTCGCGTATTGTCCGTCTCAAACAGGGGGCCACATCCGATGCAACGCAAGGTAGAGGGATGGGGAGCGGGCTTGATGCTGAGTCGCTATTGGCGACCGCCAGCGAGACGGTGCCGCCACCGCCGCCGGTGGTGGATCTGGAGGCCATGGTCGTGCGCGGCGTGCAGCCCGGACCGGGCTTGTGGAAGGTCAGCAAGGGCGAGCACGTGTTGTGGATACTGGGCACGCAGTCGCCGCTGCGCAAACGCCTGCAATGGCAATCGACCGAAGTGGAAACCAGCATCGGCCAGTCCCAGCAGGTATTGATGGCGCCGAGCATAGCGCTCGATGTCGGCATGGGGGTCTTCGGCAGGCTGACCTTGTTGCCATCGGCGATGAAGGCGATGAAGAACGAAGATGGCCGCGAACTGCGCGAGGTGCTGCCGCCCGATCTGTATGCGCGCTGGAGCGTGGCCAAAGCCCGCTATCTCGGCAGCGACCAAGGCGTCGAGCGCAAGCGTCCGATGCTGGCAGCCGGCGAGTTGTATCAGGCGGCGCTGAAGCGCGCGGGCCTGACCCGCGCGCCGGTGATCTGGTCGGTCGTGGAGCGCGCCGCCAAGCGCGCAGGCATCAAGCCGACGCCCACGGTGCTGGACCACAAGATCGCGGACCCGCGACAGGCGCTCAAGGAATTCCGTGCCGGTGGCATGAACGATATCGAATGTTTTCGCCGCATTCTGGTGACGGTGGAACGCGATTTGCCTACGATGGTGGAGCGTGCCAATGCCTGGTCGGTAGGCGATCTAGAGGTCTTGCGTCAGCTACCGCACCAAGATCGGCAGGCCGCCTGCATGAGTGCGGTGGCTAGCTCCGGTGCTGCGAAGACGCGTGGCATCGACGATCTGGAACGGCGCATGCGTGACCATTGGTTGAGCATCGCCACCGCCGCCTTGCAGCGTAATCGCAGCACCTTCGCTGTGCTGTCGATCAGCCGGCTGACGGCGCCGGATGGCTATCTGGCGCGCCTGCAGGTGCCAGGCTATGAGGTGGAAGCGCCTTGACCGGTTTCGGTAGCTGCGTGTGCCGCGTCATGCTGAGCGCGAGCACAGAGGCAGGTACGGGTCGGTCGCTGCATCATGCGGCCGCTGCGCGTCCGGCACGCGTCGGTGGCATGCATTCTAGTGTGGCGTTCCGTTGATAACTTTGCAGAGCCGTTCGATCTTGGCGAGGATCGAGTCAGCGGTCGCAGTCCATTTGAACGGTCGCGGATTTTGATTGTAGTGCTCCACGAAGGCGTTGATCTTGCGCTTTAGATCGGCCACCGAGTCGAAGGAGCTGCGCCTGATCGCCCGTTGGGTGATCAGGCCGAACCAGCGCTCGACCTGATTGAGCCAGGAGCTGTAGGTCGGCGTGTAATGCATGTGGTAGCGTGGCCGTTTGGCCAGCCATGCCTTGATCCTGGCGTGCTTGTGGGTGGCGTCGTTTTCGCAGATCAGATGCACGTCCAGATCCTGCGGCACCTGCGCGTCTACATGTCGCAGGAATGAGAGAAACTCCTGATGTCGGTGCAGGGGTTTGCACTGGGTGATGACGCTGCCGTTGGCGACGTCCAGCGCGGCAAAAAGGGGCGTTGTGCCATGGCGCACGTCGTCGTGCGTGATGCCTTCGACGTACCCCAACCCCATCGGCAGCACCGGCTGGGTACGCTCCAAGGCCTGTACCTGGCTCTTCTCGTCCACACACAGCACCAACGCATGATCCGGCGGATTCAGATACAGGCCGACGATGTCGCGCACCTTCTCGATGAAGAACGCATCGGTGGAGAGCTTGAAGCGCTTGGAGCGATGCGGCTGCAGGCCGAACAGCGTCATGTAGCGGTGGACGGTGGTGGTGGAACGTCCTGTCTCGACCGCCAGCGTGCGGCGCGACCAGTGCGTGTGACCTTTCGGCTTGCGCGTCAGGACGGTGTTGAGCAGTTCGGCTACCTTTTCATCGCTGGTTGTGCGCGGCCGGCCGGGCTTGAGTTCGTTGTGCAGGCCGGCAATGCCGCGCTCCCGATAGCGGGTACGCCACAACGTGACGGTTGGCCGGCTCACCCCGTAGCGATGCGCAATTGCCGTCTGCGGCTCGCCGTCGGCCATGCGCAGGATCATCTGCGCGCGGCGCGACAAGGCCGCCGGCAAACTTTGCGATCGGGCCATCGACTCCAGTTGCACACGATCGTCGGCGCTGACAACCAACGGTTTAGCGGGTCGTCCCATGAGCGAGCGCTCCAGCTTCCAAAGGTCATCCTTGGACAATGCCAGATAAGAAAAGTCCTGATTAGCCCTGACCATCAGCTGGATTTTTGTTGCAGTCCTGCAAATAGCTTCGTTTTACCGATGTGTTCCATGATGTCTGATCTTGGCGCTGCTGATGCGAGTAGCCGGTGCGAAATTCTTTCAGCCAGGACCCCATGGCGGCCTGGCATTGGGCCGGTTTAGCGATAAGCGCGGAGGTGCTGCAGCTGAAGGTCGGGGCTAATCAGGAGAAAAGTTACATGCGGAACGCCACACTAGGGACAAGCGAACGGGACGGACAAGGTAGCGCGAGCCAATGAGGGCTTGCAGGTCGGTCGGTACGAAGAAGCGCACATACAGCCCAGCAGGGCGGCGCAGAAAATAAGGCTTCGGCACGGGGTTTGATACCTCGTTTGATACCTAACGCAGGCTCAAACTGAACATCAAACCCCGGGCCAAACCTTCGCGAAATTAAGCACTTACTGCTCTTTTCCGCGATCAGATGGTGGAGGTGGGCGGAATCGAACCGCCGTCCGGAAGCACTCCATCCCCAGCACTACATGCTTAGCCCTCCGTTAGATCTCATTCCCAGGCAGCACGGTTGGCAAAGCGCACCTGAAAACCAGCCTGCTTTATCTAACCGGTAGCTGACAGGCAGCCACTACCGATGGTTCCGTGATAATGACCCTACACCTACGAGCACGGGCACAAGTAGGTTCGGGGGTTCGCCTTAGGCGGCTGTAGAACGACAACTAAAGCCAATTAAGCGGCGATAGCGAAGTCCGAACCGTAGTTGTCATCGTTGGCAACTAAAAGTTTGCTGCTGGATTAACGAGGAAAGCTGCCCCCTCGGCATGCGCCAAGCGACTTCGCGACCCCCGTCGAAACCAGTGCACCCCCGGGGAAAGCAGCAAAACGCTGACGTGACCAGTGTAGGGATCGGCGTGCCCTGTCACAAGTGGCCAGATGCGCAGCGCTTACAGTGGCTTCAGTCCCGTACCGGACGGAACAATCTGTAAACGAAGGAGCGAGGCGATGGCGACAGGCAAGCCCCCAGGTTCGACGCCTGCGCGTGCGGTACTGCGCAAGGCGTCTGCAAGCACAGAAAAACCGGCGCGGCCGCGTGCAAGGCGCGCGCAGCAGGCCGAGGCACAAGAGCCCGCAGTGACCCGTGTGCAAGGCAAGGCGCGTACCGTGATTTACATCCACGGCATCGGCAACAAGCCGCCGGCCGATGTGCTGCGGTGTCAGTGCGACAAAGCCTTGTTCGGGCGGCCCATGGGCGAGCGCACGCGTCTGGCGCACTGGGTCAATCGCGAGCGCTATCCAGTGGCCGAGCCAGGCAATTGCGATGCGCGCGATGTGGGGCCGGCGCTTAATCAGAGCGTGCAGCGCGCCTTGAGTACGCTCGGCTTGGTGCCGGGAGAACAGGACCTACACCTGTTGGCAGATGCGCTGGCGCAGAGCGAGCAGGAGCGTGTGGATCTGCATCAGTTGTTGGACGAACTGGAGGATGCGTCCGCACCCGGCAGCTTGCAGGCCATGGGCGCCATCGATGCGATCAACCGCGTGCTGCTGCGGCTGATTTCCGCTGCGTTGTTGCAGGATGTGCACGACCTGTTCTTCGTGTCGGAGCGTGCGGCGCTGATGCGCGAACGTCTGGCGCAGCGGCTGCGCGCAGGGGGCGGGCCATTCGTGGTGGTGGCGCATAGCCAGGGCTCGATGATCGCCTTCGATGTGCTGCGCCAGCTGGGGGCCGCCGACTGCGAGGTCAGCCTGTTCGTCACCCTGGGCTCGCCGCTGGGCTTGCCGCAGGTACGCAGCATGTTCAAGCGCTGGACTGGCACGCGCAAACTGTCGTTTCCCGAGTGTGTGCAGCGCTGGATCAATGTGGCCGAAACGCGCGACCCGATCGCGCTGGATCCGGATCTCACCGGCGACATCGCCAACGCGAAAGGGCGCTTCGAAAATTTGGCCGCTGCGCGTTTAAATCCGGACTGGCAGCAAAACCTACATTCGGCTTCGGGCTATCTGTCGATTCCGCAGGTGCGTGCCGCGGTGCGCCAAGCCGTGGGTGTGGGTTTCGATCAGCCGGTGTCCAATGCGGTGCTGATCAAGGATCTCAGCGAGCAACTCGAAGCGCATGGCCCGGAACACCGACACGACGTGCTGATCGAACTGGATCGGCGCGTATTGGGCAACGACCCGGCTGGCGTGCGCGCGTTGTTGTTGCAGCACGTGCGCGAAGCTGGCGCCCGCACCACCGGCTTGAGCGGTGAGGCGCTGGATGAGGCCATCGAACTGGAGGACAGTTTGCAGCGTTTCGTGTCCGCGCGGTTGACCCGATTCGAGATTGAATCGCTGCAGGAGCACTATCGCGCGTTTGGCTTTCGACGGGTGTGGCGCGACGCCGGCAAACGCGCGTTGATCCATGAATCCGGCAATGTGCTGCATGCCGATGCGGCGCACACCGCGTATCGCGCGCGCGGTCAGCAAATCGGCTGGGCGGTGCTGGATACCGGCATCGCGGCCAGTCATCCGCATTTTTTCGTCAAGGGCGAGCGCGACAACGTGGTGGCGCAGTGGGATTGCACGCGGCGCGGTGCGCCCAAGCCACTGACCCGTGCCGACGGCGTCTCGTTTACCCGGCTCGATCAGCATGGGCATGGCACGCACATTGCCGCCATCATTGCCAGTGTACGCAGTACGGTCGCTGCCCCTGAGCACGCGCGGCGTTGGTGGCGGCTCAGCGGGCTGCGGCGCGGAAAGGCCTCACAACAACGGCGCGGCCACGATCAGCGGCGACAGGTCGTAGCCCATCTCGGCAGCCTGGGCCTTGAGCCGTTCGAACTGCGCGCGCTGCATCTGTGGCGAGCGCGACAGGATCCACAGGTACTTGCGATCCGGCTCGCCGACCACCGCCCACTGATAGTCCGGGTCGAGCGCGATCACCCAATAATCGGCCCACACCAGCGGTAACCAGCCCAGCCATTCCGGCGCAAAGCGCACTTGCAACTGCCCCGGCTGGCCCTCGACCGGGCGCGCCACGCCCTCGGCCTGGGTCAGGCTGCCATCGGCGATGCGGCAGCCGTTGCGCACGCCGACCAGGCCATCGTCACGCAAGGTGTAGCTGGCGGTGATGTCGCTGCGGCATTTTTTCTGGAACGACACCGGCAGATGTGCGATCTCGTGCCACTGGCCGGCGTAGCGCGAGATATCCAGCTGCGGCACCGCACGCACCGGCTGTTGTGCAACCGCTGTCAGCGGCAGCAGGGCGATGAACGACAGCAGCAGGCGGGGCAGGCGCATGACAATCTCCGGTGGACGCGCGCAGGCTAGGCCATGCACCCGGTCACGCGGCGTGAACAGGCGCAAGAAACGCGGGCAACGGCAGTAGGCAGCGGGCAGCGGGCAGCAACTAAAGTTGGTCGCAGCGCTTGCCCAAACTGCGCCTGCTCGCTATAGTGCGCGTCCTCGCAACGCAGGCATCGCGTTGCAGGTAAGTGGCCGAGTAGCTCAGTTGGTAGAGCAGGGGATTGAAAATCCCCGTGTCGGCGGTTCGATTCCGTCCTCGGCCACCACTATTCAGCGCCCAACCGTTCTCGGTTGGGCGTTTTCAATTCCAGACCCCGCAACGTACGCAGGGTTCACGCGCATTCTGCGTGTGCCAGGGGGTGGTCAGAAACGGTGCCCGTGGTGGCTGGTTCGACCCTTTTCTGCCCTCTTTTCTCTGGAAATCTCCGCCAACTTTTTCGCCGTAGCACACGCACATCGCCTTGCGTGACAACGACTTCTGCTTGTGTCGGCTTCTTGAGTTCGCCGACCGGCTTGGATGAGCAGTGTCCAGACGTGCTCGGCGATGGAGAAGGTGTAAACGTACCAGCCCTCTTGGTGCAGCTTCGCGACCCAGGCTGGCGTCTGCCGCTTGACCTCGAGGATCTGTTCAGGAGGGAACACCAGGTAGTAGATCGGCTCGAAACTCGCATGACCGAGCTCGCGGCCGTGCCGAATGCGCTCGCGCAGTTCGTCGAACTCAGCCTTGAGCGAGGACATCGCAGAGCGCCTCCATGTCTGGTTGTTTCCAGCTGATGCGGATCACATCGCCAGCGGCCTGGACGATGAGTAGCCCCTTCAGCGAGAGTCGTTTGATTTCCTCCAGCACGTCCTCGCGCGCCAGGCCGAAGAGCTGCCAGTCCTCGTGGGTGAGCAAGGCGTTGTCGCCGACGCCCGCGAGGTGCAGTTCGTAGGCGAGGTAAGCAGCCACCGTGGGGGAGATGCGAAAAGGGAGGATGCGGCGGCTGGACCGCAACCCGCGTTCGAGCATTCCGTAGTCGGCGCAGCAGCCGGCAGGTAGGCGGAGACACGTCGCACGGTTGTCTCAGACCAGCGCTTGACCGTTTTGCCGTCGTCGATGCCGCGCTCGACAAAGGCACGTGCATCGTCGTTGGTGACGTGCGTGTAGACGCCGGCGTAGCGCGCCCAGTAGACCTGGCGCACGAAGTCGCCGAGGATGGGGTTGGCCCGGCTCGTGAATACGAGCAATATCTGGGTCAGATCGGCCTCGGAGATCGTTGGTGCGAGGCGCTTGAGATGCATGGCGGCCATGCCACCCGCCGCCAAGTAGCGCGGAGCGAAGCATTCGACAACGATGTTGCGCAGCCGACGAGCGGTGACGGTCGGGAATCGGCCGGACTCCAACGCGACCTGGTGCAGTTGATTCGCCGACATCCCGGGCGACCACAGGTCCAGGAGCGTCTTGGTCTCATTTCTAATAAGTCAGTAAATTAGGGAACAAACGCCGGTGTCTGCTGTCCAACCATCCATGAAGAAGAGAGACGGAGGTTTGGTATCGCGGGCGGCGCTGGAAGAAATGCGCCTGATGGCGTTGCAACGGATGGGCGAAGGCGAATCGCCGGCCGAAGTGGCCGCGTCGTTCGGATTGCATCGCGGCTGGGCCTACAAAGTGCTGGCGCGAGCACAGGAGGGCGGCGCTGGCGCATTGATGACGCGTAAGGGCAGCGGTCGCCCGCGGACGTTGACGCCGGCGCAGGAGCGCCAGGTGTTCGGCTGGGTCAATGGTAAGAACCCTCGCCAGCATGGCTTCGACTTTGGTCTGTGGACGCGGCAGGTCGTGCGAAAACTGATCGAGAAGAAGTTTGCCGCACGGTTGAGTCTGGCCAGCGTCGTGACGTTGCTGGCGCGGCTGGGGCTGAGCCCACAGAAGCCGCTGCAACACGCCTATCAGCGCGATCCACTGGCGGTAACGCAGTGGGAAAAGCAGACTTACCCGGCGATCGTGACGCACGCCAAGCGGGAAAAGGCCGAGATTGACTTCTGGGACGAGTCTGGCTTCCGTGCCGATGCGGTGCAAGGACGGACGTGGGCCGTCAAGGGCGTCACGCCGGTTGTCGCGGTGCCGGGGCAGCGCCAGAGCATCAGTGCGGCCTCGGCGGTGAACAGCAAGGGCGGTTTCTGGTTCGCCGTGTACAGCGGCGGCTTGAACGGTGAATTGTTCGTGGACCTGCTCAAGCGAATGATGAAAGGCCGTCGCCGTCCAATCCATCTGGTGCTCGATGGTTTGCCTGCCCACAAGACCCGTGGCGTGCGCGATGACGTGGACAGCCTGAAGGGCAGGCTGACGCTGCATTTCCTGCCGGGTGACGCGCAGGACTTGAATCCCGACGAGTTGGTGTGGAGCTACACGCAAGCGCACGGGCGTAGCGCGCAGCCCGCTGCGCAGTGGCGAGAAGCTGGCCGATCGGGTGCATGATCAGTTGTCCGACATTGCAGCTCGACCAGAATTGGTGCGCTCATTACTTCAGGCATCCAAGTGTCGCCTATATTTCTGACTTATGAGTAACGAGCCCAAGGCCTGCCTGCAGCTGTGTCGTGTAGGGAGTGTTCTCAGCCACGATCAGCCCGCCAAGTACGGATAGGTCTTGGTTCTGAGAACCTGTTCACGATCTTATTCAAACCGTGCAAACTCCACGAATGCGCGAGAAGAACTATCCAAGTGACGTGAGCCGTGAGCGGTTCGAGCAAATCCGCCCGATTCTGGAGCAAGCCCGCAAGCGCACCAAGCCTGTGACAGTGGATATGTATGAGGTGTGGTGCGCAGTGCTGTATCTGCTACGGACAGGTTGCCCGTGGCGTGCGTTGCCCAGTGACTTTCCGAAGTGGCGCACGGTGCATTCCTACTTTGCCAAGTGGAGCGAAGTGGACGATGAAGGAATGAGCCTGCTGGAGCGGGCGCTTAAAAAATCAGGTTGGCGCGGCCCGCGAGAAACAGGGGCGCAAGGCCTGCAGTACGTTCTTGATCGTGGACGCGCAGAGCGTGAAGAACAGTGATACAGCCGGCCAGAAAGGCTATGACGCGGGCAAGAAGGTATCGGGGATCAAGCGCCACATCGCGGTGGATACGCAAGGCTTTCCACATGCCGTTGCGGTGACCACGGCGGAAGTCACCGATCGTCAAGGTGCGCTGGAGGCATTGAAACGCTGCCGATCGGGTTTAGGTCGGGTGAAACGCCTGCTGTGCGACAGCGGCTACACCGGAGATCCCTTCGCCGAGGGCGTACAGGACATTCTGGGCAAGCATGTCACCGTACAGATTGCCAAGCGCAGCGAGCTGCATACCTTCAAGGTCATGCCCAAGCGCTGGAGTGTCGAACGCAGCTTTGCCTGGCTGGAGAAGAACCGGAGGCTATGGAAGAACTGCGAGCGAAGGCTCAATACCAGCTTGCAGTTCATCCATCTGGCGTTCCTGGCACTGCTGCTCAGGAGATCGTGAACAGGTTCTGAGAGAAGGCCGAGTAGTAGGCGCCCGCGATTGCGGTCAGCGCAGCGGAGGCGTCGATGTCCTTGATGCTCCCAACAGCGGTTGGACCTTCGTTAGACTCTATGCTTGCTGGGGCTAGACGCCGCAATGCCTCCAGCGCAGCATCTTTGCCGTGGGGCACCTTTGCGGCGAGTTCTTCGCCAGCGCTGCTCTGCACGAGTGCGTGAAGGTCCTGCTCAACCTCTTCAGGCAGACGGAACAGGTGGTAGCTCCCAACGCTCAAGTGCTCGTCGTGAAGGCGACGAGCGGCCTCCAAAACACCGTGGTACTGCGCCAACCTGGAGGTCTTGGAGAACACCGGTTCAAGGAAGAGGCGGCTCGATGCGTCGTAAAACGCCGTCGGCCACCATCCGAACTGCGCGCGTTCGCCGAGGAACCCGACAAGCAGTCTCATCTGCAGCAGGGTTGGCAATTTGGATTCCGTCATCTGATTTCTCTTTGGTCAATCTTGCTTGTACTTACTCAAACAGGCCGGACTGCTTGACGATGTAGCCCGCTGGCTTCTTCTGCTTCTCGATCACTCCTTCGTCGGCCAGTCGCTGCAACCACGCCTTGGCTTGCGCAGTGGTCAAGTCCAGGGCTGCCGCGACTTCCACGTCCTTCATCGGGGTCTTGAGCAGCAGCGTGATCGCCTCTCGGACCGCCGCAAAAAGCGCATCCGCTGGCGTTGCTGGCGCCGACACCGTCGGGCTGGCTGGCTCCGGCGGACCCTCGGGCGATGGTGAAACCAATGCAGCAGGTTTGGGCACCTGGACCACGCCTGGCCGAACTTCTCGCACCTGGTGAGCGGGTTCCGGGCAGCCAGGGGCTGGTCAAGGGACATCCCGGACGGCGTCGTATCCGCCCCAGCCGACGGCCAGATGACGGCCACCTTCATCGACAGCTCGGTGGCGGATGCTTTCCGGACCTACCACCACGATCAGGCCATGTTGCGGATCCTCTCCCGGACAGCAAACCTCCAGACCGCCAGCCAGGCGCGAAGGCCAAGGGTGGCGCGCCCGGTACGCGTGCCTGATCGGTAATCGCATCCGGCGACAGTTCGCCCAGTGGCGAGGTTCCTATCCATCGGTTGTTATTGACATTTACCGATTTTATGGAACAATATGCCGGATCATGGACACGACCATCGACAAGCTGCTGGAGCTGGTGCGTACGCGGGGACTTCTGCGCCCGCACGATCTGGCCCCACTGGGCATCCCACGGGTGGCCCTGACGCGGGCCGTTCGGCGCGGGCAACTGGAGCGCGTCGGGCGCGGCCTGTACGGCCTGGTGGCGCGTCCGGTGTCGGCCCACGGCACGCTGGCCGAAGTCGCGCGCCGCGTGCCCAAGGGCGTGGTCTGCCTGCTGTCGGCGCTGCGCGTCCACGACCTGACGACCCAGGCCCCGTTCGAGGTGTGGCTGGCCATCGACAACAAGGCCGCTGCCCCGAAGCTGGACTACCCGCCGCTACGTCTCGTGCGCTTCTCCGGGCCGGCGCTGAGCGAGGGCGTCGAGGAACACGTTGTCGATGGTGTGCCCGTCCACGTGACCAGCGTCGCCAAGACCGTGGCCGACTGCTTCAAGTACCGCAACAAGATCGGCATCGACGTGGCGCTGGAAGCGCTGCGCGAGGCGTGGGTTGCCCGGCGCATGACCAGCGACGAGATCTGGCACTACGCCAAGATCGACCGCGTCGCCAACGTGATGCGTCCCTATCTGGAGAGCCTGGCATGAACGAACCTGACAAGAGCAGGCGCACTGTTGCCGCGTCGGTTCGCGCCCGGCTGCTCAACAAGGCCCGCGCCGAAAGACTCGACTTCAACCTGCTGCTGACCCGCTACGCGCTGGAGCGCGTCCTTTACCGCCTGAGCGTTTCGGAGCAGCAGGGTCAATTCTTGCTCAAAGGTGCGCTGCTGTTCGACATCTGGTTCGACATACCGCATCGCCCGACGCACGATGCCGACCTGCTGGGCTTCGGCTCCACCGAGATCCCACATCTGGAAGACCTGTTCCGCAGAATCAGTCAAATCGCCAGCGATGACGGCATCGTGTTTCAGGCCGACAGCGTGAAGGCCGCCGAAATCCGCAAGGAGGCCAACTACGCGGGCGTCCGTGTGACGATGATCGGCCTGCTCGATGGCGCGCGCTGCACGGTGCAGATCGACATCGGTTTCGGCGACGCCGTGACGCCCGGCCCGGACAACGTGCAGTACCCAGTCATCCTCGACGGCATGCCGCAGCCGCAACTGCGGGTCTATCCCCGCTACACCGTGGTCGCCGAAAAGCTGGAAGCGATGGTCAAGCTCGGCATCCTCAACAGCCGGATGAAGGACTACTTCGACCTCTGGGTTCTCGCCGGACATTCCGACTTCGACGGTGCGGTGCTGGCCACGGCCATTCGCGCCACGTTCGAGTGCAGGGGTACGGCCATCCCACCCGGCGCGCCGCTGGGCCTCACCGATGAGTTCGGCCTGGACGAGCAGAAGACAAAGCAGTGGCAGGCGTTCCTGCGCAAGAACACCTTGGAGCCGATGCCGCTGACCACGGTGATCGAAGCGCTGCGCGAATTCGTGCTGCCCGTGCTGGCCGCGCTCGCGGCAGGCGAAGGTTTCGACCGCCAGTGGCGCGCGGGCGCGGGATGGGATGCGGCCTGACGTCAAGCCGGCGTGCCAGTTCGATTCCGCGTTGGGGGATCGAACCGCAGACCATCGCGGCCCAGCGCCGGTGCCAAACCTATGCCGGCAACTTGGCGATGGTGTGAACGTGCGTCCCGCTGCCTGTCTCGAAGTTCTGCAGGGCGTCGAGCCCTCGATCATCCTCTTCGCTGGCGCAGCGGCGCGCCCACTCCATCACCTCGTCGAGGTTGAAGCGCACCAACTTCCCGACATAGACGAAGGGCACTCCCATAGACTGACGAACCTTGGGATGCGTGAGCAGGTACATCGGCACGTTGATGGCCGCCGCAGCCTCTCTTGCCGACACCAGTTTCGCATCGAGAGAATCGCGGGGAGTGCACCGTTCCGAGGTCGACTCGTAGAGCGCCCCGTTCTCAAAAGCCAAGATCTGGTCGATGGGGTAGCAGACCCGCTTCGAAAGCTTGAAGTACCGGGGGCCTCGACCCTCGGTACGCCAACGCTGTAGGGTCTTGGGACTGATTCCCCAGCGTTGGGCGAGTTCGATTTCGTTGATGGCGATCTTCTGCATGACAGTGCTCCTGGTTGTGAAGGGAGCCTGCATTCAGGTCGAATTTCCGCGACTAGCCAAGTCCGCGGGCATCGTCGGGAAAGTGGCGGGGAAATGCGAGTGCCAGCGCAAACTTGCAGAATGGAGTGAGTGGCGCCTCGTTGACCCGTACATGCGCGCTGACCGGGCGCGATCCGTGGAAGCGGCGTGTGGCCGCGTGTTAAACTCCACCACCATATCCAAGCCTTCGTTCGCAAGGCTTCCCGGTTATCACCGGATTCGTTATCCACTCCCGTGGCTCGCCCCATTGCACTTGCGGTGCGCATTTTTCGTGTTGTGCGCGCGACGGCAACGCTTCGCTGATCAGGCGTGGGCACAAGTTTATCTGTCCGTTTGGCATGGCTGGGCATTTGCACAGGTCTGTGATGCGCGCGATGCAATCGATTTCCACGCAGTCTTCAAACTGCGCGTGGCGATACTGCGCGCATGACGCACAAGACACTTCGACGCACCTTGATGCACGGTTACTGCGGTGAGTTCCGCGTGGAGACCCTGGAAAGCCAGGCGCCTGGCGCGACACAGTGGCTCTCCACCGCGTTCGTTTACCACCGCGACCGCGCCGCGCCCGTGGCCACGATCGAGGGCGCAGGGCAGGGCGAGTGCGCAGAATCCAGGAGCGGTCGCGATCAAAGTCGCCAGGTCCTGCTTTCACGTTGCACGCAGCAGTGAACGTGCTGGTGCTGCCCAGCGAGTGCCGGTCACGCAGCACTGACGTTGTCGCGGCCGCGCGCGCCCTGCCTCCAGCGTCACGGCACCAGGGAAACGGCTGCACGGCCCGCTCCAGATGCGGAGGGACAGTGCATGGACGCGCTTGGTGCCGCCAAATATCGTGGCGCTACGGCAGGCGCGCAACGGTATGTTGGCGCAATCCTGCGCACGCGCTGCGTGCGTGCGTCGACGACGCAGTTCTGCATCTCGCAGATGCATGCCATGCATCAACGCCGGCGTGGGCCGCTATGCTGGCAGCTTCGATGCAGAGCGGGACATGGCAATGACGACACGATGCGGTTGGTGGGCAACAGTCATGGCCGTTGCGATGGCCGTGACCATCCCAGCCGGCGCCGCCACGCTGCCTGCAGGTGCGGCCAAATGAATGCCTGCCGGGCAATCGGTCATGAGCGTCGCCAGCGCAGATCCGACCGGTGATGGCCGGCAGCATTATGTCCTCGCGTTACGCGACTTGGCAGAGGACACGCTGCGCACGAATGGCCGAGCAGCGCCATCGCGCACCTTGCGGGTGCTGGTCGCCAACGCAGACGGGAGCTTTGTCGACGCCGCATGCAACACGCGTGTGATCTTCACCACCGACGAGGGCGGGCAGTGCGATCCGTTTCTGGACAGCGACCAGGGCCCGGTCGCCAAGGGTGCGTACTTCACCGTGCACAACGGGGTGGCGTGCGGCCAGCATTGGACCGACTACATCACCTTTCGCTATGACCGCCGCCGCCGCGCCTGCGTGTTCCACAAGCGCGTGATCGAGGCGTGGGAAATGAACACCCAGGACACGCCCGATGCCGATGCGCTGCGCCTGAGCGAACACAAGGAAATTGCCGCCGACCCGCGTCGGCAGATATTGCTGTCTGCCTACACGCCAGCGTCGTGACCGTGCAGCTGCGCGATCAGCCGCCTGCCGGTCGCCAGTGGTCCATGTTGCGCCGGTAGACGAACAGGCGCGGTGCCTTGGCCACCTGCGCCGCCGCCTGGCGTTCGCCGGCGATCAACGAGAAGCCGATGTCGGCCAGCATGCGCGCAGCGCGTTGGCATTGCCGCGGCCCGGGTCGCTGATGACGATCTCGCAGGACGGTTTGGCCAGCTCTGGGATCAACTTGGCCAGCATGCTGGCGTGGCGGGTTTCGTAGAGCACGTCGCTGGCGATGATCATGTCGAACTGGCCCATGTTCTGCGCGCCAGCGTCCCAGTCGAGACGGCGATACGGCACCGATTTCAGCGCATTGAGTGCCGCGTTGTAGGCCAGGAACACTTCCGCCAGCGGATGGTAGTCGCTGGCCACCACATCGGCGCCGCGTCTGCGCAACACCAGACTCGCCAGGCCGAGGCCGCAGCCGAGTTCGAGGATGCGCTTGCCTTCGATGGCGCGTGTGGCCATGGCCTCAGCCAACAACTGGCCAGCGGGCCAGACCTGGCCAAATAGTCGCCCCTGAAAAACCTTCTCAAACACCAAATGCCATGTTTGCCGGCCACATGATGCTTGAGCGCGTTGAGGAACGCGCCCGCACCACCTGCAACCAGGCACGCAAAAAGGCGATCCAGCGCAGCCGCCACCGCAGGTTGTCGCCAGCGGCGCAGCCGAGCACGTGCAGTGCATCGCCTTGGGCGCCGTTGAGATGGCAGCGATTCAAGCGGCAGTCCTGTTTCAGATGTCCGATCACCGGCTCTACCGCTTGCCGTCGTTTGATCCAGCGCCATTGCCGTCGTGTCAGCGTCTTGGCTTGGCCCCGATGCAGGATCTGCACACCCTCCACGTCCCGCCCGCGATACCCCAAGTCCACGATCGCCACCTGCGGGATCACATTCACATCCTGCAGCAGCCCGCGCGCCTGTTCCAGTTGCTCGGCCAACGTATCGCCGTCGTAGGGATGACCGGGAAAACTGCGCGCGCCCACGATCAAGCCCTTGCGCGCACTCACCGCAATGCCGACCTTGACGCCACATTCGTAGGGGCTGCTTGCCTTGCCCTTGCTCATGCATTCCACTTCCGGTGCGTGCAAGGCGTAGAGTTTTTGTTTGTCCTTGGGACGCTGTGTCAACAACCGGTGTGCGCGCTCCAACCAGACACCGATGCGCTCACGCACCGACGGTTCCAGCTGGGCCAGCTTGCGTTGCAGATCGCGTCATACGCGTCCCAGGATCGTGCGTTGGCGTCGCAGTACCTTGCGCATGCGCTTGAACTGGCGCGCATGCGCATGGCGCCCGGCCTTGCGGCTCAACCCCGGACCTTGCCTCACATAGGTCTGCCGCAAGACGATGCCGTGGCGCTTGGCCAGCAGCACCAGCTTCTTGCGCGCCACCTCCAGCAAACGGCTGTCGGTGGGATGGGCGATCGCTTTTTCCTGCACGGTGGTATCCACGATCACCCGCGACAACTCGCGCGCATCCACCGCCTTCATCGTGTGAGCGGTGTTGATCGTGTGCGCCAACAGCGCTTCCATCCCGGCTTCGCCCAGGCGCTGTCGCCAACGGGTCAGGGAGCTGGGATCGCACGGCACGCAGGTCTGGAACACCACCTCGCCGGTGAAGAACTGCCAGTACGGATTTTCCAGCCAGCGCTCGCAGACCGCCTCGTCGGACAGGTCGTAGGCGTGCTTGAGGTAAAGCAACCCGGCGATCAACCGCACCGGCAATGCGGGCCGACCGCCTGTGCCGGTGGTGGCCGGCAACCGTGGCGACAGCGCCTGCTCCAACGCACTCCACGGCAGCCGATGGCTCAGCTGGACCAGCGGATTGCGCACGTCGATCTGGTTCTCCAGGCGCGAACGACACAGCTCATCGGCAGGCAACTGCTCGGCAGCAGGACGGCGTGTCCGCATGGGCGAAAACTGCCAGAAACCAGGACGTAGCGTAACGAACACTGGCAATTCCAGCACACCGAAAACGCAGATGAAGCCTTGCAATGGATGTGGTCTGGGGGTTTTTCAGGGGCGACCAAATAAGCTCCACTGCGCCGATGAAATACCGGCCTTGGCTGCGGTATGGTCCGGATCGGCGTACTGCTGCTTTTCGGCCAGCGCTCGGATGACGTAGGTCAGTTGTCCGAAAGTCAGCTCGTGGATCTGGGTTTGGTAGCCCGGCATGATGACATCGCATGGTCGCCAGACGACGGCACTGGCGTGAAAAGAACGCGCACTGGTACAGCCGGAACCGACCGTCAAGCGCAAGAGTTGCGTGTGGCCCGTGCATGCTACGGCAAAACGATGCCCACGCCCGCTTGCACACTGCCGTGCGTGCGCGGCTTTCAGTGAGCATTTCAGCAGCAACGATGCAAAGTCGTTGGCGTAGGCAACAAGCAGTTCTCGCGGATGATGGTCATCGACGCTTTGCTGCCGAGGCGATATCGAAGACGCACTGGATGTTTCTGGCGCTCGCAATCTGCATGGAAAACACCGCAGCCGCAGCGCTTAACTCCAACGATGGCTTTACCCGCGCGTAGCCATCGCTGATCACCTTGTCGGGTGATGGCAGTGCGTTCTACATCCGTGCACTGACGCTGTGTGTCATGCCGGTTGGCATTGCCCATGTGTTGCGGTCAGGCGCAGGCATCGTGCCGACCGCTGGCGGTATGGATCCTGCATCGGCCGCAACTAGAGGCATGGCCGAGCCCGGACATGGCACTGCTCCTGGCCGGCGTGCATCTATGTGTTTTCCAGGATCCATCGCATTAGGCCGCAATGGCTGGCCCGGCCATACGGGGAAAACTCATGGATGTGACGAATCGCATCACCGGGCTCAACTAGACTGTGGTCACGGGAATGGCCCCGTGGAGAACATCACTTGAACGATCGCGTTCACGGAGAGCTACGGGCGCCTCATATCAGCGAGTCTCGCAGCCTGCCTGTCGAGAAGCATCGCTCGGACATCTTTTTTGCTGCGGTGGAGACCACGCGCATGCCGATGACGGTGACCGATCCGCATCTTCCGGATAATCCCATCGTGTTCGCCAACCGTGCGTTTCTGGAAATGACCGGGTATTCGGCCGAGGAGGTCATCGGCAACAACTGCCGCTTTCTGCAGGGTCCCGAGACCGACCCGGCCAGCATCAGCGATGTCCGTCAATCGATCGAAACCCGCAGCGAATTCGCCACCGAGGTGCTGAATTACCGCAAGGATGGCTCGTCGTTCTGGAATGCGTTGTTCGTCTCGCCGGTGTTCGACGACCATGGCAACCTGGTGTATTTCTTCGGGTCGCAGCTGGATGTGAGCCGGCGCCGCGATGCCGAAGATGCGTTGCGTCAGGCGCAGAAGATGGAAGCGCTGGGCCAGTTGACCGGCGGCATTGCGCACGATTTCAACAACCTGCTGCAGGTCATGTCCGGACATCTGGAAGTGATTCAGATGATGGCCAGTGCTGGTGCCGGTAACGCCGAGCGGATTGCCTTCAGTGCAGAACATGCGGCCGCAGCGGCGGCCAAGGCGGCCACCTTGACCCAGCAATTGCTGGCGTTTTCGCGCAAGCAGAAATTGCGCGGGCGGGTGGTCAACCTCAACGGGTTGGTGTCCGGCATGAACAATATGGCCGAGCGCGCGCTGGGCGGCGGCATCACGTTGCGTCAGTCGCTGGAAGAGGGGCTGTGGAATTGCCAGATCGACACCACGCAGGCCGAAGTGGCGCTGTTGAACGTGTTGATCAATGCACGCGACGCGATGGCGCAGGCCGAGCGCAAGGAAGTCACCGTGCAGACCCAGAACGTGGAGGTCACCACCCACGATCTGGCGATGTATCACCAGCTGGCACCGGGCCGATACGTGAGCATCGCCGTCAGCGACACGGGTTCGGGCATGCCGCCCGAGGTGGTCAGCCGGGTGATGGAGCCATTCTTCACCACCAAGGACGAAGGGCAGGGCACCGGCCTGGGCTTGTCGATGGTGTATGGCTTCGTCAAACAGTCTGGCGGCACCGTGCGCATCTACAGCGAAGTGGGCGAAGGCACCACGGTACGGCTGTATTTTCCTGCATCCAGCAAATTCGAAAATGACTTGCAGGCAGCCAAAAGCCGCGCAATCGACAAGGGCGGCAACGAAACAATTCTTGTGGTGGAAGACAAGCAGGATGTGGCGGTAGTGGCGCGGATGTTTCTGGAAAATGCCGGTTACCGCATCCTGTCGGCGTCCAGCGGACGCGAGGCGGTGGAGGTATTGGGAAAGAATCCGGAGGTGGATGCACTGTTCACCGACCTGATCATGCCCGGCGGCATGAACGGTGTGATGCTTGCCCGTGAGGCGCGCCGCATGTTGCCGAAGATCAAGATCCTGCTCACCACCGGCTACGCCGACGCCAGCATTCAGCGCACCGATGTCGGTGGCGCCGAGTTCGATGTGGTCAACAAGCCCTATACGCAGAAGGAATTGCTCAAGCGCATCCGTATGCTGCTGGATGGGCCCACCGGCGTGGGTTGAGACGGGATGTTGCAGCGTGCAATGCCGCTGCTGCGGGCGGCATCGCATGGCGACTGACGTTGGATTTCAAGACTTCTTTCATCCGCCGCATCGATGCACGGACCGACCGTGGAACGTGAAGAATCCGGTTGATGCGCCTTGCAGTCGAGGCTGCCGCGGATTTGCCATTGGCTAGGTCGACTGCGCGGTGCGCAGCGTGTCGACAAAGCCACCGACGCCATCGCGGGCGGACAATACAGCGAACACTTCGCTCGATGGCCTGCCCCATCCCAGGTAATGCGTGCGGCAGGTTGATGCGCAACGGAGCATCCAGGAGCCGCAAACCGCAGGTGCGAAGCCCAACTCCCGAATCCCGGCGCTTACACTACTCCTCGCCAAGCGGCGCCACATACCCGTCGGGCTTGTCGGCATTGCGCTCAAACAGGAACTTCTGCAGCTCGGTTTCGAGAAAGGCGCGGTGCTTGGGGTCGCGCGGTGACAGCCGGTTTTCGTTGATGAGCATGGTCTGATGCGCCAGCCACGCTTGCCAGGCGGTCTTGCCGATGTTCGCGAAGATGCGCTGGCCGAGTTCGCCCGGATACGGCACGAAATCCAGGCCTTCGGCGTCGCTTTGCTGGTAGTGGCAGAACACGGTACGGGACATGCGGATTCCTTTGGGAGACACGCTTATAACGCGTCGAGCAACTTGCGGATCGGCGCCGGCAGACCCAGCGATGCAAGGTCGGTAGGCGCCACCCAGCGTAGATCGTCATTGTCGCGCACCGCGGCACGCAGTGCGACCTTGCGTAGGCGCAAGGGCTGCAGACGCAGGCGGTAATGGCTGAAGGTGTGCACGATCAACGGCATCTCTTCGGCACGCTCGTAGTCGCCTTCGATATGCGCCGCGAACCATGCGCGCATGCCGCTGTCGGTCTCGGCCTGCGGCAGCGTCCAGAGCGAAGCCCAGATGCCGGTGGGCGGGCGACGCTGTAGCAGGATGTGACCCTCGGCATTGCGCAGTAGCAGCGCGGTGGCTTCGCGTTCGGGCAGCTGTTTGCCGGGTTTAGGCGTAGGCAGTGCTTCGACCAGGCCGTCGCGGCGCGCGCTGCAATCGTGCTGCAGCGGGCACAGCACGCACGCGGGTTTGGCGCGCGTGCACAGCGTGGCGCCAAAATCCATCTGCGCTTGTGTGTAGTCGGCCAGCCGGCCGGGCGGGACGTGTGCGACATGCGCAGCGGCCAGTTGCCACAACTGTTTTTCGATCACCGGCAGGCCGGGATAGCCGCCGATACCGTGAAAGCGCGTGAGCACGCGTTTGACGTTGCCATCCATGATGGCGAAGGGATCATTCCAGGCTTGGCTCAGGATGGCGCCTGCAGTGCTCCGGCCGATGCCTGGCAACGCGAGCAGTGCATCGAAGTCGCGCGGTAATTGGCCACCATGCAGGGTGACGCATTGTTTGGCGGCAGCGTGCAGATTGCGTGCGCGGGCGTAGTAGCCCAGCCCGGCCCAATGCGCCATCACGGTGTCGTTGTCGGCTGCCGCCAGGTCGGCCAGCGCAGGGAAGCGCGCCACGAACTTGTGGAAGTACGGAATGACCACGGTGACCTGGGTCTGTTGCAGCATGATTTCCGACAGCCACACCCGATACGGCGCGCGCGGATGCTGCCAGGGCAGATCGTGACGGCCGTGGGCGTCGAACCAATGCAGCAGGCGGTCGACAAATGCGTCAGCGGAGGGTGTGGCGTGGTTGGCTGGCATGAGCGCTGTTGGCGATGAAGAGCGGCTAACAAAACGTAGCGAGCAGCTGTCAGGTGGGCATGGAGGGCGCGCTCAGAACCGGAGTGTACGACTGGTACATGCCGTTCCGAGCACCGGCCGCGCCCGCCTGGTGGCTGCGCAGTCGTTTTGTTAGCCGCGCTAAGGGCGATGGGGTCAGAACGGTGGACAGGATTTGCGGCGCGCGTCCTGTGCTGCGGTTACTCAGCGCAGCGGCAACGCGATGCCAGCCAAGTAACGTTCGCAGAAAAATCCTTCATCGCCGGGCCAATGCGGTGCGGCCGGCGCACGGTCGTACACCAACGAAGCATCGGCCCGACAGTGCTGTCGCAGCCAAGGATTGTGCGAACTCCAGCACCCGCCTTGCCTGCGACCAATCGTGTGACACCTGCCGCACCGTGCAACCTGCCTGTAGCGCCTGCGCGCACAGCCGCTGCAACTGCGGGCAGGCATCTTCCCATCAACCGCCCAATGCGTCCGGCAACAGTGCGTCGACGAAGGCAACCGGATCGAACACGCGCAGATCTTCCGGGCGTTCGCCGATGCCGGCAAAGCGGATCGGGATATTGAACTCGCGCGCCAATGCGAACACCACGCCGCCCTTGGCGGTGCCATCGAGCTTGGTCACGACCAGGCCAGTGACACCAACCGCGGCATGGAACTGTCGCAGCTGCGAAATGGCGTTCTGGCCGGTGGTGCCGTCGATGACCATCAAGACCTCGTGCGGCGCGGCAGCGTCGATCTTGCCGAGCACGCGGCGGATCTTGCCCAGCTCGTTCATCAGCCCGGTCTGGGTGTGCAGGCGGCCGGCGGTATCGGCGATCAACACGTCGGTGCCGCGTGCCTTGGCGGCCTGCAGCGCGTCGAACGCGACCGACGCGGCATCGGCGTTCTGCCCCTGCGCGATCACCGCCACGCCGTTGCGGTCGCCCCAGGCCTGCAACTGCGCTACGGCAGCGGCACGGAAAGTATCGCCCGCGGCCAGCATCAGGCTGTTGCCTTCGTCCTTGAAGCGCTTGGCCAGCTTGCCGATGGTGGTGGTCTTGCCGACGCCGTTGACGCCGACGGTGAGCACGACGAACGGCTTGCGCGCACGGTCGATGACCAGCGGCTTGGAGACCGGCTGCAGCAATGCGATGAGATCGGCGCGCAGTGCCTTGAACATCGCTTGCGCATCGACGAATTCGCGCGATTTCATGCGCTTGCGCAGGCCTTCGATCAGCGCGGTGGTAGCGCCGATGCCGACGTCGGCGGTGATCAACGCGGTTTCGATTTCATCCAGCAGATCGTCGTCGAGCTTGGGGTTGCGCGAGAACAGGCCGCCGAAGCTGCGGGCGAAGGTGCTGTTGCGCAACCGCTCGCGCCAGCCGGGTTTGCCTGCCGGCGCAGCCGGCATTGCGTCGTGCTGGCCGACGATGCTGTCGCTGTCTTGCGTGGTCGGCAGCGGCGTGTTGACGATGGCCGGTGCGGCGACCGTCGGCGCAGCGTTTGCAGGCGCTGCAGCAACCGGAGCTGCGGCAGCCGATGGAATAATAGGTGCAGGCGCTGCGACCGGAGGAGCGACGACTGGCGGCGCGGTGACCGGCGGTGCAGGCGCGGCGTCAGACGGCGTCGGTGTGGTCTGTGGCTGTCCCACTACTGGCGGCACCACCACAGTGACTGGCGTGCTCAGCGCACTGGCGGGAGTCGGGTCGGGCAGCGCCTGCAATGCGGTCGGCGGAGGCGCAGCCGGTGCTGCAGGTGTGCTCGGAACGGCAGCGATGCTCTGCGCTTGGCCAGTGCGCGCAGCAATCTCCTGCGCAAGCTGATCGGCGGGCGCGGCGGCAGGCGGCGTCGCAGCGACCGGTGCAGGCGCAGCAGCTTCGGTGCGCGCCGCAGCAGGAGTGCCTGGAGCGACAGCCGGCGCTGCGGCTGTGTCTATCCGTGGCTCGGCATGAGGCATCGCCTCGACCGGCGATGCCGGGGGGGCGGCAGACGGCGCGGTGGGGAATGCGGCTGCCAGTTCTTCCAGGCTATAGCGTGAGGTGCGCGAGCTCTCGGGCGTGGTTGGCTTGTTGCGGCGAAAAAAGCTGGCCATTGGCAACGCAAAAGGGGAAACCAGGAATTCTATCACCCGGGCCTTCCGACGCCTTGACGCGCCCTTAGCGCAGCGCGCTGGCTGAGCGCTGCGCATGCACCGCAACGCCACGTGCATGGCGAGTCGACTGCGCTCGCCAATGCGCGGCGGATCCTGCCGAATTCGGCATTTGTGCCGGCTATGTGTCAATGCGAACTTCTGTGCCTATAGCTGACCTTTCAGTGCACGGTAATCGCGTGGCGTCATGCCGACCGTGGCCTTGAACTGACGCGCAAAGGCGCTCTGGTCGGCAAAGCCGCACTGTTGCCCAATGCTGGCGATGCTGTCGTCGCCGTACAGCAGTCGCATCGCCGATTCAATACGCAACTTGGTCAACAGTTGTTGCGGGGTGACCTGAAACACGCGGCGGAAGTGGCGCTCCAACTGCGCCACCGATAGCCCCGCCAGGGCGGCCAGGCTTTGCACGCGCAGGTTGTCGCCGAAGTTGGCCTGCATGTGTTCCATCACCTGGCTCAAGCGTTCGTAAGCGGAGTGACGGCTGTCGGGCTGGCCCAGATCGCGCGAGATGCCGACCACGCCGATCACCTCATTGGCCTCGCACAACGGGCGTTTGAAGGTCAGGCACCAACCCGGCAGGCGGTTGGGATACAGATGCACTTCGAGCTGGTTATCGATGAGCTCGCCGCATAGCACGCGGCGGTCTTGCATCATGTAGCTGCCGCCCAGCGGCAAGGGGAAGACCTCCAGCGGCGAATGACCGATGATCTCGCTGCGTAGCTTGCTTCCCAGCCGGCGCACGAGGGTCAGGTTGCAGTGGGTGTAGCGGCCCTCACTGTCCTTGATGAAGAACACCACATCCGGCAGTGCGTCGAACAGCGTCTGCATTTCCAGAGCGGGCAGGTTGAGGTCCATCAGGGTCATGGTAGCGGTCACGATTAGACGGCTGCACGAATGTGCAACCCAGCGATGATCCTAGCGCAAACGCGCGGCGTTGATGGGGGTAAATTGTGCAGATTTCCGCATTTTGAATTCGCATTGGACGCTAGTCGTCCACGGGCCGGCAATGGGAGCATGCGTCATGCACATCATCGATGTCATCGACTCCCATACGGCCGGCGAGCCTACCCGTGTGGTCCTCTCCGGTTTCCCCGATCTGGGCGATGGCGACCTGGCGCAATGCCGCGATCGCTTCCGCAGCGAGTTCGACCAGTGGCGCAGCGCCATCGCCTGCGAACCGCGTGGGTCGGACACTATGGTGGGTGCCCTCTTGCTGCCGCCGCGCGACCAGAGCGCCTGCACAGGGGTGATCTTCTTCAACAACGTGGGCTACCTGGGCATGTGCGGGCACGGCACCATTGGAGTGGTACGCACGCTTGCCGAGCTGGGGCGCATCGCGCCGGGCCGACACCGGATCGAGACGCCGGTAGGCACCGTTGGAGTGGAGCTGGCCGACGACGGCACGGTGTCGGTGGATAATGTCGACAGCTATCGCTTCGCCAGCGGCGTGGAGGTCGAGGTGCCGGGGCATGGCCGGGTCCGTGGCGACGTGGCCTGGGGCGGCAACTGGTTCTTCATCAGCGAGCAAGCGCCCTGTGCGCTGGATCTGGCGCATCAGCGTGAGCTGACGGCCTATGCCGAAGCGATTCGGCTGGCGCTGGAAGCGGCCGGTATCACGGGTGAGGCCGGTGGCGAGATCGACCATATTGAAGTCAATGGCACCGCGCCCGATGGCAGCGGTGTGGCGCGCAATTTCGTGCTGTGCCCGGGTCTGGCCTATGACCGCTCGCCTTGCGGCACCGGCACCAGCGCCAAGCTGGCGTGTCTGTCGGCGGACGGCAAGCTGGGCGAAGGCGAGCGCTGGGTGCAGCAAGGCATTCTGGGCAGCGCCTTCGAAGGCAGTTATCGCCTGAGCGGACGTGGCATTGCCCCGCGGATCCGTGGGCAGGCGTACATCACCGCACGCGCGCAGTTGGTGATCGACCCGGCCGACCCGTTCGTCTGGGGCATCGTGGCCTGATGCAATCCGAGCAGCCCCCGCGGGTGCTCGTGTCGGCCACGCCGTCGGCCGATGCGGCGTCTGCTGCGATGGCCGGAGCGTCGTCGGGGCCTGCATTCGGCGTCGGTGCCGACTCCCGATCCGGCTTGGCAACGTCTGCCACTTCCACGCGACGCAGTTACGACCTGATCGTGATCGGCGCCGGCATCGTGGGCGCGGCCTGCGCCGAAGCCGCGGCGGGCGAAGGGCTGCGCGTGGCGATCGTCGAGCCGGGACCGATCGGCGGCGGTTCCACCGCAGCGGCGATGGGGCACCTGGTCGCGATGGACGACGACCCGGCCGAGCTGGCGTTGTCGGCGTATTCGCTTTACTTGTGGGAGCGCTTCGCCACGCTGAGCAACGCGGAATTCAGCCGCTGCGGCACGCTGTGGGTGGCCCGCGATGCGCACGAATTGGCTGCGGTACCGGCCAAGATCGCCCGCCTGGCGACGGCCGGCCTGCATGCCGAAGCGATCGATGCGGCGCAGCTGTACGCGCTGGAGCCGCAGCTGGTGCCCGGGCTGGCGGGCGGCATGCGCGTGCCTGACGAAGCAGTGGTGTACCCGCCACGGGTGGCGCGGCATTTGGTGGGCCTAGCCTGTACGTCCGGGGCGCGGTTATTTGCCGGCCGCAGCGTGGCCCAGCTGCAGGCACACGCGGTGCGTCTGGACGATGGGCAGGTGCTCTCGGGCCCGGTGTTGGTCGCCAGCGGCGTGTCCTTGCCGCAGTTGCTGCCCGAACTGGCGTTGCGCCCGCGCAAGGGCCACTTGGTCATCACCGACCGGCACCCGGGGTTGATCCGGCATCAGTTGCTGGAACTCGGTTATGCCGATTCGGCGCATGGTGCCGACGACACCAGCGTGGCCTTCAATGTGCAGCCGCGGCCGACCGGGCAGATGTTGATCGGCTCCTCGCGCCAATTCGGCGAGCACGATCGCGCGCTGTCGATGCCGGTGCTGCAGCAGATGTTGCAGCGCGCATTCGCGTATCTGCCGGTGCTGCGCGAGCTGCAGGCGATCCGCGTGTGGACCGGTTTGCGTCCCGCCACGCCCGATGGGCGCCCGTATCTAGGGGCGGTGCCCGGCCGTCGCGATGTGTGGGTGGCCGCCGGTCATGAGGGGCTGGGAGTCACCACGGCACTGGGGAGCGCACGGGTGATCGTGGACAGCCTGCTCGGGCGCACGCCGGCCATCGACCCGGCGCCGTATGCACCGGCGCGTGCCATGCACGGTGCGCCCGCATGAGCGCGAGGGTGCGTCTGCACGTGGATGCGCAACTGGTCGAAGTGCCGGCCGGTGCCAGCGTGGCGGCGGCCGTGGCGCAGGCCACGTTGCGGTTCCGCGAATCCAGCAGCGGGCAACCGCGCGCGCCCTTGTGCGGCATGGGCGTGTGCTTCGAATGCCGCGTGCGCATCGATGGCATCGGTCAGCAGCGCGCCTGCCTGGTGGACGCGCGCGATGGCATGCAGGTGCGCACCGATGGCTGAGCGCGTGCTGCATTTCGATGTGTTGGTCGTCGGCGCCGGCCCGGCCGGGCTGGCAGCGGCGCAGGCGGCGGCCAGCCAAGGTGTGCGCGTGGGCGTGGTGGACATGCAACCGCGTGCCGGCGGGCAGGTATGGCGCAGCGATGTGCAACACGGCGCGCCGGCCGATGCGCGCGTGCTGTTGCAGCAGGTGGCGGGCAACGCAGCGATCATGGTGTTGACGCGCACGCAGATTCTGCTCGCGCAACCGGACTGGTTACTGGCCGATGGCCCGGACGGCACGCTGCAACTGCATTACGCCGCGTTGGTGCTGGCTACCGGTGCGCGCGAACTGCTGCTGCCGTTTCCAGGGTGGACCTTGCCCGGCGTCACCGGGGCCGGCGCGGCGCAGGCGCTTGCGAAGCAGGGTTGGCCGCTGAGCGGCAAGCGCGTGCTGGTGGCTGGGAGCGGCCCCTTGCTGTTGGCCAGTGCGGCCACGTTGCAACAACATGGCGCGCAGCTACTCGGCATCCACGAGCAAACCTCGGCAGCGGCGTTGCGGCAGTTCGCGCTGCAATTGTGGCGCTGGCCGGGTAAGGCCGCACAGGCCGCGGCGTTGCGCTTTCAGCTGCGTGTAGTCGCGTATCGCGCCGGCAGCGTTGTGGTCGCCGCGCATGGCGACACGCAGCTGCGCGAAGTCGAACTCGAAGGTCCCACCGGCCGCACGCGGATCGCCTGCGATCACTTGGCGGTGGGCTACGGACTGGTACCCAACACCGAGCTTGCGCAATTGCTGGGTTGCCAGTTGCAGGCCTACGGTGCGCACCAGCAGGTGCAGGTCGATACGCTGCTGCGCACCAGCGTCACCCAGGTATTTGCCGCTGGCGAAGTTTGTGGCATCGGCGGGAGCGATTGCGCCTTGATTGAAGGTGCGATGGCCGGGCATATGGCCGCCGACGCCCCGGACGCTGCGCTGCGCCTGCAGCCACGCCGGCGCGCGGCGCGTGCGTTTGCCGATTTGCTGCAGCAGCAATTCGTGCTGGACCCGCGCATCCGCGCACTGGCGCAACCGGAGACGCTGATCTGCCGCTGCGAAGACGTGCCGCTGTGCGCACTGGACAACTTCCAGGACGCACGCGACGCCAAGCTCGCCTCGCGCTGCGGCATGGGCGCCTGCCAGGGCCGCATCTGCGGGACTGCGCTGGCCGAGCTTGGCCGTTGCCCGCCCACTCTTTCCACCGACGCCGGCCGCCGCCCGCCGTTGTTCCCGGTCCGCCTCGTGGCGCTGGCCGACTCGTTCACTTCCGACTCGCAAGGGAATCACCCATGAGCATTGCCACGTTCTGGCACGGCGTGTTGCCGGCCATCACCACCCCGTTCACCGCCAACGGCGAGATCGACCACGACTTCCTCGGCACGCACGCGAACCAGTTGGTGGATGCCGGTTGCACTGCGATCGTGCCGCTGGGCTCGTTGGGCGAGGCCGCCACCTTGAGCGTGGAGGACAAGCTGGCGATTCTGCGCACGCTGGTCACCGCCTTGAACGGCCGCGTGCCGGTGGTGCCGGGCATCGCCAGCCTCGCCACTGGCGAAGCAGTCGCGCTGGCCAAGGCGGCCAAGGACATCGGCTGCGGTGGCTTGATGGTGCTGCCGCCGTACGTGTATTCCACCGACTGGCGCGAGATGGGCGCGCATGTGCGCGCGGTGATCGCCGCGACCGATCTGCCGGTGATCCTGTACAACAACCCGGTGGCCTACAAGACCGATTTCGGTCCGGCGCAGATCGCCGAGCTGGCTGCCGAATTCCCGAACCTGCAGGCAGTGAAGGAATCCTCCGGCGATGTGCGCCGCTTCGCCGCGCTGCAGGAATTGCTGGGCGACCGCCTGGCGCTGCTGGTCGGCATGGACGATGCCATCGTCGAGGGCCTGAGCATGGGCGCCAAGGGCTGGATCGCCGGCCTGGTCAATGCATATCCGAAAGAATCGGTGCGCCTGTTCGAACTCGCTCGCGATGGCGGGTACCCGGCAGCCAAGGAGCTTTACCATTGGTTCCTGCCGCTGCTGCGCCTGGATACCGTGCCCACCTTCGTGCAGCTGATCAAATTGGTGCAGGCAAAGGTAGGCATGGGCAGCGAGCAGGTGCGTGCACCGCGGCTGGTGGTGGCCGGTGCAGAGCGCGATGCCGCGTTGAAGGTGATCGACCATGCCATTGCCACTGCGCCCAAGCTGTCGTGATGGTGCAATGACGCGGCCATCGCATGCTGTGCCTGCGGGTGCGCGCAGGATGCGGCTTCCACGAATTCGCGGCACGCGCCGTACCTGCGTGTGCTGCGATGCGTCCGCCGCTGCGGATGTGGCATCCAGTGCTGCATCCTCATCACCTTTCTGGTCGGCCGCTGGCGCACAGTGCGCAGGCCCTGCATCCCTGTCACCGAAGGTGCCGCAATGAACGATACGAACCACTCCAGTCCCACGACCACGGCAGAGATCCTGCTCGGTGGCCGATGGCAACGCAGCGGTGCCGCTACCGGCAGCTTCCGCGCCGCCAACCCGGCCACCGGCGAGCCGATCGGGCCGCATTTTCCGATCAGTGGTGCGGACGATGTGGAAGCGGCCGTCGTTGCGGCGCAGGCAGTGGCAGCGGAACTCGTGGCCGCGCCGGTCGAGCGCATCGCTGCCTTTCTGGAAAGCTACGCCGACGCGCTGGATGCCGATGCCGACGCCCTGGTTGCACTGGCGCATGCCGAGACGGCGTTGCCGGCGCCCACCCGCCTGCGCGGCAACGAACTGCCGCGCACCAGTGGGCAACTGCGTCAGGCCGCAAACGCGGTGCGGAGTTATAGCTGGACCCAGCCCATCATCGACAGCGCGGCCGATCTGCGTTCGCACCTGGCGCCGCTGGGCAAGCCGGTGCTGGTGTTCGGGCCGAACAATTTTCCGTTCGCCTTCAATGCGATTGCCGGTAGCGATTTCGCCTCGGCGATTGCCGCGCGCAATCCGGTCATCGCCAAGGCGCATCCGCTGCATCCGGCCACCAGCCAGCGCATGGCGCAGTTGGCACATCGCGCGCTGGTCGGGTCCGGTCTTCCTGCGGCAGCCGTGCAGCTGCTGTATCACTTCGACAATACGATCGGCGTGCGGCTCGCTGGCGATGCGCGACTCGGCGCGATCGGCTTTACCGGCAGCCGTGCCGGCGGGCTGACGCTGAAGGCAGCGGCAGATGTGGCCGGCGTGCCGTTCTATGCCGAGCTGTCCAGCGTCAACCCGGTGTTCCTGTTGCCCGGCGCGCTGGCCGAACGCGGCGATGCGCTTGCGCAGGAATTCTTCGCATCCTGCACGCTCGGTAGCGGCCAGTTTTGCACCAATCCCGGCGTGGTCGTGGTGCCGCATGGCGTGGCCGGCGATGCGTTTGTGGCAGCCACCAGGGCGCATTTCGAAGCGGCCATGCCGATGGTGCTGTTCTCCGCGTCCGGCGTGCATGGTGTGCAACGTGGTGTGGCGGACTTGCGTGCTGCCGGTGCCGGCATGCTGGCCGGCGGTCACACCGGCGAAGATGGCTACCGCTATGCACCCACCTTGTTGAGCGTGGATGCGCAGGCCTTCATCGCCAACCCGCAGGCGTTGCAGGCCGAAGCCTTCGGCCCGGTGAGCCTGCTGGTGCGCGCAGCCGATGTGGCGCAAATGGCAGAGGTGGCTGCCGCGTTCGAAGGCAACCTCACCGGCACGCTGTACCGCGCCGCCGACGGCAGCGACGATGCGGCATGGCAGGCCATCGCCCCGGTGCTGCGCGCGCGGGTAGGGCGGTTGATCAATAGCAAGATGCCAACCGGCGTAGCAGTGAGCGCCGCGCAGAACCATGGCGGCCCGTTCCCGAGCACGGGGCATCCGGGATTCACTGCGGTGGGTATGCCCGGTGCCATCCGCCGTTTTGCCGCCCTGCACAGTTACGACGCGGTACCCGATGCGCTGCTGCCTGCTGAATTACGTCAACGCAATCCAGGCGGCGTGGCGCGTTTGGTCGATGGGCAGTGGAGCACCGCCGATCTTGGAGCGGGCGCATGAGCAGCCAGATCGGCGGGCTGTCGCTGGAGCAGGCGCGCGCGCAGCTGGCACCGTGGACCCAACGCGCCGCGCCGATCGCCGCGGGCGAATACGAGCGCCGCATCGAGCGCGCACGTCGTTTGATGCGCGCGCATGGCGTGGATGCGCTGTTGATCGGCGCCGGCACCTCGCTGCGCTATTTCACCGGCGTGCCATGGGGGGCGAGCGAACGTCTGGTAGCGTTGCTGCTGATGCTGGACGGCGACCCGGTATTGATCTGCCCCGCATTCGAAGAAGGCTCGCTGGATGCGGTGCTGAAGATCCCGGTGGCTAAATACCTGTGGGAAGAACACGACGACCCGTACGTACTGGTGGTGCAGGCCATGAACGAGCGCCATGCGCATGCCTTGGCGCTGGACCCGGGCATTGCATTCGCCGTGCACACCGGTCTGCGCGCCCATCTGGGCAAGGCGATTCGCGATGCCGGCGTCATCATCGATGGCTGCCGCATGTGCAAGTCGCCGGCCGAGCTGGCATTGATGCAGCAGGCCTGCGAGATGACCTTGCTGGTGCAGCGGCTGGCTGCCGGCATCGCGCACGAGGGCATCGGCACCGATCAACTGGTGCGCTTCATCGATGAGGCGCATCGCGCGCTGGGCGCGGATAACGGTTCGACCTTCTGCATCGTGCAGTACGGCCATGCCACCGCGTTTCCGCACGGCATTCCCGGTGTGCAGCACCTGCGCGAAGGCGAGCTAGTGCTGATCGATACCGGCTGCACCGTGCAGGGCTACCACTCCGACATCACCCGCACCTGGATCTATGGTGCCCCCAATGATGCGCAGCGGCGCATCTGGGACCTGGAACAGGCCGCGCAGGCGGCGGCGTTTGCGGCGATACGCCCCGGCGTGGCGTGCGAGGCGGTGGATCAGGCGGCACGCACCGTATTGGAAGCTGCCGGGCTCGGCCCCGACTATCGGTTGCCCGGCCTGCCGCATCGCACCGGTCACGGTTGCGGGTTAGCGATTCACGAGGCGCCGTATCTGGTGCGCGGCAATGCGCTGCCGCTTCAGCCGGGCATGTGCGCCAGCAACGAGCCGATGATCGTGGTGCCGGAGCAGTTCGGTGTGCGCTTGGAAGACCATTTCTACGTCACCGATGCCGGCGCGCAGTGGTTCACGCCGCCGTCGGTGGCGATCGATCAACCGTTTGCCTGAATCTGCAAGGGTTCACGCGCGCGTAGGAGCGCACCCGGGCGCGACGGACATTCCCGAGTAACGCCATTCGCGCTCAGGCGCGCTCCGACCGCTGTTCTTGCATCTAGGAGTGAATGCATGAAGCACCTGCGTCCTGTCGCCATCGGTCCGGTTGTCGCCGGTTTACTCGCAGCCGCGTTGTTCACCGCCTGCAAGCCGGTGCCGCCTGCAGCGGAGCAGGCGGCTACACCTGCCTCCGCCTCGACCGGCGAGCAGGCTGCCAAGGCCTTCGACACGCTGCTGGACAAGCAGTGGCAGTACCAACTGCAGCACAACCCGGAGTTCGCCAGCATCATCGGCGACAAGCGTTACAACGACCGCTGGAGCGATGACTCGCTGGAGGCCGTGCAAGCAGATCGCACCGCAACGGCCGACCTGCTCAAGCAGTTCGAAGCAGTGGATGCCAAGACGCTGGACGAACAGCGCCAGCTCAGCCTGCAGATGATGCTAGGCCAGTTGCGCAACACGCTGGAAGGCATCGATCTGAAGACCTATGCGATGCCGCTGGAACCGATTGGCGGCATACAGCTGGCGCTGGCCGGGTATGGCGACGCATTCCCGTTCGAAAACGCCAAGGACTATCAGGATTACATCAAGCGCCTGCAGACCATTCCGACGGTGATCGACCAGGTGATCGCGGTGTCGCGCCAAGGTGCCAAGGATGGCCTCACCCAGCCGCGGTATCTGCTGGAGCGCCTGCCCGAGCAGATCGACAAGATTGCCGCGTTGACCGGCGAGCAAAGCCCGTTCGCCTCGCCGTTGAAAAAGCGCGGCGCCGCGGTGCCGGCCGATCAACGCGATGTGCTGCGCAAACAACTGCTCGCAGCGATCGACCAGCAGGTGCGCCCGGCCTACGGCAAGCTGGCCGCGTTCGTGCGCGAGGAATACGCCGCGCAAGGGCGCGCGCAGGAAGGCCTGTGGTCGCTGCCCGATGGCGAGCGCCGTTATCGCTATGCCATCCATACCCAGACCACCACCGATATGGCGCCGGAGGACATCCACCAGATCGCTTTGAAGGAGGTCGCGCGCATCGAAGGCGAGATGACGGTGATCGCCAAGGCACAGGGTTTTGCCGATCTGGCGAGCTTCCGCAAGTCAGTGGAGACCGACAAGTGCCACTTCGCCACCTCGGGCGAGCAGATTCTGCAGCAGTACCGCCAGTACATCGCGGCGATGGAACCGGAGCTGCCCAAGCTGTTCGGTCATCTGCCCAACACCCCGCTGGACGTGCAGGCGATGCCGGCGTTCCGGCGCACCGCACCGGGCGCCGAAAACTGGCAGAGCAATCCGGAAGGCACCAAGCCAGCAATCGTGAAGGTCAACACCAGCGACTTCGCCAGCCGCACGCTGATCAATATCGAAACCACGGCCTATCACGAAGGCGTGCCGGGCCATCACCTGCAGATTTCGCTCGCGCAGACGCTGCCGTTGCCGCCGTTCCGCCAGCAGGCCGACTACAACGCCTATATCGAAGGCTGGGCGCTGTATGCCGAGCGCCTCGGCAAGGAGATCGGTTTCTTCAAGGATCCGTACAACGATTACGGGCGTCTGTCTGGAGAATTGCTGCGCGCCAATCGGCTGGTGCTCGATACCGGTGTGCATTACAAGCACTGGAATCGCCAGCAAATGGTGGATTTCTTCCACGCGCATCCGTCCGACGACGAGCCCAGCATCCAGTCCGAAACCGACCGCTACATCGTGTGGCCGGGCCAGGCGCTGGGCTACAAGCTCGGCCAGCTGCAGATCCTGGCATTGCGTGCGGAAGCGGAAAAAGAACTTGGCGAGCGCTTCGATGTGCGCGCCTTCCATGATGCGGTGCTCGGCGGCGGTGCGATGCCGCTGGCGATGCTGCAGCAACGCGTGCGGCAGTGGATTGCGCAGGCCAAGACGACACCGGAGGCAAACAAATGACGAAGGGCAGCGTATTACGTGCGAGCGCATTGAGTCTGTTGATCGCAGCCAGCCTGAGCGGTCTGGCCCTGCCGGCGCAGGCAGCCGACCCCGCTGCGGCGGCCACGCAGGCCAGCGCAGCGGCACGCTTCAAGGCCTTGTACACGCGCGAATGGCGCTGGCGGCAAGCCCAGGCGTCCGGCGCGGTGGATGAGGACAATCAGGCCACGCAGGAGCAGCAATCCGATCATCTGCCCAAGGTCGATGTCGCCACGCAGAATCTGCGCACGGCGTATTGGCAACAGGCGTTGACTGCACTGGATGCCATTCCGCAGGCGCAGTTGTCCGCCGAAGATCAGGTGAGTTACCAGGTGTATCGGCAACAGTTGCAGGTGTTGCTGGATCAGCAGCATTTTCGCGCCTGGGAAATGCCGTTCAACAGCGACTCGGCGTTCTGGAGCGATCTGGGGTTCAGCGCCGAGGCCAAGCTGCGCACGCGCGAGGATTACCAGCGTTATCTGAAGATGTTGGCCGACATCCCGCGCTATTTCACCGAACACACCGACAATATGCGCGCTGGGTTGACGCGCGGTTTCAGCCAGCCTCGGGTCACGATGACCGGTCGCGACCAATCCATCGCCGATGTGGCGCAGGCCAACGGTGAGGCCAATCCGTTCTACGCGCCGTTCAAGCAAATGCCGGCGACGCTGCCGGCCGATGTGCAGGCGCAACTGCGCCGGCAAGCGGTCAGGGCCATCGATACGCAGGTGGTGCCGGCGTACGCCAGGTTGCTGGACTTCATCCGCAATGAGTACCAGCCGCGTGCGCGCACAACGCTGGCCGCCGAAGCTTTGCCGGACGGGCAGGCGTATTACCGCGCGCAGATTCGCGAGTTCACCACGCTGGATTTGAGCCCCGATCAGATCCATCAGATCGGCTTGCAGGAAGTGGCCAAGCTCCGCAAGCAGATGGACCAGACCATCGCGGCCAGCGGCTTCAAGCCGCCGGCCGGCCAGGCGGTGTTTCCGGCGTTTCTGCATTTCCTGCGTACCGACCCGCAGTTCTACGCCAAGACCCCGGAAGAGTTGCTCAAGCAGGCGGCCTGGATCGCCAAGCGTGTGGACGCCAAGGTGGGCGATTACATCGGCCGGCTGCCGCGCCGACGTTTTGCGATCGAACCGGTGCCGCCGGAGCTGGCACCGTTCTACACCGGTGGCCGCGGTGGGCCGGGCATCTATTTGGTCAACACCTACAACCTGCCGTCGCGGCCGCTGTACAACCTCACCGCGCTGACCTTGCATGAGTCCTCGCCAGGCCACGCATTGCAGATGCCGCTGGCGGCAGAGGCGCAAGGCTTGCCGGAGTTCCGTCGTTACGGCTTTATCTCTGCCTACGGCGAGGGTTGGGCGCTGTATTCGGAGTATCTGGGCCAGGAAATGGGCATGTACGACACGCCCTACGACCGCTTCGGTTACCTGACGTACCAGATGTGGCGCGCCTGCCGGCTGGTGATCGATACCGGCATCCATCACAAGGGCTGGACACGCGAACAGGCCCAGGCCTACCTGCGCGACAACACCGCGTTGAGCGAGCACGAAGTGACCACCGAGGTGGACCGCTATATCGCCTGGCCGGGCCAGGCGCTGTCCTACTACCTGGGCGAGCTGAAAATGCTTGAGCTGCGCCACAAGGCAGAAACTGCACTCGGCGAGAGGTTCGACCTGCGTCACTTCCACGATGCGCTGCTGCAGACCGGTTCGGTGCCGTTGCCGGTGCTGGAAGCACGCATCGACCGCTTTATCGCCGATGGTGGCGTGTCGCCGTATCCAAATGACGACGCCGCAGATGCATCGGCAGAGGCGAACGCGTCTGCCAGCGACTGACACCTGCCGGCACATCATGGCTTTCCTGCAGTAACTGCGCTTTCCACTCTTCGGGGCGACGGATGACCACACACGCTGCAACCACGCAAGGCAAGTTCCACAAGCGGCTGAGTCTGACCGACCTGACCTTTATCGGGCTGGGTTCGATCTTCGGCTCCGGGTGGTTGTTTTCGGCCAGCCACGTGTCCTCGATTGCAGGGCCGGCCGGCATCGTGTCCTGGATCCTCGGCGGCATCGCGGTGCTGCTGCTCGGGCTGGTGTATTGCGAACTCGGTGCGGCGTTGCCGCGTGCGGGCGGGGTGGTGCGCTACCCGGAGTATTCGCATGGTGCCTTGCTCGGCGCGCTGACCGGCTTCATCACGCTGATCGCGTTTTCCAGCTTGATTGCGATCGAAGTGGAAGCGGCGCGGCAATACGCAGCAGCCTGGTTCCCGTGGTTGAGTCAAGCAAATAGTATGCACCCCAGCGTGTGGGGCTGGCTGGTGCAGTTGGCCTTGCTGGTGCTGTTTTTCCTGCTCAACTATTTCAGCGTCAAGACGTTCGCGTTGGCGAACAACATCGTCAGCATCTTCAAGTTTTTGGTGCCTATCCTGGTGATCGTACTGCTGATGCGGCATTTCAATGCAGATAATCTCACCGTGCATGGGGTCGCACCCTCGGGCATGGCCGGCGTGGAAGCGGCGATCTCGGCCGGCGGCATCATCTTCGCGTACCTGGGGCTGACCCCGATCGTGTCGGTGGCCAGCGAAGTACGCGATCCACAGCGCAATATTCCCATTGCGCTGATCCTTTCGGTGGCGCTGTCCACGGTGATTTACGTGCTGCTGCAGCTGGCGTTTCTGGGCAGCATTCCTGCCGGGCAACTCGCACAAGGTTGGACTGGCATCGACAAGGCCTTCTCGCTGCCGTACCACGACATCGCCTTGGCCTTGGGCATGGCGTGGCTGGCCACGCTGGTGATCTGCGACGCGGTAGTCTCGCCAAGCGGCACCGGCAATATCTACATGAATGCCACGCCGCGCGTGGTGTACGGCTGGGCGCGGAGCGGTGGGTTTTTGCCGGGCTTGACGCGGGTTCACCCGGTGTCGGGCATCCCACGTCCTGCGTTGTGGTTGAGCCTGGGCTTGTCGATCTTCTGGACGCTGCCGTTCCCTTCGTGGGAAACGCTGATTGGCGTGGTGTCGGCCGCCTTGGTGCTGAGCTACGCGGTGGCGCCGGTCGCGGTGGCGGCGTTGCGCCGCAGTGCGCCGGCGTTGCCACGGCCATTTTTCGTGCGCGGCCTGACGGTGTTGGGGCCGCTGTCGTTCATGGTGGCGGCGTTGATCGTGTATTGGTCCACCTGGCCGACCTTGTCGTGGCTGCTCGGCTTGCAGGTGCTCGCATTCGCGCTGTACGTGCTGTATCGCTTGCCCTCGCGTGAGGGGCGCACCCGCTTGTTGCGGCAGGTGTGCGCGTCGTTGTGGCTGATCGTGTTCTTCGTGCTGGTGATGCTGGTGTCGTGGGCCGGCACGTTTGGCGGACACGGCTGGATCGCGTACCCGTTCGATACGCTGAGCGTGGCAGCGATTGCGTTCTTCATTTACCACTGGGGCGCGCGCAGCGGGTTGCGCAGCGACGAGCTGGCGCTGGAGGAAGACGATGGTGAGTGATGCGCGCCGCAGCGCATCTGCGTTGTGCCGGTGGCGTGCGCTGGTTGCGTGCATCGTGGTGTGGTCGGGTGTGGCACAGGCTGCGCCTAGCGTTGCCGATTACCAACGCTCGCTGGGCCTTCGCGAACAGTGGATCACGCTGACAGAGAATGTCGCCTGGCCGGCGCAGTGGCAGGACGACGGCAGGTTCTATTACCGCAAGACAGTGCCGGGCGGCTTCGTATTCGTCAGTGCCGATGTGGCCACGCTGCAGAAGCAGCCGGCCTTCGATCAGGCACGGGTGGCACAGGGCCTGAGTGCAGCAACCGGTAAGACCTATGCGCCGCTGCGGCTGCCGTTCGAGCGGTTTTTTTTTTCAAAAGAGGGCGAACGCAGCGACGGTGCGATTATCTTTGCACTGGACGATGCGGCCTGGCGCTGCACGCTGACCACTTACCACTGCGCGCCCGATGCACGGCCGCAGGCGCAGTCACGTCCACGCGGTTTCGGCGTGGTGCGCGACCCGCTGGTGCCGGCCGACACCACGCCGTCTCGCTCGCCGGATGCCAGGTGGGAGGTGCTGGCCGATGGTTGGAACCTGATGCTGCGCCGTGTCGCCGATGGGCAGGTAACCCGGCTCAGTAGCGACGGCCGTGCCGATGATTATTTCGACCTGGAGAGTGTTGCCTGGTCGCCGGATTCGCAGCAGCTGGCGGTCTATCGCGTGCGCCCCGGGCTGGCCCGCCGTGTCACCCGCGTGGAGGCCGCACCGGCCGGTGGCGGACAACCGGTGGTGCACACCCAGCTATATCCCAAGCCAGGCGATGCGGTGGATGTGGAGCGGCCAGTGCTGTTCGCGCTGGACGGCACACGGCGCGATGTGGAAACGGACATGTTCGACAACCCGTATTCGCTGTCGCCGCTGCAGTGGCGCAGCGATGGGCGCAGTGTGGCGTTCGAGTACGTGCAACGCGGCTTCCAGCGTATGCGCGTGATTGCGGTGGATGCCCGCAGCGGGCGCGCGCATGTGGCAGTTGGCGAAGACGCCCGCACGTTCGTCTATGCCGACCGCAGTTTTCGCCACGACGTGGATGGGCGCGGCGATGAGGTGCTGTGGATTTCCGAACGCGATGGCTGGCGGCACCTGTATCTGTTCGATGGGCGTAACGGCCAGCTGAAACGCCAGCTCACCCGCGGGCCGTGGGTGGTACGCGATGTACTGCGTGTGGACGATATGCAGCGCCGCATCTGGTTCACCGCCAGCGGGATGGATGCGGGTAAAGACCCGTACTATCGGCAGCTGTACAGCGTGGATTTCGATGGCCGCCGGTTGACGCGCCTGACCCACACCGATGCCGACCATGATGTAGCGATTGCCGATGACGGCCAGCATTACGTCGATGTCTATTCGCGTCCGGATCTGCCGCCGGTGATGGAGCTGCACGCCATCGATGGGCAACTGCTGCACACCGTGGAGCGCGGCAACATCGACAAGCTGCAGGCCGCCGGCTGGCGTGCGCCGGAGACCTTCGTGGCCAAGGGCCGCGACGGCACCACCGACATCTGGGGCATGGTGGTACGCCCGCGCGATTACGACCCGCGCAAACGCTACCCGGTGATCGAAAACATCTACGCCGGGCCGCACGATGCCTTCGTGCCCAAGACGTTCTGGCCGTTCGGTTATCACTCCGGTGGCGACAAGCAGATCGGCATGCAGGCGCAGGCCGATCTGGGTTTCATCGTGGTGATGATCGACGGCATGGGCACCGGCAATCGCTCCAAGGCGTTTCACGATGTTGCGTGGAAGAACCTGGGCGATTCCGGCTTTGCCGATCGCATCGCCTGGCATCGTGCACTGGCGGCCAAGGATCCGTCTTACGACATCAGCCGCGTGGGCATCTATGGTGCGTCGGCGGGGGGGCAGAGCACGCTGGGAGCGCTCGAACGTCATCCGGAGTTCTACAAGGTGGGCGTGGCGTTTGTGGGGTGCTACGACAACCGCATGGACAAGATCAGCTGGAACGAGCAGTGGATGGGCTGGCCGGTGGACGCGAGCTACGTGGAGGCGTCCGGCGTGGTCAATGCGAGCAAGCTGCAAGGCGACCTGCTGCTGATTGTCGGCGAGCAGGACAGCAATGTGGATCCAGCGTCCACCGCGCAGGTGGTCGATGCCTTGATCAAGGCCGGCAAGGAGTTCGATCTGCTCAATGTGCCAGGTGGCGAGCATACGGTGGGCCGCTCCAGCGGGCCGATCGATTACGTGCAACGCCGCCAGTACGACTTCTTCGTGCGCCATCTGCGCAACGAGCCCACGCCGCACTGGAATTCCCTGCCGTCGGAGGCGCAATGATGCGTTTGTTTGCTCGATTCAAGCCACAACGGCGCGGCCGGGTTGCCGGCTTTTTGTGGTTCGTCGCGCTGCTATCGGGCAACATGCCGCTGCTTGACATTGCAGAAGAACTGCCATGCGTCGTCACCCAGAACGGGCGCCATGCGGTCTTCGTCGATGGTGCGCCATGCACCAGCTTGGCCGCGCAACTGCACAACTCCAGCGCATGGCCAGCGGTGTTGCCGCAAGCCCTCGACGACGTGGTGGCTCTGCATGCCAATACGCTGGAAGCACCGGTGTATTGAGCGCAATTCGAGCCGGAACAGGGGCGCTTCGACACCACGAACGTGGACGTGCTGATTGCCGGGGCCCGCAGGCGCGGCCTTGCTGTGGTTCGGCAGCTGGAAGAACGGCCAGATGCATGACGTGCCGGAATGGATCAAGCGCAACGAGGCGACGTACCCGCGCATGCGCGACGCCAACGGCGAGCCGGTGGATGTGTTGTCGCCACAGCCAACATGCAGGCCGATGCGCGCGCGTTCACTGCGTTGATGCAGCATCTGCGCAAGGTCGATGGCGACCGCCACACCGTGATTCTGGTGCAGGTGGAAAACGAGCCGGGCGCGGTCGGCACCGTGCGCGACCACGGCACGGCCGGCGAGGCGGCGTTCGCACAACCGGTGCCGGCCGAGATTGCGCGCGCCGTGGGTAAATCGCAGGGCAGCTGGCAACAGGGGTTCGGCGCCGAGGCTGCGTAAGCCTTCAATGCACATGCAACCGCCGCGTACATCGAGCAGAGGTGGCCGCCGCCGGCAAGCGTGTGAACCCATTGCCGCTCTACGTCAACACCTGGTTGCGCTAAAAGGGCAAGCGGTATCCGGGCATGGACTATCCGTCCGGCGGGGCCACGGTGAACATGTTCGCGCTGTTGCGCGCGGCCACGCCGTCGATCGATTTCATCGGCACCGACATCGACACCAACGATTACAACGAAGACACCAAGGTCATCGGCCAATACGCGCGACCGGACAACCCGGCCTGGGTGTCGGAAACAGGCTTCGGCGCCGCCACCGCACCGTCGCTGTTTCATGTACTGGGGCAGGGCGGCGTCGGCTTTTCGGTATTCGGAATGGATGGCAACCCCGATAGCGAGGCCAACCGCGCAGCAAGTGCGGCCCATGCGGCAAACTTCAAACTGCTCGGCCCGATGCAGCGGATTCTGGCGCAGGCCGCCTTCGCCGGCCGTCTGCAGGCGGTCGCCGAGCAATCCGGCGCGCCGCAGCGCACGCTGCGTTTCGGCGAATGGGAGGCCAAGGTCTCGTTCGGCGCGCCCATGTGGGGCGATGCGCCGCCCATTCTGCCCGGCAACGACGACCACGCCGGCCGGTGACTGGTGGCGCAGCTTGGGCCGGAGGAATTTCTGGTGACCGGCATGGCCGCACGCATTGAATTTTCCCGCAACGCGGCCGATACCCGTCATGGACAACTGTTGCGGGTGGAGCAGGGGCGGTATGGCGACGGGCGCTGGCAGGTGCAAAAGCAGCTCAACGGCGACCAGACCGATGACGGGCTCAACTTCGGGCGTGCGCCTGCGGACGGCAATGTGCCTGTGGTGTTGCCGGTTCGGGTGGGTACTCACTGCGCCGTGCTGATCGTGTTGTTGCCGCCTTCCGCCTGTTGTCTGCAATGGGTTGAGCCTTGTTCGAAACCACTCACCGCCACACCGGAGTCACCATGAGCATCAGCAGCATCGCAAGTTCCGGAATGCAGGTCGCCGCGCTGCGTCAGCAGGTAGCCGCCAGTAATGTGGCCCGTCTGCCGGTGGACGGCAGCCAACGTCAGTCTGTCGCGGCTAGTACGCAGGCCAATGGCGGCGTGGCAGCGAACGTGGTGAATGTCAGTGCCGACCCGTCTGCGCCAGCGACCGATCTGGTCGAAGGTGTATCGGCACGCAACGATTTCCAGGCAAATGCCAATGTGTTGCGTCGCTCCGACGAGATGCTGGGTAGCTTGTTGGACGTGTTGACCTAGCCGGTTCGGCCTACACGACGACGGTCTTCGACCTGTTGCATTGGATGCATGGCGCGTTCCGCAAGCGATCAGTGCACAGCGCCCCCACTCTGCCGGTTTGCTGCAGGGGTCTTGCCCACCCACCATCGCAGGACACGCTTTTCCCGACGGTCCCCGGGTCTGGCCGATTGCCGCGATGGCTGCCGGCACGCTCTCCTTTGCCGCGCTCAGCTGGGTCGCAACACCTCGGCCAAGCGCGCACCATCGGGCGCACCCAACCCAGTATTGGCATCCCAGCCGGTACAGGCGCGGAAGCCGGCGTTGTCGCCTGCCACGATGTCGCGGAATGCGCCCGGCTGGCCGTACAGGCGCGGCAGCACGAAATGGGGCTGCATGCGGTTTGCGCCGTAGATGCGCGCAAGCAGGGCCGCCCATAATGGTGCAGCGGCACTGGTGCCGCCCATCACTGCCGGCTGCCCGTTGATCGACAGGTAGTAGCCGGTCTGCGCATCGGCGTTGGCCGCCACATCGGGAACACCACGCATGCGCAGCTGGCGTGACTGCTGCTGTGCATCGGTCAGACGCAGATCCTTCTGCCAGGCTGGTCGTGCAAAGAACCTGCTTTCTCCACCGCCGCCGTTCGCCCATGCCTGCTCGTTGGCGCTGTCCGCCGTCACCTGGAGCCGAGTGCCGCCGCAGGCGAGCACGAACGGGCTGGATGCGGGAAAGCAGACATTCAATCCTGGCTGCCCGTCGCCGGCGCCGTCGTCGCCCGCGGCAATGCACACGGTGATGCCCATCAATGCAGCGGCCTGAAACGCACAGTCGTAGGCCTGGCGCGATTGCGGCGTCCATTGCGATTCGGTGAAGCCCCAGCTGATCACGATGATTCCCGGGGCATGCTCGGTGTCGTGGATGGCGGCGTTGATCGCTTCCAGAAAGCCGTTGTCGGTGTTGGGTGCGAAATACACCACCAGTTTGGCGCCCGGTACGAGCGCCCCGGCGATCTGGATATCCATCTGCGCTTCGACATCGGCATTTGCCGTACCGTGACTGACGGTGTTGGTGGCGCCGGGCAACAGCACATCCACCAGCGTCGGCATGGGGATGCGCAGCTGCGCGAAATAGGCGGCCATCTGCTCGCGTGCATAGCCGCCGCCCAGCACGATGATGCCGATGCATTGCCCGTGACCGTCGTGCTCGGGAAAGCCGTACAACTGCGCCAGCTGCGGTGGCGTGTACTGCATGATGGGGCCATCTTCCGGCGATGCCGGCGCGGGCGGCGGCGTCGCGGTCGGCAGGGATGCGCTTGCGTCAGGCACGCTGGGCAGCGTCTGCGCCTGCGGGCGCGCGTCCAGCCCCAGCACGGCGGTGACGATACCGGTGAGTGCCTGCGGAAGCGATACAGGGCCGGTGCGGCCGCGATAGCGCGATGTGCCGTGCACGTATTCGCGCAGGCAGACATGGAACGCGGCCTCGCATTGCTGCACAGTGCCTTCAAGAATGACGTTGCCACTGTCTGCATGCGAATGTTCGACCGCCAGACCATAGCTGGCGGCAAAATCGGCAACGGCCTGCAGATCTGCCGCGCTGGCGGCGAAGCGTTCGCTGAACGCCGCGCGCGTCAATGCAACCGGTAGCGTGTTGGGCTGCAGCTGCAGCAGTGCATCGGCAGCGGCATTCAACGCCGGCATCCGCACCGCGAGCAGGACACGCAGGCGTTCGTCCTGCGGCGGTTTGCCGGCCTCCAGGATGGAGGGGACGGTGTGGCGCTCACTGCCAGCGAGGACTGTGTGCATGCGGGGAGACTTCCATTTAGGTGAGTGAGCCGAGGTGGGTTGGTGCATGTCGGAATGTAGCCGTTGCATGTTGCATGAACACTGCAACAAGCACCGCTGCCAGCGCACGGCCTTCTGCATTCAATGCCATGTGCGGGTGATAGGTGCAGCCGGTGCCACGTGCGATGGACTGCAATGCGAAGCGCTGAGGCATCGATTGGTGGGCCACCGGTCAATGACACCCAACGGCAGTGGGGTGCCGCAGGATCAGCATTGCCCGCTTCCGCCTCAGATCCTGCGACAGGGTGTCGCGTGGCTTGCAGCGCTGCCGGCCCTGGCGCATCCACGGCCGCCGCGAGTACACCGTTCAGCTGCCCACGCACAGTAGCGATGTGCAGATTTCCGCATGGGTGTCTGACCGCTGTCACAAGACGCGGTGCGTGAAGGCGCGCACGATGGGCCACGATCATTCGAGGGCGCAACGATGGACCGTAGAACCTTTTTGCGTCAGGGTATGGCCGCCACTGCGGCTGTTGGTGCGGGTGCCGCCCTGGCAATGCCGGCCACAACCGCCGCAGCAGCGGCGCTGCCTGCGCCAGTGCTTCCCCGGCTGGAACCGCTGCCTTCGGCCGCGCATGTCGGCATCAGGCTGTGCAGCTTTACTCACCTGCAACATCACTGGACGGTCTACGAGCATCTGGACGATGCGCAAGGCCAGCTCACGGTGTGGAGCGACAGCGGCATGCTGCGGCTGGACAAGCGTACCGAGCCGGCGTATCCGGCCGAGGGCAAGCCATACTTCGGGTTGCCGCTGGCCGAGGTGGCGATGGCCGACGCCGACCTGCTGGCCGACCGCCTGCTGCGCGACGGCGACCCGGATGAAGCGCAGGTGCGCGATGTGGCGCCGCCGCCGGCTTCCTTGCTCGACCCCAAGGACAACGGCGGCCGTTGGCCTTGGACCACTTTCGTCGGCACGCGCGAAAGCCTGGACACCATGCCGATCCTGCCCAATGGCCGCAGCCGCACTTCGCGGCCGGAACACGCGTTTGCCGAACTTGGCGAAACGGCGCTGATCAAACGCCGCGAAGAAGGCGTGCTCGGCGGCTGGATGCCGGCGGTGCGCAAGGTGATGCGCTGCGAGGGCGAGCCGGACAGCTGGTACGACGTGTTGGTGTTTGCCGATGTGCGGGCACGCGATCGCTTCGTGGTGCAGACCTGGCACCGCACGATGAAGGTCAAGGCCGGCGCCATCGTCGCGGTGCACTACACGCACAGCTACCCCGAATTTGCGCCATCGCGCAGCGCCGCCACGGCCGAACAGTTCTACGCGGCGTTGATCGATTTCGCGGCGTACTGGCAGCAGGCGCTGGACGGCACCGTGCAGGCGCAGCTCCCCGATGCCAGCTGGAACGACATGGCGCAGTTCGCGTTCGCGCGTGAGCTGGTGGTACGTCCCGGCGGCGATTACCCCAAGTACGGCGCAGTGGAACGCGACTATTACGGCAACGAATACGACGGTTTCCAGGACACTTTCACCAGTTCTTTCTACGCCAATCTGGAGTGGGGCCGCTTCGCACAGGCTGCGGCGGTACTCGACAATTACTTCGATGAGTTCGTGCAGGACGATGGCCTGCCGAACATGCGTGGGCCGGAAGTGGGGCAATTCGGGCTGACCTTGTCGTTGCTGGCGCGGTATCTGCGTTACACCGGCGATGCGCCACGGCTGCGTCGCTTGCTGCCCAAGATTGCCGCTACCGCGCAGGTGTTGTGCGCCTTGCACGACCAGGCGCTGGCATTGCCGCGCACCGCACACGGCTATGGCCTGCTGCACGGCTGGAACGAATCCGATGCCTGCCTGTTTCCCGATCCATCGCTGTGGTGGAAGCCGTATTACGCCAACAGCGCGTTGACCATCCGCGGCTGGGAAGACATTGCACAGGGATGGAGCACGCTCGGTGGCGATGCTGGCCAGGCCACCCAGTGGCAGCGCCGCGCGAAGCAACTGCGTGCGCGGCTGGAAGCCAGCCTGCGTGCCAATGTGCGTCGCGATCTCTCGCCGCCGTATGTGGGGCCGTTGCCCGGCACCAAACTGACCTTCCGCCAATCGCTGCTGCAGGAAAAGACCAGCGAACAGCAATGGCCGCACCGTGCGTATGCCGAGCTGCTGCAGGCCGATGTGTTGCCGGACGACCTGGCCCACCTGGTGATCGATTGCGTGCGCGGCCATGGCGGCACCAGCATTGGCGTGGTCGCCAATATCGCGCCGCCGGAGCCGGGTAGCCGCGACCTGCTCGGTTTTATTTCCTACGGCTATGCGCAACAACTGCTGCGTCTGGATCGCATCGAAGAATATCTGCTGTTCGTCTACGCGCACCGCTATCAGGTGCACACGCGCGGCAGCTGGACCGCCGGCGAAGTCAGTGGCATCACCGGTGGCATGCCGTTGTTTTGCATGCCTGCGCAGATGAGCATCCCGCTGCTGCTGCGCTGGATGCTGGTCAGCGACGACAGCGCGGGCGAGCAGTTGTTCCTTGCCCGCGCGGTACCGCGCGCATGGCTGGGCAGCGGTGCGCCGGTGGGCATCACCGCTGCGCCCACGCGCTGGGGCAAGGTCACCGTGACGCTGCGCACCGACGTTGCGGCGCGGTGCATCCGTGCCGATGTGCAGTTGCCCGAGCGCGCACCCAGGCGCACCTGGCTGACGCTGCGTGCTCCGGCAGGCACACGCCTGAAGCGCGTGCTGGTCGATGGCAAGCCGGTGCGACCGCAGGGCCCGCATGCTGATCGCGTCGCCCTGCCAAGCGCTGCTGCGTTGGTGCAAGTGCAGGCGTGGTACGTGTGAGCGTCGCTGCACGATGATCAAGCGTCGCTGATGCACGGCTGCATCGCACAAGATGCGGTCGCTGTGGTGCTGCAGACATCGCGCACCACAGTGCCACAACGTCGCTCGGCCGCAATGCTGCGTTCGTTCACAAGAGACCAGGACACATCGGATGACCGCACCGGCGTGTCACTGCTCAGGCAATGCAGGCATACCCGGAAGCAGGCAAAAGTACGCGATTTTCCGCATGCGTTTCGACTAAATTCGTCAAGACGGCGCGGCGGTGTTGCCGCAAGATTTTTTTAACGTAACGCATTTATGCTAGGTTACGTTAAAAAAATCTTGCGGCATGCGCTCTCAGGGGAGAGCGGTGCCGTTGCAGTTGCCGTCCTTGCATTCGTCGACACCTGTCGTTGAACCGACAGGTCGATGCAGTCGCTGTCGTGATCGATCTCCCATCTGTCCGCTGTTCCGGCGCGGCTTGGCCGTGCGCGGTTGCGCATGAAGGTGGGCCGTTCCCTGTGTCAGCACAAGGATTTCCGATGTCGCCCAGCCGCACTGTTGTTCTTGCCCAACGACTTGCCTTACAGAGCACTACGCTCGCTACAGCGCTGATGTTCGCGCTGGCAGTCACCGCGATGCCAGCTGCCGCGCAGCAGCGCAGCGATGACGCAGACGATGCCACTCAAACGTTGGATCAGGTCAACGTCACCGGCACCCATTTGCGCCGCGTCGATGCCGAAACCGCCAGTCCGGTGGTGGTGATCGACCGCCAGCGTATCGAAGACAGCGGGCAGAGCACGCTGGGGCAACTGCTGCAGCGCTTGCCGATGATGGCCGGCTTCCAGACCGGGCCTGCGCTCAATTCCAACTTCAGTCATGGCCGCGCGCTGGTGTCGCTACGCAATCTCGGACCAGAGCGCACGCTGGTGCTTGTCAACGGCCATCGCATGGCGGGGCCTGCCAGCAGCGTGGCATCAGCACCTGGCGTGGACGTCAACGCCATCCCCGCAGCGATGGTGGAGCGGGTGGAAGTGCTCACCGACGGCGCCTCGTCGGTGTACGGCTCCGATGCAATCGGCGGCGTGGTCAATGTCATTCTCAAGGACAGGTACGACGGTTTTGCTGCCACCGTGGACTACGCGCAAAGCTCGCATGGCGATGCCAATCGGCGCACGCTCGGGCTGGAATGGGGCAAGACCTGGGACCGCGGCGGTCTGATCCTGGGGCTTAGTCGCAACTCGATGAACCCGGTGTTCAATCGCGACCGCAGTTATGCGGCCAAGGCGGTGAAATATCTCGACGGACAGGTCGGCGAGATCCGCGGCGCCAACACCCGAGCCTTCCTGACCGACGGGCGCGTGCTGACACCGGTGGGTGGCGTCGCGCCGGGACCGGTCGGCGAAGATGCCTTCCGCCCCTACAATCGCGCCACCGACAGCTACAACGTCTACGACACGCAGTATCTGATTACCCCAATCCAGCGGACCAACGCTTCGCTGCACGGCAGTTTCGACGTGACCCAGGCGGTGCAGGCTTATGTGGATGTCTTCTGGACGCGCAGCAAGACGGTCTCGCGGCTGGATGCTTACGACCTGGAAATGCAGGACGCGGTGAACAACTACTACAACCCGTTCGGCGATCAACTGGACGCCTACTATGTGCGTTCCCCGCAGGCCAATACCCGCGTCTACACCTCCACCATGTTCCAGACCAATATCGTTGCCGGCCTGCGTGGGCGCCTTGCCGATAGCAGCTGGCAGTGGGATGCGGCCGCCGGCTATGCGAACTACAAGGACACCTTGGTACGTAACGGGTTCTCGGTGACATCCAAATTGAACAATGCGGTTGGCGCGTCGTTCCTGGACAACGATGGAGTGGTCAAGTGCGGCGCGCCCGGGGCGGTGATTGCCGGCTGCACGCCGATCAACGTCTTCAATCCCAATGATCCGGCCACCATCGCCGCATTGCGAGGCACCCAGCTGGCGGTGGATCTGATCGACAAGAGCCAGATGCGTTTTGTCGAGATCAGCGCCAACGGCGACCTGTTTAAACTGCCAGCCGGCGCGGTGCAGGCCGCGGTCGGCCTGGTGTATCGCACCAACAAGTTCGTACAGGGCACGACGAGTGATGTGGCCGCCGCCGATGCCGACGGCAATTGCGACTACAACGACGGCTGCATCCTCAAACAGGGGCGCGACGAGGCGGTAAGAGAGGCCTATGCAGAACTGCTGGTGCCGCTGCTGAAGGACGTGCCGTTTGCTGAGGTCTTGAATCTGAATCTCGGCTCGCGGTATTCCACGTACGACGCTTGGGGCAACACCACCAACAGCAAAGTCGCGATCGAATGGCGGCCGATTGCGAATCTATTGGTACGCGCCACCGGCTCGCAGGTCTTCCGTGCGCCGGCGTTGGGCGATTTGTATGGCTCGCCCTACAACACTGTGTTCGACACTACCGCCGATTTTCAGGACCCGTGTACGGGCTTCACCGGTGCGCCAAACCCGGCCTGCGCGAACGTGCCCAACGATGGCAGCTTCACCAATACCGCACAATTCAATGTGGTTACTTCCGGCGCCAACAATGTGGGATTCAAGCTCAAGCCGGAGCGTGGCCGCTCCTACAATGTCGGGTTGGTCTATGACCCGGATTGGGTGCGTGGGTTATCGCTCAATGTGGATAGCTGGCGAGTCGTGCTGGACGACATGCTGAGCGGTGTCGGCGTGCAACAAGTGGTCAATGATTGCTTCGACGGCAGTGAATCTGCGTTTTGCCCACTGATTCAACGCGATACCGCAGGCCAACTGACGCGCGTGTCGGTGCCGTTCGCGTACAACAGTGGGAAGGTCGATACTCGCGGCTACGATGCAGGCATCCATTACACGCTGGCCAATACCGCTTGGGGCGCGTTTGCGGCGGAGGTGGATGCCACGTTCTTTTCCAGCTATCGCTTTGCGGGCGATGCGCATAACTACGTTGGCGAAAATTCCAGCTGGGGCAACATGCCACGCTGGCGCGCAGTCGCCAATCTGGCATGGGACAAAGGCCCGTGGCATGCGAGCTGGAACACACGCTACTTGGGCCGTACCGTCAACGGCAGCCAGTATGAGAATTTTTGCGCCGACACCAATGCCGATGGCAGTTGCGCCTATTTCCGGATCGGCTCGGTGGTGTATCACGACGCTTCGCTGAGCCGGAAGATTGCATCGCTGCATAGCACGCTTGCCGTAGGTGTCGACAATCTGGGCGACCGTAAGCCACCACGGTTCTACAGGTACTCCAATGCGGCCAATACCGAAGCGAGCACTTACGACACCCTGGGGCGGTATTTCTGGAGCCGCCTGCGAGTGGAGTTTTAGACGCGGCTGACAAAACAGAGCGAGCAGTCGGCGTGCGGATGTCGACGGCACGCGGAGATGTTCGCTTTGCGTCGCTTTACTTCGTGTTGAGCTATGTGCTCACAGCGTAAACAACTATGGTGAGTAGCGCTGCGTTACATGGGGTGCCATGCAGCGGGCAGTACCGCCGTTGTCTATCGTCGATGCGCGCCAGCCGCCGCATCGATCGCGCTGTCTTGCACGCTAATGGGATGGATGCATGAGGGAGTTACGCTGGACGTCGTTTTGGGCTCGGCACCGGCACCGGCGCTGGTTGCGCTTGACCCGGCGCACCGGCGCTGCTGCGCTGTTGTGGACATGCATCATGCTTGGCTGGTCACTTGCGGTCGCACAGGAAGCGCCGGTCGCCCAGCCCAACGCGATGATCGGCGAGCCGCTGTTCCGTGGCCTGGACCACCCGATACCCGACAGCGCGGTGCCGTTTGCGCCGGGCGGGCAACTGGCACGGATCTACGCTGCCGATGTTGCGCATGGCGCAGGTCAGGCGCCGGGCAATGATTTCTGGATCGACCGCATGCTGGCGCGCGAGGGAACCGGCGGTGGCTTCGACGATCGCAACGACTGGCTGTTTACCCGTGGTCGCGCTGCGTATCTGACGTATCACGCGCCTGATGCGCCGGGATTCGTCGGGCAGGTGGCGTATTGGCATTCCACCGATTACGACGCGTTGTTCCACATCTACACCACGCTGGGCAAGCGTCATGTTCAATGGAAGGAGCGTTCGCTGCAGCGGCGGCAGACACCGAGTTATTTCACGACGGTGTTCGAAGATGCCGGCGCAGGCGTGCGCATGCGGCTGGTCAAGTACATCACCGAACAGAACGTGGCGGTGGCCAGTGTCGTGCTGTCCAGTCTGGATGGCGGGGCGCACACGGTATCCCTACAAGCAGTCTCCCCGATTGCCCAGCATGCCGATGGCAAGGAGCTGACCGGCGCATTCGACGCCTACAACCACATCACGACGGTATTTCCGCGTTTATCCGGCGATGGATTCCATGTCGAGGGGCAACGCCTGGTTCGCGAGGTGGACATTCCCGCCAGCGGCGAAACCGCGGCAATCAAGTTGCAGCTTGGCATGCTGACCCGCGAGTTACCCGAAGCGCGCGCCGAGTACACGCGCATTGCCTCGCAAACGCCGCAGCAGGCCTACCAGCAGCATGTGGCCAGCTACAACCACTGGTGGGTGGACAACCTGCCGTACCTGGACACGCCTGACGAGAACATCAGCAAGAGCCTGTTCTACCGTTGGTGGGTACTGCGCTTCAACTTTCTCGATGCCAACGTCCCCGGCAACGACTATCAGTTTCCGGTCGCCATCGAGGGCGTGCTCGGCTACGACAATGCCATCGTGCTGACGGCCGGGATGTTCCTGGACGATCTGAAGTACCTGCGCAATCCGCTGTACGCCTATGGCACCTGGCTCAGCGCGGGCGAAACCGCGGGCGGCGGCAAGTACACCGACAACCCGGGCTCGCCGGAGAACTGGTCCAATTCCTACGCGCAATACATCACGGCCGCCGCATGGCGGTCGATGCAGATCCACGGCGGGCCGGCGGCGCTGGTGGGCAAGTTGGCACGCTATGGCAGCGGTGACGTGGATGGTGTGTTGGCCGCCTACGATCTCAATCACAACGGCTTGATCGAATACGACTGGGCAGCGATGACCGGTAACGACGCCGATGCGGTGTCGTTCGATTGGGCCGCTCAACACGGCCAGATCCGCATGGACCGCACCGAGAGCGCCTATGTCTATGCCAATGCGCAGGCGGCAGCGCAGGCCGCGGTGCTCGCAGGCGATACCGCCACTGCGCAGCGCATGCAGGCCACCGCGCGCCGCATCCGCAAGGCCACGCTTGAGGTGTTATGGCAGGATCACAGCGACACGCCCGATTCGGTCGGGCTCTATGGCGATCTGCTCAAGCATCGCCAGGCCGACGGTCCGCGGCTAGCGGTCGATTGGAAGGAAACCAACAACTACTATCCCTTCAGCGTGGGCTTGATGCCCAAGCACGGCGATAGCGACTACGACCCCAAGTATGTGCGCGCATTGCGGCTGTTCGCCGACGCAGCGCAATACCCGTTGTTTCCGTTCTACACCGCCAACCAGGTGGACATGCAGGCGCGCGGCAGCGGCACCGATGTGGGCAGCAATAATTTTTCCACCATCAATGCAACCGTGGCGTTTCGCCTGTTGGGCTCGGCCTTGCGCGATTATCCCAGCCCATATTTGAACGCGCAGAGCTATCGCAAATTGCTGTACTGGAACGCGTGGGCGCCCTTTATCAATGGCGACAACCGCTATCCGGACCAGAACGAATTCTGGGCCAAGGGCAGTGCCAGGAACGGCGGCAAGATCGGCTACCGCTCGTGGATCCACCATACCCAGCTGGGCGCGACCAACTTCACCATGATCGAGGATGCGATGGGCTTTCGCCCGCGCAGCGACGGCAAGATCGAGCTGTATCCGATCGATATCGGCTGGGATCATTTCGCCGCTGACAATCTGCGCTATCGCGACCGCAATCTGAGCATCGCCTGGGATCGCGATGGCAGCCACTACGGCGGACGGATCCCCAAGGGCTATAGCGTCTATCTGGATGGCCGCTTGGCGTTTCGCGTGGATCGGCTGGCACACGTGATCTACGACCCGGCCAGCGGGCAGGTGAGCCCAGCGCCGGATGCGGTCAATCGCAATGGTGCCGCGCAAGTGCTCCAAGCCCATCCTGCTGCAGTGGCCTCGATGACGCAGGTGTCGTTCGCCGCCGGCACGCGGATCGCGCAGATCCTGGCCAAGGCCGGTGTGGATGTGACCCTGCCACCAGCGCGTAGCCGCAACCTGGCGCAGGGCGCGCGTGTCAGCGCCAGTTTTGCTGCTGCTGGTTTGCCAGCAACGGCTGCGGTGGACGGCAGTACCGCCAGTACGCCGTTCTGGGGCACCGCAGGCTCGCCGTCCGCCAGCGACTGGATCGCACTGGACCTGGGCGGCATGCGGACGCTGGATCAGGTGGTGCTGTACTTCTATCGCAGCTCCTCGCCGGGCGGCGATCAGAACGGCTTTCCGTCCGGAACGCAGCCTGGCTACGCAGCACCGTGGGTCTACGCCGTGCAATATCAGGACGGCAGCGGGGCGTGGAAGACCATCCCCGGGCAGGTGCGCGATGCCACGATGGCTGAAGGCAATCGCAATCGGGTGCGCTTTCCCGCAATCCAGACCGCAGCGCTACGCGTGGTGGTGACCCATGCCGGCACGGCGCGCACGGGCATCAAGGAAATCCAGGTGTTCGACAGCGGCTTGCCGGCGCCGGCGTTCGCGGGCAACACGCCGCCGCAGGTGCAGGCGTGGCAGTTGGACACTCTCGGTGCCGATGGTGCGGTGGTGGTGCAGGCACGCGTCGGCGATGACGGCTTGCCCAATGGCTCGCTGCAGGTGCACTGGCGTGTGCAGCAGGCACCGGAAGGCGGCGATGCGGTGTTTGCCGATGCCGCTGCGCTGCAGACGTCGGTGCGTTTCACCCGTGCCGGGCAGTACACTTTGCGTCTGGTTGCAAACGACGGGGCGCTGATGGGGCATGCCGACGTGCAGGTCAACGCCCCGGCCTCTCGCCCGCTACAGAGCATCCCGTTGCAGGCCATGGCCAGTGTCAGTGCGCAACTCACAGGCATGCAGTACCGCGTGCAGGCCTTGAACGATGGGTTTATCCCAAAGGCAGGCAGTTTTCCCAGTGGCAGCCTGCGCTGGGGCAGTTACGGGCTCGACCAGCCGGCAACAGTGTGGTTGCAGTATCAGTGGCCACGACCTGTGCGGCTGTCGTCCAGTGCGCTCTATCTGTGGAACGACCAGCCCAACGGTGGGGTGGCCGCGCCTGCCAGCTGGAAGTTGCAGATGCTGCAGGACGGACGTTGGCAGGACATCGTCAGCAAGAGCGGGTACCCGATTGCCGCGGCGGCAACCGGCGCCGCAAGCACCGCCAGCTTTGCGCCGGTGGTGACCAACGGACTGCGCGTGGTGTTAACGACTCAGACCACGTCCGACGGGCACGCCGCCATTGGCGTAGACGAATGGCAGGCACTGTCTGAGCTGCCCAAGCAGATGGAGGCGATCGATCTGCGCACTGCTCCCGGGCAGACGCCGTCGCTGCCACAGGAGATCACCGCATTCTTTGCCGATGGCAGCGTGCTGCCGGTGGCGGTGCAGTGGTCCGATCTGGCCGCCAGCCGCCTGGGCCACGAAGGGGCGGTGGAACTGCAAGGCTTGGTGGAAGGCGCGATTCCCGTCAAGGCCACCATCTGGGTACGCGCAACGCCGCCCGGGCAGATCAATACCGTGCAGCCATTGCCGACGGTGACTGCGGTGGTCGGGCATGCACCGACGCTACCGGGTTTTGTCACGGTGCAATACAACGACGGTTCGCGTGAACGCTTGCCGGTGCAATGGCCCACGCTGGAAGCCGCGCGCTACGCACAGCCTGGCGAGATCCAGCTCACCGGCACTGCGCAAGGGCGTGCACCCGCCGGGAAAGTCTCGGTGCCGCTGGTATTGCAGATCCAGGCGGCTGCACCATGATGCGTCTGTTCTCCCGCGTGGTCGTACTGGCCTGCGGGTTGTCGCTGGCCAGCGCTCCGGCCTGTGCCGTGCAGCCGCCGCAGGGAACGCAGCTGCACGCACCCGGCAATCCCATCCTTGCCGACGGCAGCGAATATTCCGCCGACCCCGCGCCACTGGTGGCCGATGGCAAGCTGTACATCATTGCCGGCCGCGATACCGCTGCTCCCAATCTCAACGCGTTCGTCATGCCTGGCTGGCAACTGTTCGTCAGCAGCGATCCGGCTAGCGGTGAATGGACCCACTACCGCGATGTGCTGCGGCCCCAGCAAGTCTTTGCCTGGGCAGACAAGGGTCATGCCTACGCGTCCCAGATCGTGCAAGGCCCAGATGGGCGTTACTACCTGTATGCGCCAGTGCAGCAGCGCGATTCGCCCAACGCCGATCCTTTCGCGATCGGCGTGGCCGTGGCCGATAGCCCACTTGGCCCGTGGGCCGATGCACACCCGCAAGGTCCGGTGGTCTCACAGTCGGTGCCGGGCCGCAACGACATTCAGAACATCGACCCGACCGTGATGGTCGACGACGACGGAAGGGTGTATCTGTATTGGGGCACCTTCGGCGCGCTGTATGGCGTGGAGCTGCAGCACGACATGGTGTCCTTCAAGGGAAGGCCTGTTCTCGTTGACACGCTGGATGGCTATTTTGAAGCGCCCTGGCTGTTCAAGCGCAACGGCACCTACTACCTGGCGTACGCGGCTAACAACGCCGGTCGTCTTTCACCATGCACGCCCACGCTGTATCACGCGTGCATCGCCTATGCGAGCGCGCCAACACCGCTTGGCCCGTGGACGTATCGCGGCATCGTATTACCGCCGGTGTCCTCGACTACCTCGCATCCGGGCATCGTCGAATTTCAACGGCAGTGGTATCTGGTGTATCACACCGCCGACGCGCAGGGCGGCGGGCATTTCCGCCGCAGCGTGGCGATCGACCGGCTGGAATGGGACGACAGCACTCAACCGGCCAGCATCCGCACCGTCGTGCCGACGCGGCGCCCCATGCCGCCGGTGCCGCCCAAACGCAATCAAGCGCCGTCGGCCTACGCAACCGCGTCCAATGGGCCCGATATCCCGGTGCAGTACTGGATCGCCGCGCTCAACGACGGCATCGTCAAAGCCAATCCATTGCCGCCGGAGATGTGGGGCAGCTGGACGGAGAACAATCCACCGCAGCAATGGCTGCAATACAGCTGGGCGCAACCGATCACCCTGGATCGCACGCGCATCGTGTTCTGGGCCGACCACCCTGCAGGTGCCGACGTCGGCGTGGCGCCGCCAGCGCGCTGGCATCTGGAGTACCGGCACGCTGGGCGATGGCAGCCGGTGCAGCCGAGCGATGGCTATGGCACGCGCATCGATCACGATGAAGCGGTGTCGTTCGCGCCGGTGACGACGCGCTGCGTGCGTGTTGTGATGGATGCCTCTGGCAACGCGTCCAGCTACGCTGCGCTGGCGGTGCAGGAGTGGGAAGTGTTGGCACCGCAGCCACAACGCGTGCCACATGCCACTGCCGCCGACAGCAAGCGTTGCGATGCGCCGTGAAGCAGCTGCCAAAGCGTCAGCTGCGGCAGTCGAACGGTTGCTGAGGGCGCGTAGGCATCGGAGTGCACTGGCGGTATATGACGTTTTGGGGCTCAGATGCCGCACGCGCGCACGCACGTGCTTCGCGAACGCGCACCGGGTGTTCAGGCGTGCTTATGCGCTTCACGCCACATAGCCAGCAGAGGCTCCGGATGCAGATAGTCAGCGCACCAGCGCTGCCTGGCGACCCGCCGCAACATGCATCGAGTGTGTCTGCCGCAGCCATTGCAGCCAGGGGCTCGGCCATCGTCCCTCAACGCCAAGCTGTGTTCCACACTTTCCATGAGGTCGCAGGTGCCACATATCCCCGCCATGCGCTTACCCACCATCGCAGCGTGGTGCTTGTCTCTCGCACTCATGCCGCTCCTGTCAGCGACTGCAGCGCCGCTGGCAGCGCCCACGCCAGCGCAGTACGCGCAGGCAATGGGTTTGTCCGATCATTACGCCTCGCTGGTGGACCGGCAGCCCACGGCACCGGTGTGGGTGGATGCCGGGCATTTTCTGTATCGGCGTGAAGTGGCACGCAGCAACCAGCTGCCGGCGATCGAATACCGCTTGGTGGAAGCCGCCAGCGGCCGCAACACATTGGCCTTCGATCACGCGCGGCTGGCCGCAGCCTTGACGCAGGCCGGTGCCAAGGCGGTCGATGCAGGGCGCCTGCAGCTGGAGAAGCCCGTCCTGAAACAGCAGCGCCTGAGCTTCCAGTTGGCGAAGCTGGGCTGGCAATGCGATCTGCTGCGCGATCGCTGCGCACAGTTGCCCGAACGCGATGTGCCGGCCGAATCGATGGACATGCGCCTGCCGCTCAAGCAGGGCGAACGCCAGGCCATCGTGTCGCCGGATGGTCGCTGGCGCGCCTGGGTGGAACGGGCCAATCTGATCATCGCGCCTGTCGGAAGTAACGAGCGCAGCGTGCTCAGCCATGATGGCAGTGCAGAGGATTACTACGCGCTCGACAGCGTGGTGTGGTCGCCGGATTCGCAGCATCTGGCGGCGTATCGGGTCAAGGCGCCACCGCCGCGCATGGTGTATTACATCGAATCGGCGCCGGCCGATCAGGTGCAGCCGAAATTGCATCAGCAGGTCTACCCCAAGCCGGGCGATGCGTTGCCGGTGATGCAGCCGGTGTTGTTCGACGTCGCCACGCACGCAGCGTATTCGGTAGCGATGACCCTGCTGCCCAATGCCTTCACCTTGAGCGAGATGGTCTGGTGGAAGGACAGTCGCGGGCTCACCTTCGAATACAACGCACGCGGCCACCAGCTGTACCGGGTGATTGAAGTCGATGCACGCACCGCCGCCGCGCGCACGCTGATCGAAGAAACTTCGCCTACGTTTATCGAATACTCCGAGCTCAGTGGCGTGCATGAAAACGGCGGTAAGCACGCACGCCAGGATCTGGACGATGGCGCGCAGATCGTGTGGGCATCCGAGCGCGATGGCTGGGAGCATCTGTATCTGTACGACGGCCGCAGCGGCGAGGTGATCCGCCAGATCACCCGTGGCGACTGGGTAGTGCGCAAGCTCGATCGCATCGACGAAGCCGCAGGGCAGGTGTACTTCACTGCCTCCGGCATGCAGCCCGGCGAAGACCCCTATGACCGCCACGCCTATCGCATCGGCCTGGACGGCAGCGGGCTCACCGCACTGACGCCGGTTGCTGCCGATCATGAGGTGCGCTATTCGCCGGATGGAAAGTGGATGCTGGACCTGTACTCGCGGGTGGATCTGGGCCCGGTACTGGAGCTGCGGCGCAGCGCAGATGGCAGCCTGGCACGCACCGTGGAGCGCACCGACCTGAGCCGCCTGCTGGCGGCAGGGTGGCAGGCGCCGCTGCCGTTCCATACCACCGGGCGCGATGGCAAGACCGACATCTGGGGCGTCATCTATCGCCCGCTGCAGCTCGATCCGCAGCAGCACTACCGCGTCATTGAAGACATCTATGCCGGTCCGCAGGGCTCATTCGTCCCCAAGAGTTTCAGCACCGCCACACCATCGCTCACCGGGCTGGGTTTTGCGGTGGCATCCATCGATGGCATGGGCACCAACAACCGATCGCGCGCCTTCCACGATGTGGCCTGGCGCAATCTCAAGGACGCAGGGTTGCCGGACCGGATCGTCTGGCACAAAGCTGCTGCCGCGCACTACCCGTGGTATGACATCCACGGCGGTGTCGGTGTGTACGGCACCTCGGCAGGCGGTCAGAACGCACTGGGGGCGCTGCTGTTTCATCCGGAGTTCTATGTGGCGGGCGTGGCCAATTCCGGTTGTCACGACAACCGCATGGACAAGATCTGGTGGAACGAGCAGTGGATGGGCTGGCCGGTAGGCCCGTGGTACGCCGAATCGTCGAACGTGGAGCACGCCGCACGTCTGCAGGGGCATCTGTTGCTGGTTACCGGCGACATGGATATGAATGTCGACCCTGCCAGCACCTTCCAGGTGGCCGACCGCTTGATCAAGGCCGGCAAGGATTTCGATCTGCTGGTCGTGCCCGGCGGTGATCACGGTGCCGGCGGCGTCTACGGCAAACGCCGTGTGCTGGATTTCTTCCTGCGCTGGATGCAGCAAGCGCCAACGCCGGAGTGGAATCGCACCGCAGCAGCACCGGTCGCAGCGTCGCCGTGATGCGCGCGCGTCGCGGCTCGCGTGCTTTGATTTGATCGCATGCGCAACGCATCGAGCACGATGCCCGGCCTGCGTGCCGGTTCTCGTCATCTTCATCTGCACCCCAGTCGCCGCACAGCAGTGCGCATGCGTGCGGGCGCAAGCGCGGTCACACCACAACGCATGATCGTTCAGTTGCAAAACATGCTGTTTTCCGCATGCGCTGTCGCCAAATGCGACAAGACGCAGCGTCTACGCACAGGCACATTGTGACCAACTGCTGAAACTGGAGCGCACGGGCGCATCCAGTGCGAAACCCACTTCCTTTCCGACAACAGGCGTTGCTGCGCGGCCGTTCGGTCGCCTGTGTCGCAGGTTGTCTGCGTGTCTGCACCACGGCCGCGGCCCGTGGTTGGCTGCAGCATGCCTCGCCATCTACGTCGACCTGCGCCGCTGTATGCCGGCACGGGCGTGTGTTGCCCATCGTTTTGTCTGTCATACCACGCAGGAGCACTGCATGCCGATGTTGCCGTTCTCCCGCACCACCGGCACGACCACGCAGCCGTTACCGAGCAGGCTCGCCACCGCGTTGTTGCTGGCGCTGTCGGCAGGTGCGGCAGCGCCGGTGTCTGCGCAACAGGCCACCGGTGGCGATGCAACGCAGACGCTGGGCAGCGTGGTGGTCACCGGCTCGCGCTTGCGCCGCGTGGATACCGAAACTGCCAACCCTGTGGTCATCGTCAGCCAGCAACAGATCGCCGCCACCGGCAAGGCGACCGTGGGCGATTTGTTGCAGGAATTGCCATCCATCGCCGGCAACGCCACCAACCCGTATACCAACAACGGCGGCGGTACCTGGGCTTCGGCCATCTCGCTGCGTGGCCTGGGCGACAAACGCACGCTGGTGCTGGTTGACGGCATTCGCCTGGCTTACAACGACGTCAATGCCATTCCTTCGAGCATGATCGAACGCATCGAGGTGCTCAGCGATGGCGCCTCTGCGGTCTACGGCTCCTATGCGATCGGCGGCGTGGTCAACTTCATCCTGCGCTCGCGCTTCGATGGCGTGCAGTTCAGCAGCGACGTCGGCACCAGCAGTGAGGGCGACGGCAACCGACGCAACCTCACGCTGACCACCGGCAAGACCTGGGAGCGCGGCAGCCTGATCGGCAGCCTGTCGTATCACAACATCGATGCGGTGTCGGCAGCGGCGCGCCATGACTCCAAGGATGCGCTCGCGCTGACCAATGGCCAACCGGTGAAGCAGGGCTCCTCCGCCACGCCCACCGGCACGGTCAATTTCAACGACGGGTCGGATCAATCTCAGCTGCTCGCGCCATCCAATGGCTGCGGGCGCGCCACCCTCAGCAGCGGGGTCAGCGGGCGCGCCGGCCCGAACGATTTCCACTGTTACAGCGCCAGCGCGGACTCCTACAACTACGGGTCTGTCAAGCCAACTGTGTAAGCAGGTTTTTCATAGCGCATTCATCGGCACGCGTTCTTCGCCGAACATCACCTGGAAGCTTTGCAGAGCCGGTTTCCAGTGATGGATGGACCGCCAGTTCTTCGATGCCTCGCGCACGGCCAAAAACAACGATTTGAGCGCCGAATCGTCGTTGGGGAAAATACGCCGGTTGCGGGTGAGCTTGCGCATGACCATGTTCAACGATTCGATGGCATTGGTGGTGTAGATCACCTTGCGGATCTGCGGCACGAACTGCAAGAACGGGATGATGTTGTCCCAGTTGCCCCGCCACAAGCGGACCACCGCACGGTATTTGTCGCCCCACTGCGTGTCCAGCGCCTCCAGTTCCGCCGCCGCTTCTTCCGCCGTGGCCGACTGATAGATGCGCTTGAGCGCAGCCACAACCGCCTTGCTGTCGCCTGCGTTGACGTAGCGCAGGCTGGCCCGCACCAAATGCACAATGCACAGTTGCGTGAGCGTCTGCGGAAACACCGCTTGCACCGCTTCGGGCAGGCCCTTCAAGCCATCCATGCAGGCGATGTAGATGTCGCGCACGCCGCGATGACGCAGTTCGGTCAACACCGACAGCCAGTATTGGGCGCCCTCGTGTTCAGCCAACCACAGGCCAAGCACTTCCTTCTCCCCGCGCAGGTTGACCCCCAGCACCACGTGCGCGGCCTTGTTGATGACCTGCTTGTTGTGCTGCACCTTCACCACGATGCCGTCCAGCCACACGATCGGATAGATCGCCTCCAGCGGCCTCGATTGCCATGCCCGCGCCTCCTCCTGCACCGCGTCGGTCACCTGTGCGATCAACCTATGCGATATCTCCACCCCATACACGTCCACCAGCGCAGACTCGATGTCGCGCGTTGTCATGCCGCGCGCGTACAACGCCAGAATCTTCTCCTCCATCCCCGCCAGCCGCACCTGGCGCTTCTTCACCAACTGTGGCGCGAACGTGCCCGCGCGGTCGCGCGGGGTCTCGATCTGCAACTCGCCCAACGCGCTTTGCACCGTCTTGCGGCTCTTGCCATTGCGCACGTTGCCGCCTGAGCGCCCATGCGGCGCATGGCCCACATGGGCTTACATCTCCGCCTCCAACGAGCGATTGATCATGTGCTGCAACATTTGCGAAAACAGCTTCTCCACGTCCTGTGGCGTCTTGCAGCCTGACGTCAGTTCGTCCAGCATCGTCTTATCCAGTTCCACTTGCCTGCTCCTCTCCGGTCCGGGCCAGTCGCTTGTCAAAGGGCAGTTACACAGTTCAATTTACAGACTCACAACTACCAGCCGTTCAACCTGTTGCAGACCCCGCAAAAACGCACCAATGCCTTCCTGCTGAGGACTTATCGCTTCAGCGACAGCGTTGAGGGCGACGTCAATACCTGGTTCAGTAAAACCGAATCGGCCTCGATCATTGCGCCGATTTCGATCTTCTCCAATGGCGACAACATCCTGGTGTCGGCGCAGAGTTACTACAACCCGTTCGGCATCAATTTCGGCACCGACCGCACCACCGGCACGTCCTACAACGACCTCAACACGCGTGCCACCGTGCTGGGCAATCGCAGTTACCAATACAACACCTACAACTTCCAGATCAGCCCGGGCCTGCGCGGCCGCTTCGGCGACAGTTCCTGCCAGTGGGATGCCACCTTCAACTACGGCAAGGTCAAGCAGAAGTCGATCAACAACGGCTTTCTCGACTATGCCGCGTTCAATCGGGCCATCGGCCCGTCGTTCCTGGACAGCGCGGCACCGTCAAATGCGGTAGCGCGGGTGCGGCGATTGCCGGCTGCACGCCTCTGAATTTCTTCAACCTCAACGAAAGCGCCAATCTGGCCACCTTGCAGGGTATGGTGGTCAATCACATCGTCACCAGCGTGTACACGGTCAAGCAGTTCGAAGCCAATGCCAACGGCACGTTGTTCGAGTTGCCAGCCGGTGCGGCCAGCCTGGCAGCCGGCATTTCGTATCGCAAGGAACGCTCTACCACCATTTCGGACCCGCTATGGACCGGCGATGAAAATGGCCTGTGCGGGGTGATCGAATTCTGCTCGTCCACCTTGAGCGGCAGTTTCGACGTCAAGGACGCCTATGCCGAAGCGCTGTTCCCGCTGCTCAAGGATCTGACCGGCATCAACGCGCTGAACGTCACCGTAGGCACGCGTTTTTCCGATTACAGTTCGGTGGGCAGCAAGACCAATAGCAAGGTTGCACTGGAATAGCGCCCCATCGAAAACCTGCTGCTACGCAGCAGTGTCTCGCAGGTGTTTCGCGCACCGAATATCAACGAGCTCTATACCGGCGTGACCGGCGATTCGGCAACCGTCAACGACCCATGCAATGGCTATACCGGCGGCAACACAGTGGCCTGCGCCAATGTGCCCACCGATGGCAGCTACCAGCAATCGGACCGGCAGGTGTCGGGCAAGGCCTCGGGTGCAGCAGTGGCCGGCTACCAGCTCAAGCCGGAAACCGGTAAGTCCTACGATGTCGGATTCGTCTACGACCCGCAATGGATTGATGGGCTGTGGCTGAGCGCAGACTGGTGGCGCATCGATCTGCAAGACACCATCACCACGGTGTCGGCGCAGACCGTACTGAATCAGTGCTTCGCCAACGCGGCCAGTTCGTTCTGTGCGCTGATCCATCGCAACGGCAACGGCACCATCAATTACATCGGCTAGCCCGCCGTCAATCTGGGCAAGCTGTGGGCCAAGGGCATGGACGTCAATCTGACCTACCGCTTGCCTGCGATGGCATGGGGCAATGTCACCGCCGGCCTCAACCGCACCTATCTCACCCATTGCGACGTATTGCCCGACACCACCGACCCGAGCTCGGTCACCATCCACAACGTGGGCCGCTACACCCAGGCCTACGGCAACTTCCCGCGCTGGCGCGCATTGGGCACGCTGAGCTGGGCATTGAATGATTGGAGCGCCACCTGGCGTATCCGTTATGTGGGGCATAATGCCATCGGCAATTCGGATCCGGACCAGAGCCTGTCGGCCGATTCCAGCGAACCGACGGTGGTACGCAACATCGGCGCCTACGTCTACAACAACCTGCAGCTTGGCTACAACGTGGAACCCAGGCATACGCGCTTTGAAGCGGGCGTGGCCAACATCGCCAACAAGCAGCCGCCGTTGTATTACTCCAACAACGTGGGCAATGCGAACACAGACGTGGCCACCTACGATCTGCTAGGCCCTTTTTTTTACTGGGCACGCGCGACGGTGAAGTTCTGAGTGCGCTGGTGTGTTGCGGCGCTGCGTGGCCGGGTGCGACGGGTTGTGCAGACGCCACGTCACGGCCAGCGTTGCCAGTGCAGCGGCGATCACGTTGTTGCGACCCTGCGCGCATGCGTGCGCGCCATCAGGAGGTAAGCTGATCCCATGACCGAAATGCATGCACCCGAATTGACCTGCAACCACACACCGTCGTTGTCGCGGCGCCGCTTTCTGGCCTGGAGCAGCTTGGCGGTAGCCGCCGGCTTCCTGAGGTTCCCGGCCCAGGCCAGCGCTGCGCAACCGGGCAGCGTGCGCGCGGTGCCGCTTGCCCAGGTCAGGCTCACGCCATCGCTGTTCCTGGATGCGCTGCACACCAACCGGCGCTATCTGATGCGGCTGCAGCCGGACCGCTTGTTGCACAACTTCGTGCTGTATGCCGGCCTCGATCCCAAGGCGCCGGCCTATGGCGGTTGGGAGGCGGACACCATCGCCGGGCATACGCTCGGCCACTACCTCAGCGCACTGGCGCTGATGCATGCGCAAACCGGCGATGCACAGTGCCGCACCCGCGCCGGGTATCTGGTCAGCGAACTGGCGCGCTGCCAGGCGCATGCAGGCGATGGCTATGTGGCCGGCTTCACGCGCAAGAATGCAGCAGGACAGATCGAAAGCGGGCGTGCAGTCTTCGATGAACTCAAGCGCGGCAAGATCGACCCGGCGCCGTTCTATCTCAACGGTAGCTGGGCACCGCTGTATACCTGGCACAAATTGTTCGCCGGCCTGCTCGACGTGCATGCGCATTGCGATAACCCGCAAGCGTTGCAGGTCGCGGTGGGTTTGGCCGGCTATCTGCAGGGCATCTTCTCCGCGCTCGACGACACGCAATTGCAAAAGGTGTTGTCGTGCGAATTCGGCGGCCTCAACGAATCGTTCGTCGAACTGCATGTGCGAACCAATGATGCGCAATGGTTGGCGCTGGCGCAGCGCCTGCATCACCACGCCGTGCTCGACCCGTTGGTCGCCCAGCGCGACGAACTGGTGCACCAGCATTCCAATACCAATATCCCCAAGCTGATCGGCCTTGCCCGCGAGTACGAAGTCACCGGCGATGCTGCATCCGGTGCCGCAGCGCGCTTTTTCTGGCACACCGTCACCGACCACCACACCTATGTGATCGGCGGCAACGGCGACCGCGAATATTTCCAGCAGCCGGACAGCATTTCGAAGTGTCTTACCGAGCAGACCTGCGAGCATTGCGCCAGCTACAACATGCTCAAGCTCACCTGCCATGTGTATCAATGGGGCCCGCAGGCGGAACTGTTCGACTACTACGAGCGCACGCTGCTCAACCACGTGATGGCGCAGCAGCACCCCCGCACCGGCATGTTCACCTACATGACACCGATGCTGGCCGGCGAAGCGCGCGGCTGGTCGTCGCCGTTCGACGATTTCTGGTGCTGCGTGGGCAGCGGCATGGAAGCGCACGCGCAGTTCGGCGATTCCATCTACTGGCAGGACGGGCAGGGCGTCTACATCAATTTGTACGTGCCCTCCACGGTGCGCGACGCCGCAGGCCTGGACATGACCTTGCACAGCGCATTGCCGGAGCAGGGCAGCGCCTCGCTACGCATCGATGCCGCGCCGCCAGAGCAACGCATGCTCGCACTGCGCGTGCCGGGTTGGGCGCAACAACCGCGCCTGCAACTCAATGGCCAACCTGTCGATGGCAGCGCCAGCGATGGCTATCTACGCATCACGCGCGTCTGGCAGCCCGGCGATACCCTGAGCCTGTCGTTCGACATGCCGCTGCGCCTGGAAGCGACCCCGGACGATCCCGCCTGGGTCTCGGTGCTGCGCGGGCCGCTGGTGCTTGCCGTCGATCTGGGCGACGCCGCCAAGCCGTGGTCGGGCAAGACCCCGGCATTGATCGGCGGCCAGGACATCCTGCAACGCCTGCAGCCGGTGCCGGGCAACACAGCCTTCGTCTACAACGATGGCTTGCAGCAGTGGCAGTTGTCCCCGTTCTACGCCCAGTTCGACCGCCGCAGCGCGGTCTACCTGGAACACCGCGACGCCGCCGCATGGCAACAACGTCAGACAGAACTGGCGGCAGCAGACGCAGCGCAACACGCACTCGACACCCGCGCGCTCGATCGCATCGCGCTGGGCGATGAAGCCTCCGAGAAGGCGCATGCACTGCAGGGGGAAAATTCCAACTCGCTCAGCTACCGCCGCCGGCCCGGCCGCGACGTGCGTACCGGCGGCTTCATGGCCTTCAGCCTGCGCAATACCGCCCAGGCCCGCATCCTGCGCCTGCGCTACTGGGGCGACGAAACCCGCCGCCGCTTCCGCATCTTCGCCGACGGCGAACTCATCGCCAACGAACACCTGGACGGCAACCGCGGCCTGGATTTCGTCGATGTCGATTACGCTTTGCCGGCAGCAGTGGCCGGCCGCGCCACCTTGCAGATCCGAATCGAACCGGAAACAGGCTACTCGGCCGGGCCTGCCTTTGGGTGTTGGGTGTTGGCGTCGGCGTGAGTGTTGTAGCGGGGGCATCTCGAAGGGGGGACGAGGCCCTTGTGTGATTTCTGAAGAGAGCCTGCCACAGGAAAGCCAAAGAAACCGCGCCCGCAGCTACGCCTAAGAACCTGTTCACGATCTCCTGAGCAGCAGTGCCAGGAACGCCAGGTGGATGAACTGCAAGCTGGTATTGAGCCTTCGCTCGCAGTTCTTCCATAGCCTCCGGTTCTTCTCCAGCCAGGCAAAGCTGCGTTCGACACTCCAGCGCTTGGGCATGACCTTGAAGGTATGCAGCTCGCTGCGCTTGGCAATCTGTACGGTGACATGCTTGCCCAGAATGTCCTGTACGCCCTCGGCGAAGGGATCTCCGGTGTAGCCGCTGTCGCACAGCAGGCGTTTCACCCGACCTAAACCCGATCGGCAGCGTTTCAATGCCTCCAGCGCACCTTGACGATCGGTGACTTCCGCCGTGGTCACCGCAACGGCATGTGGAAAGCCTTGCGTATCCACCGCGATGTGGCGCTTGATCCCCGATACCTTCTTGCCCGCGTCATAGCCTTTCTGGCCGGCTGTATCACTGTTCTTCACGCTCTGCGCGTCCACGATCAAGAACGTGCTGCAGGCCTTGCGCCCCTGTTTCTCGCGGGCCGCGCCAACCTGATTTTTTAAGCGCCCGCTCCAGCAGGCTTATTCCTTCATCGTCCACTTCGCTCCACTTGGCAAAGTAGGAATGCACCGTGCGCCACTTCGGAAAGTCACTGGGCAACGCACGCCACGGGCACCTTGTCCGTAGCAGATACAGCACTGCGCACCACACCTCATACATATCCACTGTCACAGGCTTGGTGCGCTTGCGGGCTTGCTCCAGAATCGGGCGGATTTGCTCGAACCGCTCACGGCTCAGGTCACTTGGATCGTTCTTCTCGCGCATTCGTGGAGTTTGCACGGTTTGAATAAGATCGTGAACAGGTTCTAAGGGCAGTCGGCCCCGCACACGACCGATGCGCGATAGCGCACATGTGCCGATCTCGGTACATGAAGTCGCGCAGAGCTTGCCCGCAAGGACGTATCGGCAGGTCAGCTGGCGCCAGGGCAGCGACGCAACGCTCAGTTCGCGGTTCGCGGCGGTGCGGGTTCGTGCCGCACACAATCGCCAGGCACATGACGAGCAGTGGCTGCTGATCGAGTGGCCGCCGGGAGAGTTCGAGCCCCGCCACTACTGGTTCTCGACGCGACCAAAGCAAACGCCGGTCAAGACACTGGTTGCCACGGCACAAGGCCGATGGCGGATTGAACGCGATTATCAGGAGCTGAAGTCGGAGTTGGGCCTGCATCACTATGAAGGGCGCAACTGGCGTGGTTTTCACCATCACGCCAGTCTGTGCATCGCCGCATACGGGTTCTTGATGCGCGAGCGCCTGCGCAGTAAAAAAAACTCCGTCGCATTCAAGATGCCTGCAGTATCCAAAAGCGTCCGCCCGCGCCGGTCTGGCCCCAATGCAACGTCACCATCCCAACTCGATTGCCACGCTGGCCTTCGGACTGGCTAGGCTTATCGCCAGAAGCCTCCCACACTGCCCGTGTTGCGGGGTCTCACCGTACCAACGGATTCGTATTTAGTAACATAGTAGAAATTGGTTACAGCACTGTCGCGCCGACCTTCAGCACATTGGTCTTAGCACTTTCAGTCGCGCCGGGCGGGGTGACTGAGGATGTGCTGCGCGAGCAGCTGGCGCAGAGCGCAAGGTCGATCAACAAGGGGGAACCTGATTAGCACGCACTTTCAGCGGTGAACATGGTGACATCACGCAGGGCCCGCTCGGACCACGGCTTGCTGGCGGCTGCGGCGGCCAGCAAGCTGGGCACCAGCCGGGTCAGATCGAAACGGCGGTTGAACCGCCACATTGTCTCTGCCAGGGAGCGCTGGGCGTATTTGGCGAATTTGAAGGCGTGATAGGCACCGTCCAGCGAACGCTTTAGGTTGGACAACACCACGTTGACCCAGCGTGCGTTCTCTGCCTCGCAGCGACTTCGACCGCTGCCTTCGATCACCGTGTGCGCGTGCTCGGCTTCCAGTGCTCGAAACGCACCGAGTCCATCACTGTAGACATCTGCTCCAGGATGCAGGCGTTGCCCGATCCATTCCGACAGCGCCGCCTTGGTGAAGCCTGGGACCGGATCCATCACCGCGCGCAATGGACGACCGTCTTCAGTGGTCTCCACGGCGATCACGAAAGGGCGCTTGTTCTCCGAGCCGCGCCCGGCCTTGCCACCGTTGCGTTCTCCGCCCAGGTAGGCATCGTCCAGTTGCACGATCCCGCCCAACTTGCGGTTCGCCTCGCGTTGGGTCATGGCCTGCATCAGCTTGTGCTTCATTGGCCACGCTGTCGGGTAGCTCACTCCCAGGTGTCGCATCAACTCCAGCGCCGACAGGTTCGTCTTGCTCTGGCCCAGCAGATACATGCCAAGCAGCCAGGTGCGTAGCGGCAGCTTGCTGTTGTCCATCACCGTGCCCGAGCGCAGGCTGGTCTGGCGATAGCAGGCCGTGCACTGCCAGTACGTGGTGCCGTGACGCTGGAATCGACTGTGCGCGTTAGCGGCGCAACGCGGACAAACAAAGCCCTGTGGCCAGCGCGAGATCTCCAACGCCTGCTCGCACTGCTGCGCGTTGCCATAGCGCTTGAGGAACGCCGGCAACGACAGCCCGGCTTGGAACTGCACACGATTCATGGCCATGATCTGGTCTCGGTGGAGCGACGGTCCTAGCATCGACCGGTCGGCTCTCACTGGCTGCGACTGTGCTGAAAGATCGTGCTAATCAGGCGGGGGAATGTCGCATGGCCCTTGCAATTCAATGAGCATGCCTCAGGCTAAGAGCGCTAGCGGTATGCGAGACGTGATCGCGGACAGGAGAGTGGAGTGCGGCTTCACCTCGCTTGAGCATCGGCTTGATAAAGCTGCGCCCATGCTGATTTACACATTCTGGGAGTACTTCCGCCAGCACTTTGCCCGCGATCGCGGTCTGCGCATCGATCATCTGCTGCTCAATCGCTAGCTGGCGCCCGGCTTGCAGGATGCCGGCGTCGATAAGTGGGTGCGTGCGCTGGAGAAGGCCAGCGATCATGCGCCGACCTGGATCAGCGTACGTGTGCCGGCTGCCCCAGGTGACTCAGTGGTGCATGCCGAGCCCGTTGAAACGGCGCGCAAATCGGCAGCAGCGAAGAAGCCTATGCGCAAGTCGGCAGCCAAGAAGATACCTGCTGCCGCTGCAAAGGAAGCCAGCAAGAAGATCGTTACGAAGCCAGCGGCAACTGCATCGGCGAAACCGCGGAGGCCAGCGAAAAAGACAAGCTGACAATCGCAACCACCCTGCAGGTGTTATCCACGCTCCGCATCCAAGCTGTGCGCTCCAGCTTGCAGCACTTGAGTCGCTGCACTCCGTAGCCGGTGAGGCCTGTCGGCAGCATCAGTGCATTGCTGACAATCAACACCGCATGGCCAACGAGATAACGGTACAAGACGAACAATACCGAGGCGCTGATCTGGGCGAGGAACAACCAGCGCGAGATGCTTTGCGCGGCGTCTGAGCGCCATTGTTCGTAGATCTGCCGGATCAACGTGGCGATCAGGACGATGCTGGCAAGCCAACCCACAGAGTCGACGAATTGCATGCACTGCAGTTGCTCTCACGTACGGCCTGCGCCCTTGCAGCGCGCACCGGCTGCGTCCTGTTTGAGCAGCTTCAAGCGTTGTGCAACGCGTGAGGCGGGCTTGGGCTATGCGACCCCTGCGCTGCCGCAGCGGTCGCGCCTGCACCTGCTGCGCTGGGGGCCGGTATCCTAGCCGGGTCATCCACTGATCGGCACTCTCCTGCACATGATCAGCCATGCCGAAGCACTTGCGCTGGTCCACGCGCACGTCGCAACGCTCACCAGCGAGTCGGTGGCGAGCGCCGATGCGGAAGGCCGCGTGCTCGCCGAGGTCTTGTCGAGCCCGGCCGAGTTGCCGCCCTTCGATAACAGTGCGATGGATGGGTTTGCGCTCGCAACCGCCGGTACTGGCGCGTTGGCAGACAGCGAGCACGTGGTGAGCGGCACCGTGGCAGCCGGGCAGGATGTTGGCGCAGCCGCAACAGGCACTGCATGGGAAATCATGACCGGCGCCGGGGTGCCCGCGAGCGCCGATGCGGTGGTGCCGATTGAGCAGGTGCAGATCCTCGAACGCGATGGCGAGCGCCCCAGCCGCATCCGCCTGCGTCAGCCGGTGCGTGCGGGCCAGCACATCCGTCGTCGCGGCGAAGATGTGTGCTTGCACGATCGCGTGATCGAGGCCGGCACCGTGCTGCGCGGTGCGCATCTGATGCTACTGGCGGGCTTTGGCTGCGCGCGTGTGCAGGTGATGCGGCGGCCGCGTGTGGCATTGATTGCCACGGGACGCGAGTTGATCGGCGACCCCGCGCAAGCGTTGCAGCCTGGCCAGATCCGCGACGGCACCAGCAGTTATCTGCTCAGTCAGCTGCGTGCCGCCGGTGCCGATGTTGTGTGGCGTGGACGTGTGGGCGATGACGATGCGGCGTTCGATGCGGCGCTGGCGCAGGCCTGCACTGCCGGTGCCGATCTTATCCTGAGCACCGGCGCGGTCTCGCGTGGTCGTTACGATTTCATCCCGGATGCGCTGGCACGTCACGCTGCCGCGTTGCTGTTTCACAACGTGGCGGTGCGGCCGGGCAAGCCGGTGTTGCTGGCACGCTTGGGTGATGGTGCGCTGTATATCGGCTTGCCCGGTAATCCGATGGCCAGTGCAGCCGGGTTGCGCTTTTTCGTCGAGCCGGCATTGCGTGGTTTGTTGGGCATGCCGGTCGAGCATGGCTTACGCGTCGCGTTGGAAACGCCGATGCAGGCGCGGCCGATCTGGCGGCAACATCTGCGCGCACGGCTGCTGTGCAGCGCGGCAGGGCAGTTGTCGGTGCAGATCCTGCCGCAGCAAGAATCCTTTCGGGTGGCGCCGTTGCTGCAGGCTAACGTTTGGGCAGTGCTGGAGCCGCAGGAGGAAGGCGCTGCACCGAGCATGCACGCAGAGGTCTTTGGCTTGGGCCATCTCAGCCGGCTGCGCCGGCCATCGCGCTGTGATCATGCCTTTGCATGCCATGGCACCTTGGGCGGTCGCATGACGACGATGCGCGCGTGGACCGGTGTCGTGCTTGCCGGCGGCCGGTCGTCGCGTATGGGGCAAGACAAGGCGTTGTTGCAGTGGCATGGGCGCCCGTTGGTGGAGCAGATGCAGGCGCTACTGCGCGAGGCTGGTGCGCAGCACGTGTTGGTCAGCGGCGACCGACCCGACTACGCCGGCATTGCCGACGCCCAGCCTGATCTGGGCCCGCTCGGGGGGCTTGCGAGCGTGGTTGCGCGCGTGGCCGATGCCACCACGCTGGTGCTGGTGCCGGTGGATATGCCGCTGTTGTCGGTCGCGTTGCTGGGCAGGCTGCTGGCACCGTCGCAGCACCGCTGCGTGGCCTTCGAGGATCAGATGCTGCCGATGTGCCTGTGCATCGATACCGGTGTGCGCGAGGCGTTGACTGCGCTGATGGCTGGCCCTGCATCGTCGCGCTCGCTGCGCGCCTTGCAGCATGCACTGCAGTGCCATCGCGTGGCTGTCACCGCCAGCGAACGTGGCGCGTTCGTCAATTGCAACACGCCCGAGCAATGGAGTGAGCTGATCCATGAAAATCCAGATTGAAGGCCAGCAGGTGCGGTTCCGTATCGACGAAGCCGAACTGGCCGAGCTGCTGGCCGGGCGCACGGTCGACAATGCGAGCCGGTTGCCGAGCGGGCAGGGCGCGCGACTGGTGCGGCACAGCGTGAGCCTCACCGGCGGTCACGCCGCGTGCAATTGCGCCACCGATCATTGGCAATTGCTGGTGCCGCGTGACGCGCTTGAGGAACACGCACGCCAGCTGCCGCGCCGCGACGGGCTTCAGTTCACATTTGATGCAGTCGCCGGTCATGCCGAGGCGACGACCCTGCAGGTCACGTTCGATGTGGATGTGCGCGACAGCACCCGCAAACGTTTTTCGCGGGACTGATGCCGCCTGCACTGGCCGCTCTGTGCTGTGGCAGACCTGGGCGGTTTCACTTGCTTTAGAGTGCGGGAGCGCGGTCGAGGCCGCCTTGTCGCGAGGTGCCGACGCATGCAGAACGCTCGGTACCGGCCGGTTTACACATTCGTCTGGCGCGCGTCGCGTGCCGGAGCTGCCGACGACTGTGCTGCGCACTGTTCCCGCGCCAGGTGCGAGCGCACCAGGGAGCATCGCTAAGCATGCCGCGCGCAAGAGACGCTGTTACGCGCGGGCAACTGGCCTCTGTCGTCGGCAAGGGGCTTCGTGCGCCGGCCGATGTCCGCCGCATCGCCAACATTGTTCCCACTGCCGTGCGCTCGTTGCCGGGTCTGGTCGGCACGTACCGGAGCGGCTGTGCAAAGGGCTGGGATTCACCGACCGCGACCTGCACCACGGCGATCTGCTGCTGTCCTACCGGTAGGTGCGTGCGCTGATCCTGCGTGCACGCCGGCTCCTGGACGAGCCGGCGATGGGATTGGCGGCCGGCATGCGGCAAGGGCCGGTGTCCTGTGGCCTGACCGGTCTGGCCATGCTCACTTGCGAGACCGTCGGCAAAGCGATCGCCTATGGCCTGGGCCATCAGCACGAAGCCGGTGCGATGATGCAGCATCTGTTCGCACAGCACGGGCCCGAAGCGTCCATCGAACTGGTGCCGCATGATGTTCGATCTGGAGATCGAGCCTTACCTCATCAAGGAGGCCTTTGCCGGCGCACTCAATGTCAGTCGCTGCATGCTGGGGCCGGACATCCGACCCCGTGCGGTGGAATCGGCCTTCGCGCAAGCGGCGCCGGTGGAGGCCTACACGCGCTTTTTCCGCTGCGCGGTGCGTTTTGACGCGGGCCGGAACCGGATGACGCTCGATGCCAAGTGGCTGGCCGCGCGGCTGCCAGGCTACGACCGCACCACCTGCGGACTGTTGCGGCACCAACTGGAGACGCTGATTCAGCGGCCGCCGTCGCGCAACGACTTGGTCGAATCGATCGCACTGCGGCTACGCAGCGATGCTGGGCGCGCGCCGTGGCAACCGGAGCTCGCTCGCCAGGCCATTGCAGCGCGCGCACGCTGCGGCGTCGGCTCGGCGCGCAGCAGGTCGGCTACCGGGCGTTGCGCGATGCCGCCCGCTACGAACGCGCGCAGGATCTGCTGCGCAATTCGCAGATGATCGTCGCCGAGGTGGCGCAAGCGGTGGGATACGCCGATGCGCGGGCGTTTCGGCGCGCCTTCCAATGTTGGTCCGGTCGTTCCCCCGGACAGGCGCGCGAACCGCGCTGAGCGATCGACCAGACGTGGTGTTTGGCCGCACCTGCGTGCCGGTTCGCCATCCAACAGCGCTGCCGCGTGCGGGCGCCGGGCCGCGGCTCAGGTCCGCTGCGTTGTCGCTTGCGTGGCAGCAAGGGTGTGCGGGTCTTCGCGGTGCGGGGGCGGCACCACTTCCCATCCGCCCTGGCGTGGGCGAATCAGGCCACGCTGCTGCAGCGACGCAAGATATTTGCGATGCCCGCGCGCGGCGCTGCGGGCGAACAGCGGCAGGGCGCGCGTCAGCAGGTTGGGCACATGCTGGGATCCCAGTTGACCCCGGATGCGCAGATCACTGCGGCGTAGACGCGCTGCGAGCCATCGGCCAACGTCAACCGCCAGCGCCCGTCCGCCTGTTGGTCGATGCGCAGCACGGCGGTGTCGAACTGGATCTTTTCGCGCAGACCGAAGGTGGTGGCGAAGCGGCGCAGATAGGCCAGGATCTGCCGATGCGACGGGTAGTCGGGCTAATGGCGCGGCATGGGATGGCCGATGAATGCCGATAGATCGCGCCAGGAAATGAAATGGGTGGCCTCGTAGATCGGCGAGCCGGGGTTGCCGACGTCCCATATCCCAACAAGATCACCGTGGCGTTCGAACTGATCGTAATCCAGCCCCTGTGCCTTGAACGCACGCGCCGCGCTCAGCCCAGCCGGGCCGGTGCCGATGATGCAGACCGCATCGCTGCGGTCGCGCGGGAACGTCTGGGACGTGGAAGGTGTAGGCATGGTCGTGGCGATGTCCGAGTCGAGATGACGTGCTCGACTCCAGGCGGGTGAGTGCGCCTGGCTGGGGACTTTTTCGCTCAGGCAGGGGGAATCGGCCTCGCTCGGAGGCCGCTGTGGTCGCCCCTGCACGCAGCGATGTGATGCCGATAACGTGCGCTAACAGGCAGTCGCCGACTGCTGATGCGCCGCGATGTGCCGCAATGCTTGTCCGGATGCGATACGCGGGCGGCCAGACGATCGGTACCGAGAACGCACCCATCGGCAGCACGTTGCGCGCTGCGCGCGGACCGATGCGCAGCCGCGCGCATCCCGTCAGACCCACGCGCGCGTTGCGCAAGCTATGGGACCGGTAACCCCGGAACCCGCGCAGACACCGCGCCCTGCGCGTGCAGGGCTGCTGCCAGCGCCGCTGGGATCGCATCGCCGCTGCCCAGACGCAGGATCACGACGTGCAAGCCGGCTCCGATCAGTTCAAGCAATGTAGCCTGCTGGTCGGCAGGCGTCGCCGGCCAGGGCTGTCGCTGCGCGTCCCGGCGCGCCAGTTCCACCACCGCAGCCGGCACGTCAGACGCCAGCAGCAGCACGTCGGCCAGGTTCAAGGCGCGCAAGGCGTTGAGCGTGAGCAGGCCAGGATCGCCAGGCCCGGCGCCAACCCACTGCACGCTGCCGCGCGCGGGCACGCTGTCCACCGCTTCCAACGCTGTGGCAAAGGCTGCGTGGGCGGCGGCGGTCTCCCCGGCCTGCAGCAATTGCGGGACCTGGCCGTCGATCACCCGATCGAACCAGCGGCGGCGCCGATTCATGTCCGGCAACCGCTGACGAATCCGTTCGCGGTGCTGAGCGAACAATGCAGCCAGCGTACCGACCGAAGCATGCAGCTCGCGTTCCAGTCGCTCGCGCAGGCGACGCGCCAGCATCGGCGCGGCGCCCGCCGAGGAGATGGCGATGACCAGCGGGTCGCGGTCCACAATAGCCGGCACCTGATACGTTGACAGCTCGGCATCGTCCACCACATTGACCAGCCGGTGTCGCGCACCTGCGGCCGCGGCCACTCGCTGATTCAAGTCGGTGTCGTCGGTGGCAGCGACCACAAGCCAGACATCGTCGATCCATGCCGGGTCGAATTCGCCAACCAGTTGTTCGAAACGGCCGGCCTGCATCAGCACTGCGAGCTCCGGCGAAAGCGCATGGGCATGCAGGCGGATGTGCGCCTCGGCCTTGAGCAGGGCCAATACCTTGCGCGTGGCGACGTCGCCGCCACCGATGACCAGCACGGCGCGCCCTTGCAGATTGGCGAACAACGGGAACAACGGCATCACACACACTCCGAAAAGATGGCTCGCACCCACAGCATGGTGCATGGCACCATCGGGCTACGTCCACACGCCTCGCTGCCGCCAATGCGTGTTTTGCTGGTCAACGATACCGAAAGCCGATCGGCGAACTGCGCCAGGCGTTGACGCGCGCCGGCTACACGGTGCTCGACGATGTGTCATCGGTCCGTGCATTGCTGCATACGGTGCAGAGCCAGCAACCGGATGTGGTGGTGATCGATGTGGATTCGCCTTCGCGCGATACCCTGGAGCAGCTGTCGATGCTGCATGTGCATGCACCGCGGCCGGTGGTGATGATGGCGACGACGCGTTGATCCACGCCGCGGCCGGTGCGGGTGTGACGGCATATGTGGTGGATGGACTAGCACCGGCTTGGCGCCGATCGTGCAGGTGGTGCTGGCCTGTTTCGCGCAGGAAAGCAGCATGCGCAAGCGTCTGGACGATGTGCAGCAGGCGCTGCAGAACCGCAAGCAGATCGACCGCGCGAAGGGCCTGCTGATGGAAAAACGCGGCCTGAGCGAGGCCGATGCTTATGCGGCGTTACGTCAGCAGGCGATGAAGCAGGGCGTCAAGTTGGCCGAAGTGGCGCGCCGTATCGTGGCCATGGCCGATTTGCTGGGATGAATCTATGAGCCAAGCCGAACTTCCCGTGTTGCGCGCGGCCTACATGCCGTTGATCGACTGCGCGCCGTTGGTTGCGGCGTAACGCCTGGGCCTGGACCGTGCGCATGGGCTGCAGTTGGACTTGCAGCTGCCAGGCATCGTGGGCGTGCGCGATCGTCTGCTGGCCGGTGAAGTGGAGGCCGCGCATGCCCTGGCCAGCCTGGTGTACGCCATCGATCTGGGCATCGCCGGGCCGCAATGCCCGATGGCGTTGTTGATGACGCTCAATCACAACGGCCAGGCGATCACGCTGGCGCCTGCACTTGCGCACGCGCTGGCAGCCGGCCGCACGCTGCCGCAGGCACTGACAGTGCTGGGGCGCTGTTCGCGCAGACCTTTCCCACCGGGACGCATGCGCTATGGCTGTATTACTGGCTTGCTGCGGGCAGGGTTGATCCGATGCGCGATGTGGATGTGCTCAGCATTCCTCTTCCACAGACCTGATTAGCACGATCTTTCAGCACAGTCGCAGCCAGTGAGAGCCGACCGGTCGATGCTAGGACCGTCGCTCCACCGAGACCAGATCATGGCCATGAATCGTGTGCAGTTCCAAGCCGGGCTGTCGTTGCCGGCGTTCCTCAAGCGCTATGGCAACGCGCAGCAGTGCGAGCAGGCGTTGGAGATCTCGCGCTGGCCACAGGGCTTTGTTTGTCCGCGTTGCGCCGCTACCGCGCACAGTCGATTCCAGCGTCACGGCACCACGTACTGGCAGTGCACGGCCTGCTATCGCCAGGCCAGCCTGCGCTCGGGCACGGTGATGGACAACAGCAAGCTGCCGCTACGCACCTGGCTGCTTGGCATGTATCTGCTGGGCCAGAGCAAGACGAACCTGTCGGCGCTGGAGTTGATGCGACACCTGGGAGTGAGCTACCCGACAGCGTGGCCAATGAAGCACAAGCTGATGCAGGCCATGACCCAACGCGAGGCGAACCGCAAGTTGGGCGGGATCGTGCAACTGGACGATGCCTACCTGGGCGGAGAACGCAACGGTGGCAAGGCCGGGCGCGGCTCGGAGAACAAGCGCCCTTTCGTGATCGCCGTGGAGACCACTGAAGACGGTCGTCCATTGCGCGCGGTGATGGATCCGGTCCCAGGCTTCACCAAGGCGGCGCTGTCGGAATGGATCGGGCAACGCCTGCATCCTGGAGCAGATGTCTACAGTGATGGACTCGGTGCGTTTCGAGCACTGGAAGCCGAGCACGCGCACACGGTGATCGAAGGCAGCGGTCGAAGTCGCTGCGAGGCAGAGAACGCACGCTGGGTCAACGTGGTGTTGTCCAACCTAAAGCGTTCGCTGGACGGTGCCTATCACGCCTTCAAATTCGCCAAATACGCCCAGCGCTACCTGGCAGAGACGATGTGGCGGTTCAACCGCCGTTTCGATCTGACCCGGCTGGTGCCCAGCTTGCTGGCCGCCGCAGCCGCCAGCAAGCCGTGGTCCGAGCGGGCCCTGCGTGATGTCACCATGTTCACTGCTGAAAGTGCGTGCTAATCAGGTCCACAGATGCCTGAAGCGACACAGACGCGAATTCGCTGCATTGTAGCCGGAGTTGAGCGAGTGCTTGACGGTTCCTGATTAGCACCGACCTTCAGCTGCAGCACCTCCGCGCTTATCGCTAAACCGGCCCAATGCCAGGCCGCCATGGGGTCCTGGCTGAAAGAACTTCGCACCGGCTCCTCGCATCAGCAGCGCCAAGATCAGACATCATGGAACACATCGGTAAAACGAAGCTATTTGCAGGACTGCAACAAAAATCCAGCTGATGGTCAGGGCTAATCAGGTGACGGTTTGCGTGCTGGAGGCCTGCCGTTGGCTGGATGCCTCCCCAGGTAACCGTGCGTAATGTGCGCAATGGTTGGTGGAGCCGCAGCATATCGGGGTGTCGGCTGGACATCTGGCGGCATGTCTGGATGCTGCTGTTGATGCTGAGATCGAGGTGAATGCAGGTGCCAACGCCATTGCAGACGACGCGACTGCGCTGGCGTTCCATCGCGGCGGCACGGTGAACATGCCGTGGCTTTCGGACGGCGAGTGATTCCTGGGCCAGTTCCAGCGGTGGGGCTGGCATGACATCGACGACAACGACATCGCGCGGCTGCGCGACATCCATCGGCTCGACAACTATCGGCGTGCTGCTGCACGCGTGGGAATTGCCGTGCCGGATCGCGATCACCGCAACAATCGGTTGTTCGATGCGCCTTGGGGCGCTTGATCAGTCGCCTTGATCGTTGTGCATAGCGTTCAATAAAACAGCCGAGCAACCTGCTGGTGCGGTGTCCTCGCCGCTGCACGCTTGCTGCAGGGCCCTTGCCCGCCCACCATCGCAGGACACGCCGCAAGTGCGTCCTTGTCAGCTCCGTGGCGGCATCCATGCCGCCAAGGGTCCCGCGACGGTGAGCGGGCAAGGACCAATCAAGTTGATCGGCACCTTGATGAGAGCAGTGCTCAAAGTGCTTCCTGATTAGCCCCATCCTTCAGCCATGGAAGTTGCTTGCCATACGCAAAACGCGCTCTGGGCAAGGTGTGCAGCGCAGCAGTGCCGTCGCCAGCCGCGGCAGCATCTGTTTCAGGTCGAATCGGCGGTTGAAGCGATAGGCCGCCTCGGCCAGGTAGCGCCTTGCATACTTGGCCTGGCCCACCGCATGGTAGGTCCCGCTGATGGCGCGTTTGACATTGCCCAGCACCACATTCAACCAACGTGCTCCCTGGACGTCGGTTGCAGCACGACCGCCACCGGTATCGAGCGTGGTGTGGGCATGCCCGGCCTCCTCCAGACGGCGAAAGCATGCCAGGCCGTCGCTATAGACCTCACACTCCGGCTCCAGACGGCGCGCGATCCAGTCCTCCAGCGAGGCGTTGTCAAAGGCCTTCACCGGCTCGATCACCGCAAAGACGGGGTGTTCGTGGGTGTGGTCCACTTGCACCGCGATCATGAACGGCTGTTTGTTCTCCGAACCTCGTCCGCGCTTGCCGCCGCTGCGCTCACCGCCCAGATACGCGTCATCGATCTGCACGAATCCCTTGAGTTTTCGCGGTTCTTCGCGCTCGGTCATCGCCTGCATGATCTTGTGCTTCATGCGCCAGGCCGCCTTGTAGGTCACCCCAAGATGCCGCTTCAACTCCAGTGCTGCCAGGTTGGTCTTGCTGGAGGTCAACAGGTACATCGCCTGCATCCACAGGCGCAAAGACAGCTTGCTCGATTGCAACAGCGTGCCGGCACGCAAGGTGGTTTGATGCCGGCACGCCCGGCATTGGTAGTACACCTGATCATCGCGTCGAAAGCGCGAGCGCGCGCGGCCGCCGCACTGCGGGCAGCGAAATCCCTTCGGCCAGCGCCACCGATACAACGCCCGGTAACACTTGGCTTCGGTTCCGTAGCGATCCATGAACTCGCTCAGCGACAAGCCTGGCTGAAACTGCACGAGATTGATGCCCATCTCCCACCTCCGTTGCCTTGAGCTGGGGTCATTGTCCAACCGCAGCGTCGCAGATCCTGCAACTAGTTCTACTGTGTTACTAAATACGAATCCGTTGGTACGGTGAGACCCCGCAACACGGGCAGTGTGGGAGGCTTCTGGCGATAAGCCTAGCCAGTCCAAAGGCCAGCGTGGCAATCGAGTTGGGATGGTGACGTTGCATTGGGGCCAGACCCGCGCGGGCGGACGCTTTTGGATACTGCAGGCATCTTGAATGCGACGGAGTTTTTTTACTGCGCAGGCGCTCGCGCATCAAGAACCCGTATGGGGCGATGCACAGACTGGCGTGATGGTGAAAACCACGCCAGTTGCGCCCTTCATAGTGATGCAGGCCCAACTCCGACTTCAGCTCCTGATAATCGCGTTCAATCCGCCATCGGCCTTGTGCCGTGGCAACCAGTGTCTTGACCGGCGTTTGCTTTGGTCGCGTCGAGAACCAGTAGTGGCGGGGCTCGGACTCTCCCGGCGGCCACTCGATCAGCAGCCCTGCTCGTCATGTGCCTGGCGATTGTGTGCGGCACGAACCCGCACCGCGGCGAACCGCGAACTGAGCGTTGCGTCGCTGCCCTGGCGCCAGCTGACCTGCCGATACGTCCTCCTGATTAGCACGCACTTTCAGCGGTGAACATGGTGACATCACGCAGGGCCCGCTCGGACCACGGCTTGCTGGCGGCTGCGGCGGCCAGCAAGCTGGGCACCAGCCGGGTCAGATCGAAACGGCGGTTGAACCGCCACATCGTCTCTGCCAGGTAGCGCTGGGCGTATTTGGCGAATTTGAAGGCGTGCTAGGCACCGTCCAGCGAACGCTTTAGGTTGGACAACACCACGTTGACCCAGCGTGCGTTCTCTGCCTCGCAGCGACTTCGACCGCTGCCTTCGATCACGGTGTGCGCGTGGTCGGCTTCCAGTGCTCGAAACGCACCGAGTCCATCACTGTAGACATCTGCTCCAGGATGCAGGCGTTGCCCGATCCATTCCGACAGCGCCGCCTTGGTGAAGCCTGGGACCGGATCCATCACCGCGCGCAATGGACGACCGTCTTCAGTGGTCTCCACGGCGATCACGAAAGGGCGCTTGTTCTCCGAGCCGCGCCCGGCCTTGCCACCGTTGCGTTCTCCGCCCAGGTAGGCATCGTCCAGTTGCACGATCCCGCCCAACTTGCGGTTCGCCTCGCGTTGGGTCATGGCCTGCATCAGCTTGTGCTTCATTCGCCACGCTGTCGGGTAGCTCACTCCCAGGTGTCGCATCAACTCCAGCGCCGACAGGTTCGTCTTGCTCTGGCCCAGCAGATACATGCCAAGCAGCCAGGTGCGTAGCGGCAGCTTGCTGTTGTCCATCACCGTGCCCGAGCGCAGGCTGGTCTGGCGATAGCAGGCCGTGCACTGCCAGTACGTGGTGCCGTGACGCTGGAATCGACTGTGCGCGTTAGCGGCGCAACGCGGACAAACAAAGCCCTGTGGCCAGCGCGAGATCTCCAACGCCTGCTCGCACTGCTGCGCGTTGCCATAGCGCTTGAGGAACGCCGGCAACGACAGCCCGGCTTGGAACTGCACACGATTCATGGCCATGATCTGGTCTCGGTGGAGCGACGGTCCTAGCATCGACCGGTCGGCTCTCACTGGCTGCGACTGTGCTGAAAGATCGTGCTAATCAGGTACGTCCTTGCGGGCAAGCTCTGCGCGACTTCATGTACCGAGATCGGCGCATGTGCGCTATCGCGCATCGGTCGTGTGCGGGGCCGACCGCCCTTAGGGCTGGCTGGCGGCATGGGCGCAGGTTGGTGCGATCCCCACCAGACCTTCGTGTTGCTGCGGACGCCAACCATGTACAGCAGGCCGCGTTCGCTGAGCTGGTCTCGCCAGTGGGTCTCGGTGCCGTAGGCCGCATCGGCTAGCACGACGCCTGCCGCAATCCCTGTCGCCAGCGCGCTGTCGATCTGATCCATGGCCAGCGCTGTCTTGGTCTGAAACACGACCTGATCCGGAACGCCTGCCTTCTTGCGCCGCACAGTGTCCTGAGCCCACTGCTCGGGAAGATACAGCCGATAGCCCACTGGCAGGCTGCCGTGTTCGTTGGCGATCGACAAACTCACGGCAACCTGGCAATTGTCCGTCTTGCCAAGGCGGCCGCAGTACTGGCGTGCAACACCGACCGAATGCACCCCCTTCTTTGAAAATCCCGTGTCGTCCACGATCCAGTGACACGCTGCGCTCTTCCTGCTCAGGGGCGGCAGCACCTGTGCCGCCACCGCCGCCAGCAGCGCTTGATCGCTCCAGTCGGCATCGGCCACCAGATGGTGCATCGATTGATGGGCTGAGCGCACGTTCTGCGGGTGCACCCGCGCGGCCATGGGCTCCACGCTCTTGCGCCCTCCAGGCAGTAGCAACCCTTTCAGGTACCAGTGTGCGGGCTGTTTGCGATCCGCATGGGACAGGGCGGCAGCAACTACTTCCCCGTACTGTTCAAAACGCACTTCCAGTGACCTATTCAACACAGCTCTCCCACGCGGCCTGAAGGTCTTCCAATAGTGGCACAAAGATACGATTATTTGTAACACAGTGGAACTAGGGAACCTCTGAGCAACGCACCACAAATGCGAGACACTATTTGTTCGGAATGAGGAGGCATCCATGCAACTGACGTTCGGTGACGCCGAGGGCCTGGGCAAGCGCAAGCAGACCCGGCGCGAGATCTTCCTTGCGGAGATGGAGCGCATCGTGCCGTGGAAGCGACTGCTTGCCCTGATCGAGCCGCACTATCCGGTGTCAGGACGACCGGGTCGGCAGCCGTACGCGCTGGCGACGATGTTGCGGATTCATCTGTTGCAGCAGTGGTATGCGTTGAGCGATCCGGCGATGGAAGAGGCATTGCACGAGATCCCGCCCCTGCGGCGTTTTGCCCAGCTCGGCGGCTTGGATAACGTTCCAGACGAGACAACGATTCTCAACTTTCGCCGTTTGCTGGAAACCCACGGCATTGCCGCTCGGATGCTGGAAGCGGTCAACGCCCATTTGTCGCGCAAGGGGCAGAGCCTGCGGTCGGGCACGATCGTCGATGCGACGCTGATCGCTGCGCCCAGTTCGACCAAGAATGCCGATCGTGCGCGCGACCCTGAGATGCATCAGACCAAGAAGGGCAACCAGTGGTATTTCGGGATGAAGGCGCACATTGGGGTGGATGAATTTTCCGGGCTGGTACACCACGTGCAGTGCACCGCAGCCAACGTGGCCGATGTCACGGTGACGCACGCATTGCTGCACGGCAAGGAAGACAGCGTGTTCGGCGACAGCGGCTACACCGGTGCGGAAAAACGCGACGAGTTGCAGAGCTGCGAGGCTGCATTTTTCATTGCCGCCAAGCGCTCCACGATTCAAGCCATTGGCAACAAGCGCGCGCGTGCTTGGGCAGAACGTTGGGAACACTTCAAGGCAAGCGTGCGCGCGAAGGTGGAGCACCCATTCCGGGTGATCAAGCGGCAGTTCGGCTACACCAAGGTGCGCTATCGCGGCCTGGCCAAGAACACCGCACAGGTGCAGACGTTATTTGCGCTGTCGAATCTGTGGATGGTGCGCCGGCACTTGCTGCCGGCCAGGGGATAATGCTGCCTGGCGGCAGCCAAAACCGCCAGAACGTTGCAAAAATCGCACCCGACTCAGCATTTTTCCAGTCATTGAAATGCAAGAAGCTGGAATTTTAGAGGTTTGATGGGTTGTTCAGACCTTCCCTAGCGGCTGAGGGATGGGGCTAATCAAAGTGCTTTGTGATCATCGCTCGCTCGTTTTGTCGCCGCGCCCATCTAAGGATGGTCTGATCAACGCGGCCGGGAAATGAAGCAAGCCACATCTGCGGCGCTGAGGGCGCTCGAACCCCTGATTTTTTGCCGTTTTCGCCGCGTTTTCGGTGTATTTCCTGGGTTACAGGCACACCTTCCCCGCAGCGGGCATTAACTCTTTGCGCTTCAGCCACAGATTCGACAACGCAAACAGCGTTAGCATCTGCGCGGTGTTCTTGACCAGGCCGCGATAGCGCACCTTGACGTAACCAAACTGACGCTTGATCACCCGGAACGGGTGTTCCACCTTCGCCCGCAGGCTGGCCTTGGTGTGCTCCCAGCGCTTGGCCAACTTCAGTTCGCGTTTGTTCTTGATCTGCTTCAGCTTCGAGGGTTTCTCGGCGATCAGGTAGCGCAGCGTGCGCTTGCGCTTCATTTCCTCGCGCTTCTCAAGCCCGGTGTAGCCGCTGTCCCCGCACACCGTGTCTTCCTTGCCGTGCAGCAGCTTGTGCGCTTGCGTGATATCGGCCACGTTGGCCGCCGCGCATTCGACGTGGTGCACCAGCCCGGAGTCATCGTCCACCCCGATGTGCGCCTTCATCCCGAAGTCATATTGATTCCCCTTCTTGGTCTGGTGCATGTCCGGATCGCGCTCGCCCTGCTTGTTCTTCGTCGAACTGGGCGCCGCAATGATCGTGGCATCCACGATCGTCCCGCCCCGCAAGCTCTGCCCCTTGCGCGACAGGTGCGCGTTGACCCGGTTGAACAGCTTGCGCGCCAGATCATGCCGCTCCAGCAGATGCCGGAAGTGGAGAATCGTCGTTTCATCCGGCACCTCGTCCAGCCCGCCGATCTTCGCGAAGCGGCGCATCGACACCGTGTCGTACAGCGCTTCTTCCGCCGATGGATCACTCAGCGCATACCACTGCTGCAAAAAGTGGATGCGCAGCATCGTTTCCAGCCGATACGGCTGTCGCCCCGGCTGCCCCGACTTTGGATAGTGCGGCTCGATCAGCGCCAGCAGGCCCTTCCATGGCACGACCTGATCCATCTCGGCCAAAAACACCTCACGCCGCGTCCGCTTGCGCTTGCCGTTGTACTCCGCGTCTCCGAAGGTCAGTTGCATCGTCGTCGTCACGTTGCGTCTGTGCGATTGTCGCAGGATCAGGGGGAGGTGTTCAGAGTTTCCCTAATCCTTGAGACAACCGATCCTGAGAAGCAAGCTGATACGCCCAGGCATGCTGGCAATCTCACAAGGTGAGCCTGAAGCAGTGGTTACATCCAGGGCGAGGTCGTTGGTCGTACCCGCCCTAACTCACGCTGCTGCAGTTCCGCATGTCGCCTTGGGCCACGTCCACCGCAGCAGCGCAGAGTGATAGCGCTAGCCGCTTGGAGGTAGTGCCCATCATCCGGCGAAGTGAAGGTGTGCAAGATTTGCGCAGCGAGCGCAGCCGTTTTTTCCTTCATCCACTCAAGTGCACCGCGGCACCTACGTTTCAGGGTTGGCACGAATGTTGCGTCAAGCCGATTACCCAGGCGTAACCGAAGCATCGAGAGGAGGCACAGTGGAAGACGTACAAAGCATTACCCGTAGCCGGCGCGGCTTTGCCGCATTGGATCCGGAGAAGCGTCGCGTGCTGGCAAGCAGCGGCGGCAAAGCCGCTCATGCCAGTGGCAATGCGCACGAATTCACTAGCGACGAAGCACGCGAAGCCGGCCGTAAGGGTGGGCAGGCCGTGAGCCGCGATCGCGATCACATGTCGCGGATCGGCAGCAAGGGCGGGCGTTCCAAGCAGGCCAAGCCGCAGGAAGAGTCTGCGTAATCCAGTGATCGGCACGCCTATGGCGTGCCGGCTGTTGCAAATCTTGCGTGACGCTTGACACAGGCGCGATGCCCACAGGGCTTAGCGCCTGTGTTGTTTTAGTCATCGCGAGACGTTTATCGCAGGCTGTTGCGCGCAATCGATGCACATATTTAATTCTACTGTGTTACTAAATGCGAATCCGTTGGTACGGTGAGACCCCGCAACACGGGCAGTGTGGGAGGCTTCTGGCGATCAGCCTAGCCAGTCCGAAGGCCAGCGTGGCAATCGAGTTGGGATGGTGACGTTGCATTGGGGCCAGACCGGCGCGGGCGGACGCTTTTGGATACTGCAGGCATCTTGAATGCGACGGAGTTTTTTTTACTGCGCAGGCGCTCGCGCATCAAGAACCCGTATGCGGCGATGCACAGACTGGCGTGATGGTGAAAACCACGCCAGTTGCGCCCTTCATAGTGATGCAGGCCCAACTCCGACTTCAGCTCCTGATAATCGCGTTCAATCCGCCATCGGCCTTGTGCCGTGGCAACCAGTGTCTTGACCGGCGTTTGCTTTGGTAGCGTCGAGAACCAGTAGTGGCGGGGCTCGGACTCTCCCGGCGGCCACTCGATCAGCAGCCACTGCTCGTCATGTGCCTGGCGATTGTGTGCGGCACGAACCCGCACCGCCGCGAACCGCGAACTGAGCGTTGCGTCGCTGCCCTGGCGCCAGCTGACCTGCCGATACGTCCTTGCGGGCAAGCTCTGCGCGACTTCATGTACCGAGATCGGCGCATGTGCGCTATCGCGCATCGGTCGTGTGCGGGGCCGACCGCCCTTAGGGCTGGCTGGCGGCATGGGCGCAGGTTGGTGCGATCCCCACCAGACCTTCGTGTTGCTGCGGACGCCAACCATGTACAGCAGGCCGCGTTCGCTGAGCTGGTCTCGCCAGTGGGTCTCGGTGCCGTAGGCCGCATCGGCTAGCACGACGCCTGCCGCAATCCCTGTCGCCAGCGCGCTGTCGATCTGATCCATGGCCAGCGCTGTCTTGGTCTGAAACACGACCTGATCCGGAACGCCTGCCTTCTTGCGCCGCACAGTGTCCTGAGCCCACTGCTCGGGAAGATACAGCCGATAGCCCACTGGCAGGCTGCCGTGTTCGTTGGCGATCGACAAACTCACGGCAACCTGGCAATTGTCCGTCTTGCCAAGGCGGCCGCAGTACTGGCGTGCAACACCGACCGAATGCACCCCTTTCTTTGGCTCTCTGAAAATTTGAGTGGGTAGGATTTCGGCTGGTTTACCACTGACGCGGGGATTGGGATGACGGCCAAGGTGTTTGAAGCGGCGCTGGGGATCGGCGCGCCGTGGTCGGTAGGCGCGGTCGAGTTCGACGAAGCGACCAAGGTGTTGACGGTGCCGGTGGACTTCAAGCCGGGCACGAGGTTCAAGGTATCGGGCCAAAAGGGGCTGCATCCGGTTCATGACACCGTGGTCAAGACCTACCGGCACCTGAACTTTTTCCAGCACGAGTGCTACCTGAAGGTTCGCACGCCGCGTGTGAAGCTTGGGGACGGATCGGTTCGCCTGGTCGAGCCGGACTTCGCTGGGCGGTTGTCGGGCTTCACGCTGTTGTTCGAGGCGCTGGTGCTGATGTTGTCGCAGCAAATGCCGTTCGCGGCCGTTGCGCGCATCGTGGGCGAGTCGGCGTACCGGTGCATGCAGGTGTGCAACCGCTATGTCGAGATGGCCCTGGAGCAGGCCGACTTCAGCGACGTCTCGTCGCTGGCCATCGACGAGACGTCGCGCGCTCGCGGCCACGACTATGTGACCTTGGCTGCCGACGCCCAGGCGCGACGCGTGATCTTCGTGACTGAGGGGCGGGACGCCAAAGCCGTGAAGGCGCTGGCTGCCGATCTGGCAGCTCATGGCTGCCCTCCCGAACAGATCACCTCGGTGAGCATCGACATGTCGCCCGCGTTCATCAAGGGCGTAAGCGAGCAGTTGCCCAACGCGCAGATCACCTTCGACAAGTTCCACGTTGTCGGACATGCGAACGCGGCCGTGGACAAAACCAGGCGCATCGAGCAGCGCACCGAGAAGTCCCTCAAGGGCATGCGCTGGACGCTGCTCAAGGATGTCTTCAGCCTCAAACCGACGGCCGGCGCAGCATTGCACGGGCTGATCACGGCACCCAAGCTCACACGGACGGCCCGCGCGTGGCTCTACAAGGAGCAGTTGCGCGAGGCGCTTGACCGAAAGCAGATCAACGTGATGCGCGAGATGCTCAAGCACTGGTGCGTCTGCGTGATGCGATCCAAGGTCGAGGCGATGAAGGAAGTCGCAGCCCTCGTGCGCCGCCACATGGACGGCATCGTCGCCTGGGCGCAGACCCGTCAGACCAACGGCTTCCTTGAAGCCATCAATGGCCTGTTCCAGTCCGCCAAGCGCAGAGCTCGCGGCTTCAAACGCCTGTCCACCATCAAGACCGTCATCTTCCTGATTGCCGGCAAGCTGGACTTCCAAACGTTCAACCCGCATGCCCGGCAACCCACTTGAAATTCAAGAGAGCCCTTTCTTTGAAAATCCCGTGTCGTCCACGATCCAGTGACACGCTGCGCTCTTCCTGCTCAGGGGCGGCAGCACCTGTGCCGCCACCGCCGCCAGCAGCGCTTGATCGCTCCAGTCGGCATCGGCCATCAGATGGTGCATCGATTGATGGGCTGAGCGCACGTTCTGCGGGTGCACCCGCGCGGCCATGGGCTCCACGCTCTTGCGCCCTCCAGGCAGTAGCAACCCCTTCAGGTACCAGTGTGCGGGCTGTTTGCGATCCGCATGGGACAGGGCGGCAGCAACTACTTCCCCGTACTGTTCAAAACGCACTTCCAGTGTCCTATTCAACACAGCTCTCCCGCGCGGCCTGAAGGTCTTCCAATAGTGGCACAAAGGTACGATTATTTGTAACACAGTGGAATTAAAGTAACTAGGGCCTGTTAACATTAATGTCTCGAGCGATTAAACTATTGGGCATGGAGATCACGCCAGCACAATTTGCACTCATCGAGCATTGCCTACCTTTGCAACGCGGCAATGTCAGCATGACCAACCTGCAGGTAGTCAACGCCCTTCTTTACGTCGCAGAGCATGGCTGCAAATGGCGCGGTCTGCCCGAGCGCTTTGGCAACTGGCATACGGTGTACACGCGCATTAACCGTTGGGCCAAGTCCGGTGTGCTGGACCGGATGTTCGCCCAATTGCAGACCTGCCAGATCGTGCGCATCAAAATCGAAGCGGTCTCGCTGGACTCCACCAGCATCAAGGTGCATCCGGATGGCACTGGCGCATTAAAAAAAACGGCCCACAATCCATCGGGAAATCGCGGGGCGGATGGAACACCAAAATTCATATGGTTGCCGCAGATGCTCGAACAGCCATCACGTTCGGATTGACGCCTGGCAACGCACATGACGCACCCGCAGGCCGCGCGTTGCTTGAACACCTGGGGCCAGTGGAGCGGCCGGTTCATCTGCTGATGGATCGCGCTTACGAAGGCAATGAAACCCGCCAGTTGGCGCTCGATCTTGGCTTCGTGCCGGTGGTTCCACCCAAGTCCAATCGGGTCGATCCTTGGGAGTACGACAAGGAAATGTACAAGCGGCGCAACGAAGTGGAGAGGCTGTTCCGTCGCTTGAAGGGCTACCGACGGATTTTCACGCGCTTCGAGAAGCTCGATGTCATGTTCCTTGGATTCCTCAGCTTCGTTCTGGTCGTTGATGGGCTTCGAATGTGTTAACAGGCCCTAGCAACTAACAGTGCCTGGGTAGTTTTGCGCGCTCCGCATGTGCATGACCTTGCGTGCTGGTGGAGTCGATCGGTTCGTCCAAACGGGTCCGACGAACGACGCATGGAGTCCTCCGCGTAGCACGCCTGCCGGTGTGCTCTGATGGCGGTGCGACTGTCCTGTTGCGGGGGCGCGCACGCACAGGCTTGGGCGTGCGCAGTGGTCGCCAGCGCGTTCTTCAGGCTGGCGGAACAGCGTAATCGCATGGATAGGCCGCGCCATGCCAGCGGCGCCGGGCACGGCAACCGTCGGGGCTTGCCCGCGAGATCGGTATTCCCACGTGGGCACAGTCACCAGACGCGGTAGGTGACGACTGTTTGTGGATCGACCCAACCGAAACCGACAGGGCACAGATGATCCGCCGGAAGCGACGGGCAGAGCGATTCGCAAAGCCTGAGCTGGAGACAGCCGGCCGCAACATTCACACCTGTGACCTGCTCGGCCGAAAAGTCGAAGTAGCGTCCGACCACCGCGAAACTCGCTTTGAACAGGCTTTCCTTCGCCGAAAAAACCAGCGTCAACAACGCATCCAGCGTCGCGTCGCCGGCATCGTGCAACGTCTGCAGCAATGCCAGTTCCGAGGCATTCACCACCCTAGCCCGCAGCGCCGCTTGGGCATCGGGGTCTGCCAGGTGTTCCAGATCGATGCCGATGCCACGCCACCGATCGGCAGGCGCGACGGCGGACATGGCCAGCCGGTGGGTATGGCTAATGCTGCCCACCGCGGTTTTCGGCCAGATCGGCTCGCGTGCGTTGCCGGTTGCGATCTGCACCGTGTCAGGGTGAACGACCAGGCCTTGCTGATGCAACGCGTGGCGCGCGGCGAGTCTGCCGAAAAAGTATTCGGCCTGGCGCTTGCGAACGCTGCGAACGATCCCAGGCGGGCAGGCCATTGCGCACCGCGCGAACGCATCACGTGAAAACTGATCGCTGGCAAAGTCCATCGCCTGAACAACCAGATGTTCGCCTGCCGGACACGGGAGCGCCGATTGCCAATGCGCCTGCAGACCAGGAACCGCGCCGTGGGCAGCGCGTTCCGGCGCGATTCGCTCTAGTAGCACGGCAACTGCTGGCAGTGACGATGGGTGTCGGCCAACGCCGACGGTGTGGGCAACGCCCTGCGCTTGGTCGATCTCGCTGTCGTCATTGCCGCTGTCTCTGCGTCGCCACGTTGGATCGTGCTTGCTCAGTTGCGGCTCAATGTGTGCCCGGGGCGGGGGTCGAACCCGCATAGCCTCACAGCTGAGGGATTTTAAGTCCCTTGCGTCTACCAATTTCGCCACCCGGGCATTGCGATAGCGTGCCTGATTGCGCGGCGATTGTGAATCTTTGTGGGAGACTTCCTGCACTGCCTGGCTCCCCGCGGCCTGCGTTATGCTGCCGCCGCACAGCGCGCCGCCACCGGCTGCGTACCATACCCAAGGATACGCATGTCCGGCCACACGCATCTCTCACCGCCACCAGGGCGCATCGCCGTCATCGGCTTAGGCTATGTCGGCCTGCCGCTGGCGGTTGCATTCGGTGAGCAGCGCGACACCCTGGGCTTCGACATCGATGCGCAGCGTGTTGCGCAATTGCGCGATGGCCACGATGCCACGCTGGAACTGGACGAGACCGAGTTGGCTGCGGCAACGCAGGTGCGCTACGCCGCAGACGCGGCGGACCTGGCCTCGTGCAGCATCTTCATCGTGACCGTGCCGACGCCGATCGACAGCTTCGAGCAACCGGATCTGGAGCCGCTGCGCAGTGCCACTGCGTTGATTGCTGCTGCACTCAAGCCTGGCGATCTGGTGATCTACGAATCCACGGTCTATCCCGGCACCACCGAAGAAGTTTGCGTGCCCTTGCTAGAAGCAGCCTCCGGGCTGCGCTTCAACCACGATTTCTTCTGTGGCTACAGCCCCGAGCGCGTCAATCCGGGCGATCGCCAGCGGCGTCTGCGCGACATCCGCAAGATCACTTCCGGCTCGACGCCTGAGGCCGCTGATGCGGTCGATGCGCTGTACACCAGCATCATTACCGCTGGCACCTGGCGCGCCCCGTCGATGCGCGTGGCCGAAGCGGCAAAGGTGGTCGAGAACATTCAGCGCGACGTCAATATCGCGCTGGTGAACGAACTGGCGTTGATCTTCGACAAGCTGGGAATCGACACGCTCGATGTGCTCGAAGCCGCGGGAACCAAGTGGAATTTCCTGCCGTTTCGTCCTGGCCTGGTTGGCGGGCATTGCATCGGGGTGGATCCGTATTACCTGATGCACAAATCCCAAAGCGTGGGCTATCACCCCGACCTGATCCACACCGCGCGGCAGGTCAACAATCGCGTCGGCCGCCATGTGGCCGAGCGCGTCTGCGGCATGCTGGCCATGCAGGGCATCGCGCTCGCGCAGGCGAGGGTGCTGGTACTGGGCGCTACCTTCAAGGAGAACTGCCCGGATCTGCGCAACAGCCGCGCCCTGGAATTGGTGCACTTGCTGCAGGCCGCGGGGGTGCAGGTGGACACCTGCGACCCGTGGGCAGACCCGGTGGAGGCGCTGCAGCACAGCGGCGTGCAGCTCTGCGAGATGCCCCAGGACGGCGCCTACGACGCCGTGGTGCTGGCGGTGGCGCATGCGCAGTATCGCGCCTACGACGCCGCGCGCATTGCCGCGCTCGGCAAACCGGGCGCGGTGGTCTACGACGTCAAATCGGCGTGGCCGCGTGTGGCTGTCAGCGATCGTCTGTAGCGCGCCTGTCGTGCTGATCGAGCCACTGCACCGCCCCACGTGCGGCGCGCAGGCCGCTGGCGAAACAGGCGGTGAGCAGGTAGCCGCCGGTCGGTGCTTCCCAATCGAGCATTTCGCCAGCGCAGAACACGCCAGGTTGCGCGATTGCCATCAGCTGATCGTCCAGCGCTTCAAGCCGCACGCCGCCTGCCGAACTGATCGCTTCGGCGAGCGGGCGCGTCCGCAGCAAGCGCAGCGGCAACTGCTTGAGCGTGCGTGCGGCCAACGCAATATCGTCGCCCGCCTGCGTGCCGAGATGTTCGTAGAGCAGGGCGGCCTTGACGCCATCGATGCCGACCTGGCGACGCATATGCTCGCTGAAACTGCGTCCTTTGCGTGGCTGGGCCAATTCGGTGTGCACGCGCTCACGTGAGCGCCCTGGCACCAGATCCAGCATGAGTTCGGCAACGCCATGCGCCTCGATCTGCTCGCGCAGATCCGCAGCCATGGCATAGATCAGGCTGCCCTCGATGCCGTCCGCTGTGGCCACGCATTCACCCTGCAATGTGTGCTGTACGCCATTGCGATCTTGCCAGTGTGCAACGACGGGCTTGAGCGGCGCACCTGCATGACGCTGCACGAAATGCGCGCTCCAGTCGATATCGAAGCCGCAGTTAGCCGGTACCAAGGGCGCAACCGCAATGCCGTGTTGCTGCAATGCGGCTTGCCACTGCCCATCGGAACCGAGCTGCGGCCAGCTGCCGCCACCCAGCGCCAACACGACGGCATCTGCGTTGCGCTCGATCGCGCCGGTGGGTGCATCGAAACGTAGTGCGCCGTCCTCGCTCCAGCCACGCCAACGGTGTTGCACATGAAACACGACGCCCTGTTCCTTGAGCCGACGCACCCAGCCGCGCAGCAAGGGCGCTGCCTTGCGGTCCATCGGAAACACACGGCCGGAGCTGCCGACGTAAGTGTCAACACCCAGCACGCTTGCCCAGTCGCACAGCGCCCCTGCGTCGAAGTCCTGCAGCCATGCGGCCACCGGCTGCTGACGCTCGCGATAGCGTTGCGCAAACAGCGGCATCGGATCGGAATGGGTGAGGTTCAAACCGCCTTTGCCGGCAATCAGAAACTTGCGCCCCACCGAGCCCTTGGCCTCGTACAGATCCACTGCCAGGCCCGCAGCACAGGCCACTTCTGCCGCCATCAAGCCGGCCGGCCCACCACCGATCACGGCCAGCCGCCGCTTGTTCGAACCCGTCATCGTTCTGGCACTCAGCGCGGCTGCACGTCCAGCAATTCCACATCGAAGACCAACGAGGCACCGGGCGGAATCACACCACCGGCGCCGTTATCGCCGTAACCGTAATCGGGCGGAATCATCAAGGTGCGCTTGCCGCCGACACGCATGCCGGCAACGCCATCGTCCCAGCCGCGGATGACCTGATGGCCACCCAGCACAAACTGGAACGGCTCGGCGCGATCCAGCGAGCTGTCGAACTTCTTGCCGTGTTTGTCGGCGGCGTTTTCGTCGTATAGCCAGCCGGTGTAGTGCACGGTGACCATCGCCCCTGGTGTGGCTTCTGCGCCGGTCCCCACCGTGCGGTCGATCCGCTCGAAGCTGGCGATGGTGCCACCGGAGGGCGGCAGGGCGGGCGCGCAGCCTGCGAGCAGCAGGGCGACACAGAGCGTCAACAGAAGGCGCATGGCAGGGTCCGTGAAGAAAGGCGGCATTATCGCACCTGGCCCCCGTTATCATCGCGCCATGGCCAAGCTGCTGCTCAATCTGCGCAATGTTCCCGACGAAGAAGCCGACGAGGTGCGTGCGCTGATGCGCGAGCACGGTGTGCAGATCTATGAAACGCGCCCAAGTAATTGGGGAATTTCTGCTGGCGGTCTCTGGCTCAGTGACGATGCCGACTATCCGCCCGCCAAGGCCGCGATGGATGCTTACCAGGCGCAACGCGGCGCAATTGCGCGCGCCCAACGCCAGGAGGAGCTTGCGGCCGGCACCGCGGAGACCTTTGGCGCCCTGCTGCGCAGGCGACCGCTGTTCGTGCTGGTCACGCTGATCGGCATGCTGCTGGTCGCCTCGCTGGTGTTGCTGCCGTTTCTGCTCTTGCGCGGCTGAGCAGGTGGCTTGACGTGGGGTGCGAGGTTGCTGGCGTATCGGGTCGCACGCCCACTCACAGCGCTCGCTAGCGGCTGCCTGCGCATTTAAAATGTCGGCATGATTACCAATACCGCCGCCTACCAGTTCGTCACCATCCAGCATCCGCAGACACTTGCGGCAAGCGTGCTCGCGCAGGCCGAACAGCAGGCGCTGAAAGGGTCGGTGCTGATTGCCGAGGAAGGTATCAACCTGTTCCTGGCCGGCGATGCCGAGCAGATTGGCGCGTTCTACGCCTGGCTGCAGGCCGATGCGCGTTTTGCGCGGATGCGTATCAAGTACAGCGAGAGCGCGTATCAGCCGTTCGCGCGGCTCAAGGTCAAGATCAAACCGGAAATCATCAGCTTCCGGCGCGATGATGCTTCGCCGCTGCAAGGTCGCGCGCCTTCGGTGACGCCTGCCGTGCTGCGTGAGTGGCTGCGTAACGGTCAGGACGATCGCGGCCGCCCGTTGGTGCTGTTGGACACGCGCAACGCGCAGGAAGTGGTGTACGGCACGTTCCAAGGTGCGTTGACGCTGCCCATCGACACATTCACCGAGTTGCCTGGCGCGCTGGAGTCGCATCGCGCTGCACTGGCCGATGCCACCGTGGTCAGCTTCTGCACCGGCGGCATTCGCTGCGAAAAGGCCGCGCTGTGGATGCAGGCTGATGGCATGGACAACGTGCTGCAGCTGGAGGGCGGAATTCTGGGCTATTTCGAAGAGGTCGGTGGCGAAGGCTACGACGGCCGCTGCTTCGTCTTCGACGAACGCGTTGCGCTGGATCCCGAATTGAAGCCCTTGGTAGACGCCGAACGTCCCGCCAAGACAGGGAAAATCTGACCGAGCGCGCCTGGGTTGTCCGATGCATCGGACGTGCGGGCGCCTGCATCATCAGTACACGTCGCAGCATTCGTACTGCGACATCGCGCGACACGCACGTCACGCATGCTCTGGTGACGCGTCCGATGCTCTAACTTCAACGTAATACGTTGCATCGAGCTTGCCCTGAATTATTCACGGAGATAGGCTGCACCAGCCAGCAGCTAGCGAGGAAAACAAGGATGACCATCAGAGTTTTTCTGATCGACGATCATGCGCTCGTGCGTACAGGCATGAAGATGATTCTGTCCAAGGAAGTGGATGTCTGTGTGGTCGGCGAGGCAGAAAGCGGCGAAGCCGCATTGCCGCAAATTCGTCAACTCAAGCCGGACATCGTGCTGTGCGACCTGCATTTGCCTGGCGTCAGTGGCCTGGAAATCACCGAGCGCATCGTCAAGGGCGATTACGGCACCCGCGTCATCATTGTCTCCGTGCTCGAAGACGGCCCGCTCCCCAAGCGACTGCTCGAAGCGGGTGCGTCCGGCTATGTGGGCAAGGGCGGCGACGCGCACGAGCTGCTGCGCGCGGTACGTGAAGTCGCGCTGGGGCGGCGTTATCTCGGCAACACGATCGCGCAGAACCTGGCGCTATCCAATCTGGAAGGGGGGGGCTCACCGTTCGATGCATTGTCCCCACGCGAGCTGGAAGTGGCCTTGCTGTTGACTCAGGGTCTGCGCCAGGAAGACATCGCCAAGCGCCTGAACCTCAGCGCCAAGACCATCAATACGCACAAAGCGCGCTTGTTCGAAAAGGTCGGCATCCAGGACAACATCGCGCTGGCACGGTTGGCCAACCAGTATGGCCTGACCGATCCCTCCAGGGTGCTGTGAGTTGTTGCCTTGAGCACGGTGAAGCGCCTGCGTCGCAAAAGGCGAGGTCAGGTTGAACTAGGGCCTGTTAACATTAATGTCTCGAGCGATTAAACTATTTGGCATGGAGATCACGCCAGCACAATTTGCACTCATCGAGCATTGCCTACCTTTGCAACGCGGCAATGTCAGCATGACCAACCTGCAGGTAGTCAACGCCCTTCTTTACGTCGCAAAGCATGGCTGCAAATGGCGCGGTCTGCCCGAGCGCTTTGGCAACTGGCATACGGTGTATACGCGCATTAACCGTTGGGCCAAGTCCGGTGTGCTGGACCGGATGTTCGCCCAATTGCAGACCTGCCAGATCGTGCGCATCAAAATCGAAGCGGTCTCGCTGGACTCCACCAGCATCAAGGTGCATCCGGATGGCACTGGCGCATTAAAAAAAACGGCCCACAATCCATCGGGAAATCGCGGGGCGGATGGAACACCAAAATTCATATGGTTGCCGCAGATGCTCGAACAGCCATCACGTTCGGATTGACGCCTGGCAACGCACATGACGCACCCGCAGGCCGCGCGTTGCTTGAACACCTGGGGCCAGTGGAGCGGCCGGTTCATCTGCTGATGGATCGCGCTTACGAAGGCAATGAAACCCGCCAGTTGGCGCTCGATCTTGGCTTCGTGCCGGTGGTTCCACCCAAGTCCAATCGGGTCGATCCTTGGGAGTACGACAAGGAAATGTACAAGCGGCGCAACGAAGTGGAGAGGCTGTTCCGTCGCTTGAAGGGCTACCGACGGATTTTCACGTGCTTCGAGAAGCTGGATGTCATGTTCCTTGGCTTCCTCAGCTTCGTTCTGGTCGTTGATGGGCTTCGAATGTGTTAACAGGCCCTACATCGCGTAGAGCAGCGCATCGCGTACTGGCGCATGGCACGCATCGGCTCTTCAGTGGGGTCAGTTGCATTGAACCAACGCATGTAGATGCGTCAGGACCAGCCTTTCATGCACGCATGCTGGGCCGAAGGAAGGCTGGTGCGCCTGTACCTTGGTCGTTGGCATGGCGACGCGCTGCCTCCAAACAGCGGGTCCATCACGATGGTCGTTATGCGCCGGCAGGTTCTGCCGTCGCCGGATTTCCGGCTCGGCAGAGATTTCTTGCTGCCACCCCAGACGCGCGCTCCGCGCCAGCAGCCTGTACATCACTCTGCGGCAGCTGATGTTCTCGGTCGGCGCAATGTCACTGGCATCCGTTGGAATGTGGTGTGTGGAAACCCTGCTTGGATCTGATTAGACGCGTCTGCCGTGTCGTCGTCTGCGCGCGTCATAAAAACACAGCGGCCCGAAGGCCGCTGTGTTTGATGCTGCCATGGACTGCGCCTTCACAGGCCAGCCTGGTCGATCACCAGCTCATCAGTGATCGCCACGCGGCTTGTTGCTGTCATCATCCTGCGCCTTGTCGGCCTCCGTCGATGGGGCAACAGGCTTGACTTCGGATACAACCACCGTCGGCTTGGGCTTGTCTGCCACTGCCACTGCCACTGCCACTGCCTCCTGCGCTGCTGCAGCGGGCGCAGGATGTTCGCTGGCCGCGGGTGCTGACGTTGCAGCATCGTTCGGGCTCAATGTATCGAGCATGGTGGTTTGCACCGGGGCATACCGCTTCCGCACTGGCGTAGCGTCTGCAGTCGGGCTTGCCTGCACGAGCGTCGATGTAGCGGTCACTGCCACCTCGGACGATGGCGCCTGCGCAGCAGGCGGTTCGGCGTGTGGAGACGTGGCCGTAACCACCTCGGCCTGTGCAGCCGGCATCGCTGCCACAGGTGCCGATAGATCGGCAGTCTGCTTTACAGGTGTGGTCTGTACCGGTGCCGCTTGCGTCGTCGCAGGCGTTGCAACGTCCGCCGCAGCAGCGCGCTGCTGCCGGTCAGCGTTCGGTGCCGCAGCCTTGTCCGTGTCAGACGCAGCAGCACGTGCAGACGCCGAACCCAAAGGCTGGTGCTGTGTGCTTGTTGCAGCAACGTTTGACACAGGCGATGCGACAGTTGATGCCGGAGCCGACGGAGTGGCGACCGGTGCCGTCGATGCGGTCTCGGCGACGGGAGCTACAGCAGCACCAGCCGGTACCGGCGTAGATGCCACGGGTGCCGGAGCAGCAACCGGTGCCGGGGCAGCTGGAGCGTGTTGCGCGACCGGAGCCGGGCGCTGTTTCACCGCTTGCGTTGCCGCAACATCTGCGTTGACGGCCGTCGACGCTGTGGCAGCGGGCGCGGGCTTGGCAGGCGCATCTGCGGCAACGGTCGGCGCAGCGGGGCGCTCGTGGTTGGTGTCAGCCTTGGCAACGGGTGTTGCTACTGGCGGCTGCGATGCCGGCACGGTGTTGGAAACCGGCGCAGTGGTCGACGACGTGTCGTTGCCGACTTGCGGCTCCGCGCGCTCCTTGGGAACCGGGCGCGGTTTGGCAGCTGCCTGCGCAGTGGGTTCGGGCTTGGCACGGACGGTGGGTGCCGGTGCGTCGTCGTCGAAATCGAACTCCGGCTGGCCGGCGCGCGGTGCGGCCGAGGCATGCGCCTGAGCAGCGGCGGCGTCGCCTTCGCTGTCGCTGTCGAGATCGTTGTCGGCATCACCGTCCAGATCGTCGCCTTCCAGACCATCGACGCTTGCTCCGCCTTCGCCGCCGTTGGCACCAACGCCACGACGACGACGACGGCCACCACGACGACCGCGGCGACGACGGCTTCCGCCTTCGCCATTGGCTGCATCGTCGCCCGCGGCATCCTGGGCCGGTGCAGCCACACTTGCGTCTGCACCGGGATCAGCGGTGGACGCGCTCACCGTGACGTCAACCGCATGCGCCTGCGCCGCTTCGTTAGCGTTGGTCTGCGCAGTGGCAGGTGCAGCGGCATCGGTAATGGCAGCCACCACGCTCGACGTCGTTGCCATTGCGGCAGTCGAGGTGACGGTCTGTGCTGCGGCCATGCCTTCATCCTGACGTGCCGGACGCGGCTGACGCTCGGCCTGCGCGCCGTCCTGCTGTGCAGGTGTACGCGGCGGACGCGGGGTCTGGTTCTGCGGCTTGGGCTTCTGTTGCTGAGCCTGCTGCGGCTGCTGTTGCTTCGGTGACTGCGCTTCATTGCGCGGCGGCTTGGGCGTCTGCGCCTGTTGCTGTGCCTGTGCACCGTTCTGCGCGCCTTGGCCGCTGGCTGGCTGGCGGCGCTCGTCACGGCGTTCCTTGTTGGCGCCATTGCCATTGCCGCGCTGCTGGTTGCCGCTATGACCGCCGTTACGCGCATCGCGACCGTCGCGACGTTGACCGCCACGCTCTCCGCGTTCGTTACGGTGATTGCGGCCGGCATCGTTCTGACGCGGGCGCGGAATCGACTCGGGAGCAGGAGCGAGCGGCTCGACGCCGCCGAAGATGCGCTTCAACCAGCCGACCACGCCGGTGACCGGGGCCGGAATCGGCACAGTCACCACCGGTGCCGGAGCGGCGACGGGCGCCACCGGGGCCGGGGTCTCTTCACGCACCGGCGCCGGCTGGCTCGGCTTGATCGAGGTGACTGCCGGAGGTGCCGGGATATTCAATTGCGCCTTGGTCAGCGCGTGCACCGGCAGCTTGCGCGGGGTGCCGCGCTGATAGCTCGGCTTGCCGCTGTCTTCGCCCAACTCGTTTTCGCGCAGGCGCGTGACTTCGTAGTGCGGGGTGTGCAACTGTTCGTCGGCGACGATGATGATCGGCGACTCGTGACGTTGTTCGATCTCGCGCAGCGCGCTGCGCTTTTCGTTGAGCAGGTAGTTGGCGATTTCCACTGGCGCCTGCACCAGCACCTGGCCGGTGTTTTCCTTCATCGCGTGTTCTTCGGCCACGCGGATGATCGACAGCGACAGCGACTCGACGCTGCGCATGCGGCCATGGCCATCACAACGCGGGCAGACGATCTGGCTGGATTCGCCCAGGCTCGGACGCAGGCGCTGGCGGCTCATTTCCATCAGGCCGAAGCGCGAGATACGGCCCAGCTGCACGCGGGCGCGGTCGTACTTGAGCGCGTTCTGCAGCTTGTTTTCGACTTCGCGCTGATGCTTGGACGAGGCCATGTCGATGAAGTCGATGACCACCAGGCCACCCAGGTCGCGCAGGCGCAGCTGGCGTGCGACTTCTTCGGCCGCTTCCAGGTTGGTCTGGAACGCGGTTTCTTCGATGTCGCTGCCCTTGGTGGCGCGCGAGGAGTTGACGTCGACCGAAGTCAGCGCTTCGGTCTGATCGACCACGATCGAGCCGCCCGAGGGCAGGCGCACGTTGCGCTCGTAGGCGCCTTCGATCTGCGATTCGATCTGGAAGCGATTGAACAGCGGGATGTCGTCGGTGTAGTGCTTGAGCTTGCGCAGGCTTTGCGGCATTACCTGCTTCATGAATTCCTGGGCGTCGGCGTACAGCTCCGGTGTATCGACCAGGATCTCGCCGACGTCGGCACGCAGGTAGTCGCGCAGGGCGCGGATGATCAGGCGCGATTCCTGGTAGATCAGGAACGCGGCCGGCTTGCTCAGCGCAGCCTCGGCAATTGCCTTCCAGGTCTGCAGCAGATAGTCCAGATCCCACTGCAGCTCTTCGGCATCACGGCCCACACCGGCGGTGCGGATGATCACGCCCATGTCGTCCGGAATATCCAGCTTGTCCAGCGCTTCCTTCAGTGCGGCGCGGTCTTCGCCTTCGATGCGGCGTGAGACGCCACCGGCGCTCGGCGAATTGGGCATCAGCACCATGTAGCGACCGGCCAGCGAGATGAACGTGGTCAGGGCAGCGCCCTTGTTGCCGCGTTCTTCCTTGTCGACCTGCACCACGATTTCTTGGCCTTCGCGCAGCAGCTCGCGAATGGTCGACTTGTTGTGGTCGACGCCGGCCTGGAAATAATCGCGGGAAATTTCCTTCAGCGGCAAGAAGCCATGGCGCTCGGCGCCATAGTCCACGAACGCCGCTTCCAGAGACGGCTCGAGCCGGGTAATACGGCCCTTATAGATGTTGGACTTCTTTTGTTCCTTGGACGGCTGTTCGATGTCGATGTCGTACAGGGTCTGGCCGTCCACAATCGCCACGCGCAGCTCTTCGGCCTGCGTTGCGTTGATCAGCATTCGCTTCATTGTTGCGTTCCTCACGCGCTCTACCGCGCGGAACGCCGTGACGTTTCGCCTCTGGAACAGCTTGTCGGCCCTTCGCGCAACGCGCGGACAGGCCTGACCAGAGTTTCCAGCGCTGCAACACCACGGCAGGCCGCGGGAGCGCTTGTTTAAGTTTTTATAGGTGTTTCAGGGCCGGCAGCCGCGTCCGGACAAACCGGGGCAGCGCACGGGACATGTTCAGCGCAACGGTCAAAAACCGCTGGCGATGGCCGGATAGGCCGGTGAGCCGCTAACATGGCCGCCCCGGGGGCGGTGGTCGCGCACTGTGCCGGAATCATCGGAAGTCAGGCTTCTGGCCAATCAACTTCCAACAAAATCAAACCCTTATCTCGCTCGCCGAGTGTAACAGAATAAAGAGCCGGATGACCGACCCCCAGCCCCCGAAGCCGTCGACCGACCGTGTCGGTGTGCGCATGCTCAAAGTTCCGGAAGACCGTGCTGGGCAGCGGCTGGATAATTTCCTGCTTGGCCAGCTCAAGGGTGCGCCGCGCAGCCTGATCTACAAACTGGTCCGCAGCGGTCAGGTGCGGGTGAACGGCGGGCGGGCCAAGGCCGAGCGCAAGCTCGAAGGCGGCGAAGAAGTGCGGATTCCGCCGGTACGCGTCAACGAAGAGGGCGACAAAGCGGCGCCGCCGTCCTCGTTCATGGCGCGGCTGGAAGCGGCGATCGTGTTCGAAGACGCGCGCCTGCTCGCCTTGAACAAGCCGTCCGGGGTCGCCAGCCATGGCGGCAGCGGGATCAGCTTCGGTGCCATCGAAACGCTGCGCGCGCTGCGGCCGAACCAGAACCTAGAACTGGTGCACCGGCTCGACCGCGATACATCCGGTCTATTGATCGTGGCCAAGAAGCGCTCGGCGCTGACCGAGCTGCAGGCCTTGATGCGCGAAGACGACCGCGTCGAAGGGCGGGGCATCACCAAGCGCTACCTGAGCTTATTAATAGGACGCATGCCCGATGGCGTGATGAGCGTGGACGCGCCGCTGCATATCGGCCTGCGCCAGGGGGGCGAGCGGCATGTGCAGGTGAATGCGATTGGCAAGCCGTCGCTGAGCCATTTCACGTTGCTGGAACGGCGCGGTGGGCATTCGTATTGCGAAGTGCGCATCGAAACCGGTCGCACCCACCAGATCCGCGTGCATGCCCAGCACCTGGGTCACCCGGTGGCCGGCGACGACAAATACGGCGAGGCGGACGTGAACAAGCGCCTGCGTGACCAACTCGGTTTGAAGCGGCTGTTCCTGCATGCCGCGTCGCTGGAGTTCGCCCTGGATGCCGGCCAGACGCCGTACGTGCTGAGCGCGCCGCTGGCGCCCGAACTGGCCGAAGCGCTGGACCAGCTTGGCCGCTGACGCAGCCATCGTGGCTGCGTCAGCGTGCTGGCTCAGCTATGGTGGTGGTCGTGATATTGCGGCTGCGCTGCCGGATGCGGGCGCTGCTGGTGCGTGTCCGCCGGACGGGTTGGCGCGGCGCGCGGCGGCGTGAAGGAGGCCATTCGCTGCATGTGTTGCTGCGGCTCAGGCTTCATGACCGGGTGCGGTTCGTAGCGCGGCTGCGATGGCTGCGCATGTTCGCCACGCGGCGAGGCTGCGAACGCAAATTGCTGATGGGGCGGCAGCTGTCGCTGCTCTTGCACCGGCGGCTTCCATCGCACAGGTTGGGCTTGCGAACCGAACGGGTTATTGCGGGCGTCGCGGCTGGCAAATGCATCGCGCGGCGGCATGGCCGCATGTGCGCGGTTGGCCGCAGCTGCCTTCTCCTGCGCTGCCCGCGACTCCGCGTGCAGTTGCGCCATGCGCTGCTGTGCGGCCTGCAGATCCTTCACTCGCTCGAGCGGTGTAACCGATGCGAATGCCGGCGCTTGCATGTGCGGCGAATGTATTCCTGCAGGCGGTGGCTGCATCGCATGGGCCACGGTTGTCAGCGGCGCAGCATGCGACAACGGCGACGAAGCGTTCATCGCTACCGGACGGCCCGGCTGCAGCATCTGCGCATTGAAATGCGGCGCTGCCAGATGCGCATAGTCGGGCGGACGATGCAGCTGGGCGGGCGAGGGCGCCGGCGCACCGGCTCCTGCCCCCCCCCTGAGCCCTTGTGCGCTGGCTATCGCTGCCGGTAGCGCGGCCGCCCGCGCTGCGTGGAAGCCGATCGGGGCAATGCCGGCAACGGGCGCAGGCGCGGATGTCGCGTTGGACCAATGGCGCTGATCCTGATTCACATACGAGCGCGAATCGATATAGGTATTGCGGTTGTTGATGATAGTGGTGCGTGGCGCATAGACATGGTTCTGGTAGACCACGTAATGCGGGGCGGCCGGCGGCGCGTTCCAGTTCACGCCCCAGCTATTCCAGCCCCAGCTGTGCCAGGCGGGCGCCGGCTCGGCCCAGCCGAACCAGCCGTGATGATGTTCCAGTGCGCCGCCCACCAGCACGCCGACGCCGAAGGACACCAGGCCGGTGGTGACGACGTCGCCTTCGTCGTACCAGCGGACCGGGCGGTAGCGATACTCGCGATAGACATCCACCGGCGTGCCGTAGACCACGCCGGGGTCGTAGTGCGGAACGTACACCACGTCCCGCTCCGCCGGTTCGATGGTGATCATCTGCGAGGGCGGCGGGATGCGTCCCTCATCCAGAATGGGCGTCACCACCACATGGCGTGCGACCTGCACCTGCTGTTGCGGCGTGCTGCGCAGGTGGCCGCTGGCCTGGGCGCGTTGGCGCATGATCTGCACGGCATTGAGCACATCGTTGGGGTCGTGGGCATAGGCGTCGCCGAGCGCACGCGTCCAATCGAGATTGCCGGCCAACTGGGACACGACATCCGGAAACGCGGTCAGGGCCTTGATGCTCGGATCCCAGGATTGCGACACCGTGGCCTGCGCACGATCGGCGGCGCTCAGGCCGCTGTTGCTGCGCAGCCACTCCTGCGCAGTGACCACCTGATCGGGATAGACCGAAGCGGCCAGTGTCTGCGCCAGCAACTTGTCCGGAAACAGGGCGATCGGTGCAACCAGTTGGTACAGCTGATCCGCCGTGGGCGGCGTGTAAGCCGGCGTTGCGACCGCACCGGGAGGAGGTGGAGGCTCGGCGGCGGCCGGCGCCGGCGACTCGGCGCGTTGGCACCCGCCCAGTGCAATCATGCCGGTGGATGCGATCGACAGCGCCAAGGCAAGGCGCCCTTGTGACCATGTGCGTTGCATGCGGCACCTCGCTGTGTGCGCGTGGATGACGCGCGTACCATGCGCCGGTCTGAATGTCTGGAACCTTTCTAAAACTGCTCTCCCGTCGACCGAGCGCCACGGTGTTCAGCAGGCGTGCGGGAAGTGGCATGCCACGAACGTGTCGTGTGAGGACGGGTGGATGATTGCGGGTAGGCAGCGCGCATCCGCTCGCCATTCGCATGGCGGCGACGTCAGCGCTGGAGCGGCAGTGTCGGCGGTTACCGTGGTGCGCTTCGCTGCCAGTGCATAACAATGAGCGATGCCAGCGCACGGCGTGCTCCAACAAGGCGCGCTTCAAGGCGTTGCGAAGCGGAACAACACCAGACTGATCGCCAGCGTCCCCATCCCCGAGACCAGGCCATACACGGTCTCGTGAACCTGTGTGTAGCGCTTGGCGGCCGGCAGCAACGCGTCCAGCGCCAGAAACATCATGACCCCGGCAATCAGCCCGAACACGGTGCCGAAGACCGTATCCGAGAGCACGCCAAACAACGCCAGATAGCCGATGCCCGCACCGATCGGTTCGGCCAATCCGCTGAGCAGGCTGGCGCCCACTGCGTAGAACGTGTTGCGGTAGCGAACTACACCGGCACCGCGATCGCAATGCCTTCGGGAATGTTGTGGATGGCGATGGCGAACGCCAGCGCCATCCCCACCGCCGGGCTCTCCAGCGTGGCGAAGAAGGTCGCCAATCCTTCGGGGAAGTTGTGCGCCGTGATCGCGATAGCGGTCATCAGACCAACCCGGCGGATATAGGCACGATTGTCGTCACGCGTCTGTGCGCCTGTGCCCTGCAGACAGATAGAAGACGGCATCGACCTGCGCCGTCCTCAGCCGCCGCGGCGTGCGCGTTCTTCGATGGCGAAACATTCGTTCGGACGCGGCACCGGCGGCTTGAACGAAACCGGCACCTGGATGGTCTGCGGCACGGCCTGGCCATTGCGGGTGGCGGCCTTGAACTGCCATTCGCGCACGCGCGTCCGGGCGGCTTCGTCGAGCACGGGCTGGCCGCTGCTCTGCGCCACCAAGACATCGGTAGGCGTGCCCTGGGTGCCAACCACCACCCGCAGCACGGTCGTGCCGCCGATACCGGCGCAGGCCAGCTGCGGTGCATATTCCGGCGGTGGGGTCTTCACGGCAGCCAGCTCGGTGGGGGCGACGGTGGGCGCGGCCGCCTGTTGCGGCGATTTGCCGCAGCCGCTGAGGCCGGTGACGACGATGAGGCCGGCAAGCGTGGCGCGATACATGTTCATCCAGTGATTCCCTGATCGTAGAGCCGTGCGGTCTTGGCCGCGCAGATGAAGTCGTTTTCGCTCAGCCCGCCCACGTCATGGGTGGAATAGCGCACCACGACGCGGTCGTAATGCACGCCCAGGTCGGGGTGATGGTCTTCGCGGTGGGCGATCCAGGCCAGCGCATTCACAAAGGCCAGGGTGCGGCAATAGTCGGGGAAGCGGAACGTGCGCGTGAGCGCCATCCCGGCCTCGGCCAGCTCCCAGCCGGGGACTTGCGGCAGCAATTCGGCCAGGCGCGCCTCGCCCAGCTTGTGGTCGCTGCCTTTGCGCGGGAGGCAATGTGCCTGCTCCAGGGGAATCAGATCGGTCATGACGGTCTCGCAGGGGTGGCGGACAGCGCACCCACCAGGATCACGTGTTCCATGAGCGAGGGCGCTTTGAGCGGTAGAATAACCCGCATGATCCAGATATCCGACAAAGCCCAGACCTATTTCCGCAAGCTCATCGAGCGTGAGGGCGTGCCCGGCATGGGCGTGCGCCTGAGCGCGGTGGATGCGGGCACCCCACGTGCCGATGCCCGGCTCGAGTTCGCCGAACCGGCAGATCTTAGAGGTGACGAATGGGCGATCGATTGCGACGGCTTCACGTTATATGTCGTCGCCGCCAGCGTGCCCTGGATGGACGGCGCCGAGATCGACTACGTCACCCAGTCCACCGGCAACCAGCAGCTCACCATCAAGGCGCCCAAGATCAAGGGCGAAGCGCCGGCAGAGTCGGCCTCGATGGTCGAGCGCGTGCGCTGGGTGGTCGAGAACGAAATCAACCCGCAGCTGGCATCGCATGGCGGGCGCGTGGCCGTACAGGAAGTGTCGGCCGACGGCGTGGTGCTGCTGCGCTTCGGCGGCGGTTGCCACGGCTGCGGCATGGCCGACGTGACCTTGAAGCAGGGTATCGAAAAGACCTTGATGGGGCGCGTGCCCGGCGTCATTGCGGTACGCGATGCGACCGACCACGCCACCGGCGACGCGCCGTACATTCCGCGCGACAGCGCGGCCTGATTCCGCACCACCGGTGACAACGGCTGCCGATCTGCTGCAGGCACTGCGCGCGCGTATGCCGAGCAAGCGCATTGTCGATCGGCGTACCGGCCTGCCGTATGGTTGGGGTATCTGGATGAGCAACCGCAAGCACGAGGTTGCGCGATTCAACGACAACCATGTCATGGATGTGCTGTTGGCGCGTAGGCAGCCGACCCAGGATGGGGTGGGCGGCGTCTCTCTGCTGTCGCCATTCCAGGCGTTCCGCAGCCTGTGGTGGCAGCACTGGGATCCGCGGCCGAAGGATCAGCGTCGGCAGCACTGGCTGGCGGTGCTTGGCAGTTTTCTCATCCACCTCGGTTTTATTGCGCTGCTCATCTGGGTGGTCACCGTGCGCTGGGCGCCGGAAGAAACCAAACCCGGCGACGAATCGCGGGTTCGCATGACCTTCATCGGCGATGGGGCTCAAGAGCAGGGCGGCGGGGAAGGTCAACCTGCGGCTGAGGCATCGACCCAGGCGGCTGCAGCTGCGGTGTCTTCGCCAGCGCAGGCGGGTGCATCGGCGGCGAAAAGCGAACCAGCTTCATCGCCGAAACCGACACCGACACCGACACCGACGCCAGCAAGGCCAGCTGCCGAGCTGGTCGAGCGCCCCGACACGGACCAAGCACCGGAAAATGCGCCGGAACCGGTGCAAGCTGCCAGCGAACCCGTCACCGCAGATGTTCCGCAAGTGACGGTACAGGTGCCGCCGGTGACGATCGAATCGCCGCTGCAGGTCACCGAGACCCCGGTCGCGACCAACGACTTTGTCGTACCGCCACCGCCACCGCCAACGATCACGTTGACGCCGCCTGCGATCGAACGGGCGGCGCCGCAGGTCCAAGTGCGTCAACGCGACATCCAGACGGTGACCGAACGCCCGCAGGTTCGGCAATTGCAACGTCCGGCCACCGAGGTGGCGGTGCGCTCTGCCGCTGCGCCCGCAGTACGCGAGCGCGACATCGTCATCCCCGAGCGCCCGCAACTCACCGCACTGGCTGCGCGCCCGCGCGAGATCTCACCGACGGTGCGCATGCCTGACGTCGCGGTGCGTACCGCAGCGCTGCCGAGCGTGCCGGATCCGGCGCCTGCGCCCGTCGCGGTCGCACCGGCGGTGCCTGCAGCGTCTGCAACTGCCAACCCGACGCCGACCGCCGCTGCGGTGCAACACGCACAGCCCGCCCCGCAACCTGCACAGTCGCAGGCCAATCCTGCTCCGCCCCAGCGTTCCAGCAACGCGTCAGCCGCTGCATCGTCGGCGCCCAAGCCAGTTGCCAGCGGCCCGAAGCCGGCCGACCGCAGCGGCGGTTGGGATGTGGCCGCCAATGCCGACGACTGGAGCAAATCCGACCGCAATCGACAAGGCGACACCACAGGTACAAACGGTCAGCGCAACGGCATGTTCAATGCCGATGGCAGCGTCCACGTCGCCACCGGAACCGGCGATGCCGGGAAGGGCGCGGGCGACCGTGGCCCCCCCGGTAGCGAGACCGACACCTGGACCCGCGACCAGATTGCCCAGGGTGGCACTTGGCTTAAACGTCCGCCGTACGGCTACACGCCGACCTCGCTGGACAAATATTGGATTCCGAACCAGACGCTGCTGCAGGAATGGGTGCGCCGCGGCCTGAAGAAGATCGAGATTCCGATCCCGGGAACGACCACCAAGATCAGCTGCGTGGTGTCGCTGCTGCAATTCGGCGGCGGCTGCGGCCTGAGCGACCCCAACCTCAACGATCAACCTGCAACCGCACGCCCACCGCCGGACGTGCCGTTCAAGCGGGAGTTGCAGGAAAACAAGGGGACGCTGCGCCGTAGCGGCGAGTGAGCGTGATGCACGGTGACGTGCCTCGACCGCGCCGTGCTTGACTGTGATGCGGCGCGGCCCTTCCACGTTATTTCTTGCCCCAATCCTTGAACTGCGATGCAAGATCGCCGGGTGCATCGGGCGGTGTCCGGATGCCTTGCGCCTTGCGGATCGCATAGGACATCAAGCCCGGCACGGTGGTGACGAACTCGCCTATCGAGTTGGGGATCGGCCAGATGTGCGGGTCATTCGGCTCGACCTGGCACTCGGCTTCCACTTCCGGCGGGAAGACCGGTTGCTTGCAGCTCTTGAACACCAGCCAGCGCACGACGGTGAAGGTGCCGATAAAGGGGAAGAGCAGCACGCGCTTGAACGGCGTGGTGGCATTGGTGAAGCCGACGGCGGAAATCAGGCAGTTCTTCCAGGTCGGCGCGACCGATAGCTCGACGTACTTGTCCAATGGATGCTCGGCGACCGCCTCCGGGCCTTCCTCCATGTAGCGGCGGATGAACTCCCACATCTCCTTGACCGGTTCGTCGCGCTCGGCGCAGTGACCGAGGGCGAAGGTGTCCTTGACGATCTCGCCATCGAGAATCTCGCCACGGATATCGCGGAGGAACTTCATGTCGGTGCCACGACCGATATGGAAGAAGACCTCCTCCCAGGGAACGATCAGCAAGCCGCCGTCGCGCTTTTCGCGGAAGACGTAGATTTTACGGGTTTTGCGGTTGAAGCGGATTGGGTAGTAAACGTGACAAAAGAACTCATGCCTAAGAAATAATCCATATAGAGCCAAGCACCCTAGTAACGGCATTAGAGAGGCAATGCCAAAAAACGCATCCGCGTCCTGCAGCATCCTTACGACGCAAAATGCAAAAAAATATAAAAAACCCAACAAGCACAAAAACACAAAAGACATATTAAGCATGCCTCTATACAAGAATCTCCTATCGATCCAATCGATAAAAATCGAGTTAATAAAAACAAGAGCAAGGCGCTGAGCCGGAAATGCGCCGTCAACACTCCCTAGCCGAAGAGCACTACCCCTTTCTTCGGATGAAAGTTCTCGCATTTTTTTGAACGGAGTTACCCATCCTGTATACATAAATCACCTTAACCTTTACTAATTTTTTCAAGGGCAATTTGCTGCTCCGCCAATCCTTTGAATGAGGTTAATTTAGCTCCACGCTGAGAATTTATTCCGAATTGCGTATCGATCAACCAATCCTGAATAGCATTTGGCTTAATCCAGTAAACAACCGTCATAATAACAGCGACTATCAGCCCAATTATCACACCTATCCCAGCAGTACCAACAATGAGTAGCGCACATGCAGCAATTATTGAAGAAAACCCCAATCCTATTAGAAGCAGCCCTATTATTGGATGCTTTGCGCGTGCGTCAAATCCATCCTTAATCGCCAAAATCCCCCCAATCACCCCACCCACCACGCCCATCAGCTTGCCCATGCCGGTAAACCATCCCGCACGGCTCTCGATCACCACCGCCTGGAACCGGAACTGCCAGCTCAGGCGGGTCTGGCCCCAGGGGGTCTTCTCCAGCACAGTGCCGGTGGCTTCGGTCAATCCACCCACCAATCCGATCACCCCGCCGGCCACGTTGACCCGTTCGCTCCACACCTTGTCCTGCTCGGCCTTCATCAGTTTGCCGTACGACAGATACAGCGTGATCGACGACAGGATCGCCTGCACCACCGCCACCTTCACTTCCAGGCTGGCCAGCTTGCCCACCGACTCCTGCATCACGTCATCGAATTCCCGCGCGCTCAGCGCCTCGGCCATGCCGGCCTTCAGCGCCGCACCGCCGCTGCCTTCCAGCTGCGCGACCTTGGCCTCGTCCACCAGCATCACCGCCCGGAACGGATAGCGCTCGGCCGTGTCCATCACCGGCCGCAGCGTCGGCCGCACCGCGCCGCGCGCCGCGCCCGCCGGCCCGGCGCCCAGCGAGGACACCAGATTGGCCAGCAGCTTGGTCGCTTCGCTGAAACTGCGCGTGCCGCGCAGATCCACCATCCGCAGGGTCGGCGTCTCCGCGCGCGCCACCGCGCCCAACAAGCCCAGCTGCCATTTCGACGGCAGCGGCAGGGCCGCAAACGCCATGCCGTGATCCAGCGCGGACCCCAGCTCGCGCACCAGCGGGCCGGTCAGCTGGTACATGAAGCGCGCCACCGCATCCACCATCGGCCTGTTCAATTCCCCCTTGCCACCGGCCACCAGCACATCCTTGAACTTGTCGTGGAACTTCTCCACGAACTCCGGCAGGAACGGCTCGCGCTCGCTGCCCTTCCTGGCCGCCTCCTCCCAGCTCGCCTGGATCAGCGGCGCGTGATTGAGCGCCAACGCCCGCGCCACCCAGGCCTCGGGCGCGGTCGGCGCCTGCTGGATGCTCTGGCACAGGTAGTCGAACACCGCGCCACGGCCGCTGGCATGGTGCAGCAGTTGGGTCGCCAACGCCGTATAGGAGGCACCGCTATCGAGATCGTGCTCGTCGAAGGTGTGGGTCAGGTAGGTCGTCAACGAGGGACTCTTGAGCCAGGCGAGGTAGGGCGGATCCAGCCTGGCCAGCACCTCGCGCCCGAAGTGCTCCAGCTGCTGGGGATACTCCTGATCGACCACGCGGCGCTGCGCCGGCTCATCGAAGTACTTGGTGTATGTCTTCCACGCTTCCCGTCCCAGTGCGGGGGCGTTCGCGTCGGCTTGCTCGCGGATCCTTGCATCGTCCTGGGCACGTGCGCGCTCGCGCTGCGCGCGCCGGGCGCTCTGCTCACGCAAGGCGACCTCCGATCCCTGCGTCATGGTGGTCCACAGGTAGGAGGTCGCATCGGGAAGATCCTGGGCGTCGTCGATGTTCGCGATGCCTTCGGCGGTGCGCGAGGCGGCGATCTGCGCATGCACTTCATCCTCGACCGCGCCGTGCTTGACCGCCTCCTGCAGCGCATCGATCAACACCGCCGTTTCATGCTTCCACTTGCGCTGCGGGTTCTCGCTGAACTCCATGCTGCGCTGCAGGGCCAGGCCGTTGAGCTCCATGGCCACCCCGGCCGGATCGTCCAACGCGACCAAGGCCGGCCGCAACGGTGCGGCTGTCTGCGCGGCCCAGGTCAGCATGGCGGCGGCATCGTTGCCGTCGGCGAAGAAGGGTTGGGTGGAGAACGCCCAGGTTGCCGAGGTCACCCGGCCCTTGTGGGCAGCAACGCCGCCGGCCGCCACCGGCAGCAGCTGCTGCAGCAGCCGTGAACTCGACTCGCGGGCGCGCGTTGCCAAGGCATCGGCACCGCGCAGCTCGCCGACGGTCTTGAACGGCACCGGCAGCAGCGTTTTGACATAGGCCTGGGTCTGCGCAAGCAGCGGCTCCGGCGTGGTCGCGTACTCCGCCACGCGGCTGGCAAGCTCGGCGAAGTCGCTGGCATGTTGCAGCTGCCCGCCTGCGCGCCATTGGGCGATGTCCAGGCAGCGCATATGCGCTTGTCGGTAGGCGGCATCGGCGTGCTTCTGCAGCACGGCCGCTGTCCACGTCACATCCGAGAACCCCAGCCATACCTTGGTGGCGCGTGCCGCATCCTTGACCGTGATGCAGCGTGCAATGAACGCATCGCCGGCACGGGAACAGGTGAACTCGACCTTGCCCCATCCGCCTGGCGGTGCCTTGCCATGGGGGTCGAATGCAAACAGGTAGCCGCCAGAGGTCACCACGTAGGCGGACCACTCCTTGCGCAGTTCGTCGTAGACGTAGAGATAGCCTTCCCGCAGCAGGCGAAGCGTGTAGCTGGCGATATCGTCAGGAAGCGAAAAATCTTCCTTTTTCTGCTCCTTCTCGGCCACGACAAAGGGCGCCGTCACCGCGGGAGCATCGCCCATGCCCTTGCGCGCCACCGCATAGCGCAGTGGAAGAATCGGCAGTCCTTGCTTGTTGCAGAACTGGCAGTTGACTTGCTCCATCTTTCCGACCGATACGTTCATTCTTGGCCTCCCTTCTGGTTATGTACCCGGCCGCTGTTGCAGCGGCTCCATCATCTCGGCGCACAGGCCGATGTAAGACGCTTCGCCGCCACCGGCACGCGCAAGGGCCTCGCGCAGTACGGGTTGGCCATGGATCTGGTCTCCAAACTGGAACGCCTGCTCCACGAACAGGATGCGATCGGCACGGTCCTGCAGTCCATGCACTTGCGCTGCCTTGGCAAGCAAGCGGTCCACGCGTGCCGAAACGCTTGCCTGCACTTCAAGATCGGGCAACCGCCGCTGCAGAACGAGCAGGCATTGATTGACCTCCGCCAACCGCACTACCTGGGCCCATTGGTGCTCGGCAAGGACCAGGCGGTTCGACGAGGTGTGCGCGGTGGCGTCATGATCCCGATGCACCCATTGCAGCGCTGCCAACGGCCATGCGACCCGCTCGATGGGGCCCAGCAAGTCGTCCCATTGCGCCTGCGTCAAGATCCAGTCCAGATGCCGCAGCACTCTTGGATCATGCAAGCGCAGGACATCCTGCTGCATCCTGCGCGGGTCGTACTGCTCCATCTGGCGAGCGAAATGCCTGGCCACATCCGCACCTGGCAGCGAGCAACGCAGCAGCAGGCAGAAGTAGTCGGTTTGCGCAGCGGAACCCAGCGAAAGATGGCGTTGGAACAGATCCATGCGCGCTTGCCGATCCAATTGGCCGAGCGCGATCAAACGCGGGAACAGCTGCTCCTGCGACCTGTAACGTAACGGGACGATCGCGGTATTGGGGAGGTCTTGCCAGAGGATCCCATCCAGTTGAATGGGATTGAGGATGGCGAAATCGTATGCAAGGAACGTGTTTTCGGTGAGATCCCATGCGTTCACGTCAGGCGGCCCCCATCGTCCCTGCACCGGCGAAATCTGCCGCGCGGGCGGTGTATTCACACAGCTTGTGGCTGGCGGATGGCGTCACGGGGCTCATGGATGCCCCCTGCGGCGCCGTCAACACCTGCTGCCCGCCCTTGAACGCGATCGTCCCCGGCGCGCCCAGTTCGATGTCGTCGCCGTCCAGCTTGATGTAGGCGCCGGCCGCGGTGGCCAGCAGGTGCCTGGTCGGGGCGGCGAGCTGGACGTCGGCGGTGGTGCTGACGATGCGCACCTGGGTCTTGGCGGCCAGGGTGGCGGTGTTCCTGTGCGCGCGGGCGCTGAGCGTGCCTTGCGCGGCGTGCAGGGCGATGCCGGTTTCCTGATTCGGGCTGCCGGCGGCGGCCTTGCTGCCCTGGGTGTACAGCACCAGCCCGCCGGCCACCGCCAGCACCAGGTGGCCCTGGCTCAGCCAGTTCAGTGCGCTGCCGGCCAGCAGCGCGGTCTGGGTGCCCGACACCCACACCTGGTCGGCGGGGGTCAGGCTCATCACGCCGGCCTGGCCGCTGCCCAGCAGCACTGGGGCGCTCCAGCCTGGCACCTCGCCGGCGCCACCGCCGATCGCGCCGGCCGCGCTGCCGCTGTGGGTGGCCTGCAGGTGGTCCTGCAAGGTCTTCAGGCCGTCCTGGGTCGGCAGGGACTCCGGTTCGCTCGGTAGGCCCGCCTGCTGGGTGCGGGCGGCGTCGTTGAGGCGCTTGAGCAGGTCGCTGCCCTGCTGCAGTTGGCTCAGCGCGCCGGTGGCGGCCAGTTGGGTGTTGCCCGGCTCGCTGCTCAGCAGCAGGCCCTGGCCGGCGCGCACCGCGCCGTAGGCCTGCGTGGACAGGTCCGCCCCGTACCCGCGCTCGCCTTCGCGCAGGTTGTCGTGGCCGCCCTTCAGGTGGCCCAGGGTCAAGCTGCTGGCGTGCTGGGTGGTCGACAGCTGCGCGCGGCCCTGGCCGGGCGTGTCGTCCAGCCGCAGCTGCTGGTAGCCGCCGGTGCCGTCCTGGCTCTGCGCCAGCGCCTGGCTCTTGAACCCGGTGAACACCGCACCGTGCGCGTTGCCCTGGAACCACGCCGGCGCATTGCCGGTGGCCCCGGCCCCGCCGCCGCCGACCTGGTTGTGCGCCGCGTCGTCCTGGCCGCGCCCGTTGTACACGCTGCCGATCACCACCGGCCGGTCGATGTCCCCTTCCAGGAACCCCACCAGCACTTCCTGGCCCTTGCGCGGCAGCACCACGCCGCCCCAGTTGTCCCCGGCCCACGGCGTCATCACCCGCACCCAGGTCCACGCCGAGGCGCTGCCCGGCGCATTGTCCTCGCCCCCCGGATGCGCCAGCGCGCTGCTGGCGTCGGCCCCGCGCTGGAACGGGAACTGCACCTTGATCCGGTGGTCGCGGTCGGACTGCACCGGGTCGCCGTCGCTGACCACGATCGCGCTCAGCGTGCCGACGACCGTGGGCTTGGGATGCAGGCGCACGCCGTGGCCGTCCTCGGTCTGCGGCCGGTAGGTCGCGGTGGCCGGTATGGCGGTGAACTGGTTGCGGTAGAACTCTACCGCCGCCTCATCCTGCGCCGGCGCATACCCGCCGCTCAGGCCTGCCAGCGCTGGCGGCAGCGGCGCGCCGGCCACCGCCACCGCGCCCAGCGCCTGCTCCAGCGCGTCGAACACCTCCGCGCCCAGATTGTTGCGCGCCTGGTGCCGCACCTGCAGGCACAGGAACTGCGCATCGGCCGCCACGACCGCATGCTGGCTCAGCCCGAAACGCGTGCCCGGCGCCAGCTGGCGCCAGGTCCCCTGGCCCTGGATGGTCTGCGCCGCCACCTGCTGCGCATCGAACTGCTGCTGCGCGCGGCGCTGGCCGCGCATGCTGTCCTGCCAGCCGTACGGCCCGGCGGTGTCCACGTCCTCGGCACCGATGTCGCCCAGCGGCGTGCCTTCGGCGCCGGCCGGGCGCAGGCTGCGGCTGCGGTAGTCCCAGCTGGCCCGCGACAGACTGGTCGCGCGCCAGCGATGTGCCTGTACCCACTGCTGCACGCTGTCCTGCTGCTCGGTGACGTCGGTGCGGTGGTAGCGCACCGTGCCCAGGTCGGCGAAGGCGGCGTTGTGGTCCGACAGCACCAGCGTGTGCGTGCCGCGCGTGGCGCTGTCGGCCGCGCCGGTGTGCTCGAACCAATAGGCGATGCCTTCCATCGCGTTGAATTCCAGCGCCCGCTCGTCCTTGTAACGCGCCATTGCCGCGACCACGTCGTGCCGGTAGCCGTTGAGCTTGTGCACCACGCCCACCGCGTCCCACAGGCCCAGCAGCATCGGCATGTAGGTCTGTCGCTGATCGCCCTGTTTGCCGTTGTGGCTGGCCGCACACATGCGCGCATACCGTTGCTGCAGCGCCTGCTCGGCCGAAGCGCCGCTCATGCTATGGGTGCGCAGCGCCCAGGGGTAGCGCGTGCTGTTGGCGTGCAACACATCGGCCTTGTAGCTGCCGCTGGGCGTGCTGATCGCCGCCGGCTTGCGATCGTGCGGCAGTTGCGCCGGCTCACTGACCTCGCCGGCGAACCCGCGATATTCCAGCACTGCCTTCAAGGCGTCGGCGCTGGACAGCGGCACCGTATCGCCCTTGGCCTGCGGCGCGCCGATCCATTGCTTGGGCGTGATCGCTTGCATGCGCTCGGCGCTGGCTGCTTGACGTTAGTAGCGGAAGTAGCTGTCGCCCATTGCAGGCGGGTCAGTTGGTTTCTTCTTTTCCTTGGTGATTTTTCGAAGATTGATGTTCTTAACGTCTTTCCAGCCCAGCAACGTGAAAATTGGCTCAGCCATATCAATAAATGGATTAAAGCGGCGACCGATGTTGTAGCTAATCAACCCAAGGATAGCAAGCATTAAAAAGCCGCCGCCGAGCGACCCAATAACAACGGCTTTAAACTCAATTTCCTTAACGAGGATGTAAGCCGCCAAAAGAAAAGCCCATATTAAAAAATTCACCACGCCAATTAAAATTGCGGAAATTCTTATCACATTCCGCCAATGTGCTTTTCCGCCGGCTGAAACATGGGGGTATAGGACGATGATTTTCTCATTAGGATCAAGCACAGCGAATCCAGTATAACCTCCGCCCTCTCTAGGCTCTACCACTACTTCAACTTCATCACCATCTTTGAAAGGCCAGTTCCAAAGCAATGCTTCTACGTGCCTTCCGTCAATGTCAAAATTTACTTGACATACCGGCTCTTTCATTTCGTCCATCGACATGCCAGCCATACCAGCTGCAGCGCCACTCAAACCCATTGCAGCTGCTACCACACCGGTTGCAGCCATTCCCTCGCTGTCGCTTGAGCGAAAAAAAATTTCAGCAGTCGTATCGTTTACTCTTACATTGCTAATAGTTCCACTAAGTACCCGTGCGTGCATATCGTGATCATGCGGCATTAGCATTTTATCTCTATAAAATTTAGGGCCTGTTAACACATCCGAAGCCCATCAACGACCAGAACGAAGCTGAGGAAGCCAAGGAACATGACATCCAGCTTCTCGAAGCGCGTGAAAATCCGTCGGTAGCCCTTCAAGCGACGGAACAGCCTCTCCACTTCGTTGCGCCGCTTGTACATTTCCTTGTCGTACTCCCAAGGATCGACCCGATTGGACTTGGGTGGAACCACCGGCACGAAGCCAAGATCGAGCGCCAACTGGCGGGTTGCATTGCCTTCGTAAGCGCGATCCATCAGCAGATGAACCGGCCGCTCCACTGGCCCCAGGTGTTCAAGCAACGCGCGGCCTGCGGGTGCGTCATGTGCGTTGCCAGGCGTCAATCCGAACGTGATGGCTGTTCGAGCATCTGCGGCAACCATATGAATTTTGGTGTTCCATCCGCCGCGCGATTTCCCGATGGATTGTGGGCCGTTTTTTTTAATGCGCCAGTGCCATCCGGATGCACCTTGATGCTGGTGGAGTCCAGCGAGACCGCTTCGATTTTGATGCGCACGATCTGGCAGGTCTGCAATTGGGCGAACATCCGGTCCAGCACACCGGACTTGGCCCAACGGTTAATGCGCGTGTACACCGTATGCCAGTTGCCAAAGCGCTCGGGCAGACCGCGCCATTTGCAGCCATGCTCTGCGACGTAAAGAAGGGCGTTGACTACCTGCAGGTTGGTCATGCTGACATTGCCGCGTTGCAAAGGTAGGCAATGCTCGATGAGTGCAAATTGTGCTGGCGTGATCTCCATGCCCAATAGTTTAATCGCTCGAGACATTACTGTTAACAGGCCCTAGCTAAGCGGGACGGGAAGTTACTTCGCCGATGGATTTTTCAAAAGCTTCGTCCTGCTCCTTTAACGTTTTATATCTCGGACTACTCGTGCCAAAACCTAAAATCCATCCTTCTTGCACTTTTCCGAATCGATTGCTTTCACACCATTTTTCTAAAGCATCTGGCTCTATCGCATATATCAAAATATCAAGAGCGATCAAAGCGACAGTGACCTGCCATCCACCAAGTCTCAATATTCCGGCGCCTATGCGCCTCATTGATGCTTTGGCTAATATCCGCTCCCCCTCCCTGGCAGCTGCCGCCTGTAAGCCAGCTTTCAATGAGTCGAGCCAAATTACGATACCTTTTCGACCAATGGCCCTCTCAAGGGCAGGCGCTGAATAGGCTAGAGCAGTCAAGAATTGTGCACTTCCTACCAGAGTGCCTGTACCTGTTTTTGCTATCGAGATAATCAACAGCCCATAACTTTTTTCGGAGGCAAAGCGCACAGCGTCGCCAACATCATAAAAAACCCCAATATACGTACCAAACCCACCCAGCCATCCACCAATCGCCTTCATCCTGGACATGCTGCGGCTGGCGTCGCCGAAGAATTCCTTGCTCAACTTCTCGGCCATGCTGCTGTACACCGACACCAGCGCTGCGCCCGAGGCCACCAGACTGCCGTAGTCGCGCGCCTGCTTGTCTGCTTTGCTCAGCAGGTTGATGAAGTTCACCAGCTCCAGTACGCCGGTCAGCGAGGCCAATCGCACCGCGTTGCGGCTGCTCTGACTGGCCTGCTCCCAGCGTTCGCGCATCAGGTCCGTGCCCTTGTGCCGTTCCACGTCGCGCAGGGCGTACAGCATCGGCGTGCCGTTGGTCAGCGTCTGACTGCGGTAATGCTCCACCCGCTCCATGAAATAGCTGCGCACGGCAACGCCCGTGCTGGCCTCCTGGCTGATCAGCTCGGAGACCTCGGCCTCGTCCAAGAGCGCGCGCGTCATCAGCACGAAGCGCACCAGCGCATTGCCCACCTTGTCCTGCACGCCGTTGAGCGGGAAACGATTGAGCAGGAACGCACCGGCCGTGGTCACGAACCGGTCCACGCCGCTTTCGCGCAAGATCCGGTCCGTGGCGGTGAGCGGGGCTGCCTGCTTTTGCGCTGTTTCGAAGCCCTTGTAGACGCTCAAGAACTTCTTCAGCGTCTTGCTCGTCGTGACAAACACACTCCAACCGGCACCGGCCGCCGACAGGACCATGTTCTTTTGCTGATCTGCCTCGCTCAGCGTCTGCTTCAGCTCCTCCCTGGCTTCATCCTGGTTCTGCGCCACCACACGCCACAGCAGGCAGCTGCGGCTTGTCACATCCAGATTGCCCGCCAGGTCCTGCAGGAGCCGGCGACCGTCCGGGTCCATGCCCAGCCCTTCGATCGCATGGGTGATGACCTCCTCGAAGCGCACCCCGCACGATGGCGAGGTGCCGTCGTAGTCCTCCAGCGTGACCAGGAACAGCGGGTTGGACAGCCATGCGCCCAGCACCTGCGTGCGCTGCGTCAGCAACTCCATCGCCGCCTGACCGAACCGCTGCGCGTTGGCCTTGAACGCCGTGTACGCGGCCGCGTCGATCCGTGGCCGATACGTCTGCTCCCACGTCTCCCGCGCCTGGCGCTGGTACACCGGCAGCAGCGCCTTGGACAGCCCGTCCCACGTGCCCTCGTTGGAGGAGGCGATCCCGTGTGTGCGCAGCGCGTCCATGCCCGATTGGGTGAGCGCGTTGCCGCCGGCTTGCTCCTGCTCCAGCTCTTCCATGCGCGCGCGACTGGCCTGGGCATACTGATCCGACAGCACCGCCGCATTGCGCTGCAGCAGCGTATCGATCTGCTCGATGTGCTCCATCGCGTTGAATTCCAGCGCGCGCTCGTCCTTGTAACGCGCCATCGCCGCGACCACGTCGTGCCGGTAGCCGTTGAGCTCGTGCACCACGCCCACCGCGTCCCACAGGCCCAGCAGCATCGGCATGTAGGTCTGTCGCTGATCGCCCTGTTTGCCGTTGTGGCTGGCCGCACACATGCGCGCATAGCGTTGCTGCAGCGCCTGCTCGGCCGAAGCGCCGCTCATGCTATGGGTGCTCAGCGCCCAGGGGTAGCGCGTGCTGTTGGCGTGCAACACATCGGCCTTGTAGCCGCCGCTGGACGTGCTGATCGCCGCCGGCTTGCGATCGTGCGGCAGCTGCGCCGGCTCGCTGATCTCGCCGGCAAAGCCGCGATACTCCAGCGCCACCTTCAGATCCTCGGCGCTGGACAGCGGCACCGTATCGCCCTTGGCCTGCGGCGCGCCGATCCACTGCTTGGGCGTGATCGGTTGCATGCGCTCGGCGCGCAGCGTGGCGTCGGCGGCGTAGCGTTTGAGGGTGGCAGGCGTCAACAGATGCTCGGAAAACATCACCCACACCGTGCCGCACAGATGCGGGTAGCGCAGGGTGATTAACTCCATGCGCTTGGCGTTGTGCACCGGGCGCGAGCAGGACGGCACGCCACCACCGGCAATGCGCCGCGCTGCGTATCCGGAAACCTGCCGCCACAACGTGCCGTTTTCGGCCACCGCATAGGCTTCCCATTGCCTGGAACCGTATGGGCCGGACTGTTCGTAGAACAGATACAGCATGCCCTGGCGCAAGGTGCGCACGGCGTAGTCGTAGCCGGCGGCCGAGACGTCTTCCTTGCTGCCACGCCCCTTGGGGAACGGCCCCAGGCCGGCGCCTGGACAGGACGCCGGCACCACGGTGTAGCGCACCGGCAGGATGGCCAGGCCGGTGCCGTTGCAGACCTCGCACGGCGTTGAGGTGTCGTTCTGTGTCATGGCGTCATGCGCTCCTGCGTCGAGGGGGCCAGAAAGTTGCCCGTTTCCATTGCAATGCCCTGCCAATGGGCATCGTCCACTTGATTGGCCAGCTCGGTGTAATCCTCTCCGGCGCTGACCTGTTCCAGCAGAGCTTGCACCTGCCGGTGTCGATAAAAACCGGGGCCCAGATGCACGGCCTGCCATGCGAACAGATCCATGCAGCTACGCTTTTACGATTCCCGATTCCCGATTCCCGATTCCCGATTCCCGATTCCCGATTCCCGATTCCCGATTCCCGATTCCCGGCCCTCAAAGCAATGCCTTCAACCGATACAGCGCTTCCAGCGCCTGCTTGGGCGTGAGCTCGTCCGGATCCAGCGCCTGCAACGCTTCCTGCGCAGCGGAGGAGGGTGCGGTGAACAGCCCGAACTGTTGCGGCGCATCCAGCGCGGTGGGCGCCATCTGCGCGCTGTGGCTTTCGCCGCCGCGTTGTTCCAACTCCACCAAGCGTCGCCGCGCCTGCGTCACCGCGGCCTTGGGCAGGCCGGCCAGCGCAGCCACTTGCAGACCGAAACTGCGATTGGCCGGGCCATCTTTCACTGCGTGCATGAACACCAGGCGCTCGCCGTGTTCGACCGCGTCCAGATGCACATTGGCGATGCCACTGGCGCCACCGTCATGCGATTCGTCGGCGAGCGCAGTGAGCTCGAAATAATGCGTGGCAAACAGCGTGTAGCAGCGATTGGTGTGCGCCAGATGACGTGCGACCGCATCGGCCAAGGCCAGACCATCGTAGGTGGAGGTGCCACGGCCGATCTCGTCCATCAGCACCAGCGATTGCGGCGTGGCGTGATGCAGGATGTAGCTGGTTTCGGCCATTTCCACCATGAAGGTGGATTGCCCGCGCGCCAGGTCGTCGCCAGCGCCGATGCGGGTGAGGATGCGGTCGATTGGCCCGATCACCGCCCGGCTGGCCGGCACGTAGCTGCCGATATGCGCCAACAACACGATCAACGCGTTTTGGCGCATGTAGGTCGACTTGCCGCCCATGTTCGGGCCGGTGATCACCAGCATGCGGCGGTCGCTGTGCAGGTCCAGATCGTTGGGCTCGAACGGGTGGTCGCGCACCGCTTCCACCACCGGGTGACGGCCGCGTTCGATACGCAGACAGGGTGCGCTATCCAGCTCTGGCTGCGACCAATCCAGCGCCTGCGCGCGTTCGGCAAAGCCGGCCAAGACATCCAGTTCGCTGAGTGCGCCGGCGCAGCGCTTGAGGCCTTCCAGCTCGGTGCCAAGCGTGTCGAGCAGGCCTTCGTACAGCAATTTTTCGCGCGATAGCGAACGCTCGCGCGCGGACAGCACCTTGTCTTCGAACGTCTTGAGTTCTTCGGTGATGTAGCGCTCGGCGTTGGTCAACGTCTGCCGCCGGCTATAGTGCAGCGGCGCTTTTTCGGCCTGGCCCTTGCTGATCTCGATGTAGTAGCCGTGCACGCGGTTGTAGCCGACCTTGAGCGTGGCGATGCCGCTGCTGGCGCGCTCGCGTTGTTCCAGGTCGATCAGGAATTGATCGGCATTGGTGGAGAGGCGGCGCAGCTCATCCAGTTCGGCGTCGTAACCGCTGGCGATGACGCCGCCATCGCTGAGCTTGAGCGGCGGTGTTTCGGCCACTGCGCTGATCAACAGATGCGCAGTGGCATCGTGCTCGCCGAGTTCGGCGTGCAGCGTCTGCAGGCGCGGCGAATCCAGTGGTGCCAGGATCGTGCGCACCTTCGGCAACAGCGCCAGGCCATCTCGCAAGGTGGAAAAATCGCGCGGCCGCGCCGAGCGCAGCGCCACGCGGGTGAGGATGCGTTCCAGATCGCCGAGCGCACGGAAGGCTTCGCGCAGGTCTGCATCGGCACCGGCATCGATCAAGTTGCCGACCGCATGATGGCGCTGCACCAGCACATCGCGCAGGCGCAGCGGACGGTGCAGCCAACGCCGCAGCAAACGCCCGCCCATCGGCGTGACCGTGCTGTCCAGCACACCGAGCAAGGTGTTGCGGGTGTCGCCATCCACACGCGTGTCCAGCTCCAGATGCCGGCGCGTGGCCGCGTTCATCGAGATCGCCTCGCTGGCCACTTCCGTCGCGATTGAGGTCAGATGCGGCAGGCGCTGTTTCTGGGTTTCTTCGACATAGCCCAGCAGCGCGCCGGCGGCGGCCGTGGCGGAGGGTTTGTCGTCGATGCCGAAGCCGGACAGATCGTGCAGTTTGAAGAACGCCAGCAGCTGACGGCGCCCGCTGTCGGCATCGAACAACCACGGCGGCCGACGCCGCACGCCAATGCGCCCGCGCAGGAATTCAGGCCAGTGGTCTTCGTCGGGCACCAACAGCTCGGCAGGTTCCAGGCGCGCGATCTCCGCTTCCAGCGCATCCACGGTGTCCACTTCGTTGACCAAAAAGCGTCCACCGGCCAGATCGGCCCAGGCCAGGCCGTAACCTTGTTTGCTGCGCGAAATCGCCATCAACAGCGTGTCGCGGCGCTCGTCCAGCAGCGCCTCGTCGGTGACCGTGCCTGGCGTGACGATGCGCACCACCTTGCGCTCGACCAGCCCCTTGGCCAGCGCCGGATCGCCGATCTGCTCGCAGATCGCCACCGACTCGCCCAGTGCCACCAAGCGTGCCAGGTAGCCTTCATACGCATGCACCGGCACCCCGGCCATGGGAATTGGGGCACCGCCGGAGCTGCCGCGCTGGGTCAGGGTGATGTCGAGCAGCCGCGCCGCCTTGCGCGCGTCGTCGTAGAACAACTCGTAGAAATCGCCCATGCGGAAGAACAGCAGCAGATCGGGGTAGTCCGATTTGGCTGCGAAGAATTGCTTCATGAGCGGAGTGTGCTCGGCAGTGCTCTTCGGAGATGAGGCTTTCGTATTGAAATCAGTGGTTTGCAAGAAGCGTCCTTACGGGATGTAGCGGTCAATCCGGGTCACTGGGGGCAAGTAACGGTGGGCGGCTTCAACTCTGATTCGCAACACCAACGCTTGTGAAGTGGTCCAGGCGACCTGACCTGAGCGACTTCATTGCCAAGTGGAGTTGCCTATGTCCTCCAGCCGCCTGGACCTGTCGGAACGATACCGCCTACATGCGCTACATGAAACCGGGATGTCGATGCGCGCCATCGCCGATGCATTGGAGCGTGCGCCCAGCACGATCAGCCGCGAACTGCGCCGTAATCAGCACGCTGCGCGGTACCGGCCCGATCACGCGCAGCGCATCAGCGAGCATCGGCGCACACAGGCCAGCCGGCGTCCACGCATCGACGCTGAGCGTATCGGCCAGATCGAGGACCTGCTGAGGGAGGACTTCAGTCCCGAACAGATTGCCGGTCGCACCGGCTTGGCCAGTCACGAATGGATCTATCGGCACATCTACGCCGATCAGAAGCGCGGTGGTCAATTGTTCATGCATCTACGCAAACGCCGCCGCAAGCGCCGTCGGCGTGGCATGCGCGATGGCCGCGGGCAGCTGACGCATCGGCGCAGCTGGACACAGCGCCCCAGTGTGGTTGAGCAGCGCAGCCGCATCGGCGACTGGGAGCTGGATACCATCAGGGCCTCGCACGGAAAGGGTGTGGTGGTCAGCATGACCGAACGCCGCAGTCGTCTGCATCTGCTGGCTTACTCCCCCGACGGCACCGCCGAGAACGTGCGCAACGCCATTGTCCAGCGACTGGGCGGCCTGCGCCATACAGTTCACACGCTCACCGCCGACAACGGCAAGGAGTTCGCCGATCATCGGCTCATTGCCGCCTGCTTGCAGAGCGATTTCTATTTCGCAGATCCGTACTGCGCATGGCAGCGCGGCAGCAACGAGAATGCCAACGGGTTGACACGCCAATACTTGCCACGACAGACCGATTTCAGCACCATCACCAATGCGCACCTGCGATGGATCGAGCAGCGGCTCTACAATCGTCCGCGCAAGATACTTGGATTCAAAACGCCCCTCGAAGTCTTCTCCGAGGAGGTCCTCAACAGCGTTGCGAATCAGAGTTGAATTCGCCGGGGCGGTGTTCGTTGTATTCGCGGCGCCAGCGTTCGATCTCGGTGCGCGCATGCAGCAGCGTTGGAAACCAATGTTCGTTGAGGCATTCGTCGCGTAGCCGGCCGTTGAAGGATTCGACGTAGGCATTCTGGTTCGGCTTGCCAGGCTGGATCTGGCGTAGCTGCACACGATTGGCATGCGCCCAGGCGACCATGGCCTTGCCACAGAACTCCTTGCCATTGTCCGTGCGGATCATCTTCGGCAGGCCACGACTGTGTGCCAACCGATCCAGCACGCGCACAACGCCGTGTCCCGAGATCGCACGCTCCACGTCGATGGCGACCGCTTCGTGGGTTGCGTCGTCCACGATCACCAGGCATTTGATTGCCCTGCCTTCGGCGGTGCGGTCGAACACGACGTCCATCGACCACACCTGGTTGGCCTTGGTGGGCCGCAGCAACGGCGCACGCTCGCCTAGCGGCACCTTTTTACGCGTGCGGCGGCGGACCTGCAGCTGCTGCTCGCAATACAGCCGCTCTACCCGCTTATAGCTCACGAGACGACCTTCCTGCCGCAGCTTGAGAGAGATCATCCCTACGCCGTAGCGGCGATGGCGATGCGCCAACGCAACACTGTGCTCGCGCAGCTCAACGTTGCGGTCCTCGCGCGGGCAATAGCGCAGCGCACTGGCGCTCATGCCGATCGCTGCCAGGGCGCAGCGCTCGCTGGCGCCACCTGCGTCCACTCGCGCACCAGCGTACGACGCGCCGGTGCGCTCACCATTGTTTTTGCAGCGCATCCTTGATCAGGTCGTTCTGGAACACCTGCTCGGCCAGCAACTTCTTCAGCCGCGTGTTCTCGGCCTCCAGGTCCTTGAGCCGCTTGGCATCGGGCACGCTCATGCCGCCGAACTTGCTGCGCCACAGGTAGTAGGAAGCCTCACTGAAGCCATGCCGTCGGCACAGGTCTTTGATCGGCATGCCGGCCTCGGCTTCGCGTAGGAAGCCGATGATCTGCTCTTCGGAAAAACGCTTCTTCACGTCCAATCTCCTCGGGGTAGGGAATTGGACTGCAAACCAAGGTGCTACTCAAACTTGGGGGACGTCGCATGGTTGGTCTCCGCAGCAACACGAAGGTCTGGTGGGGATCGCACCAACCTGCGCCCATGCCGCCAGCCAGCCCTAAGGGCGGTCGGCCCCGCACACGACCGATGCGCGATAGCGCACATGCGCCGATCTCGGTACATGAAGTCGCGCAGAGCTTGCCCGCAAGGACGTATCGGCAGGTCAGCTGGCGCCAGGGCAGCGACGCAACGCTCAGTTCGCGGTTCGCGGCGGTGCGGGTTCGTGCCGCACACAATTGCCAGGCACATGACGAGCAGTGGCTGCTGATCGAGTGGCCGCCGGGAGAGTCCGAGCCCCGCCACTACTGGTTCTCGACGCGACCAAAGCAAACGCCGGTCAAGACACTGGTTGCCACGGCACAAGGCCGATGGCGGATTGAACGCGATTATCAGGAGCTGAAGTCGGAGTTGGGCCTGCATCACTATGAAGGGCGTAACTGGCGTGGTTTTCACCATCACGCCAGTCTGTGCATCGCCGCATACGGGTTCTTGATGCGCGAGCGCCTGCGCAGTAAAAAAAACTCCGTCGCATTCAAGATGCCTGCAGTATCCAAAAGTGTCCGCCCGCGCGGGTCTGGCCCCAATGCAACGTCACCATCCCAACTCGATTGCCACGCTGGCCTTCGGACTGGCTAGGCTTATCGCCAGAAGCCTCCCACACTGCCCGTGTTGCGGGGTCTCACCGTACCAACGGATTCGGATTTAGTAACACAGTAGAACTAATCAGGTGGGCGTTTGTCCGACAAACGGCTTGCAGGCATGCGATCGCAGCCAAACGCAGGCGACCTACTGACCACGGGGCACGCTTGGACGCACGCCATGTCTTCCGCGCCTACCGCTTTAGATGGTCGATACAGCGCACGCAGTTATCGGGAAGCCGGCCAATCATCGATGGGCGACCGGCAGGCGGCTGGAGCGATGGCCCCCTGCCGCTGCCGACCATGGCCGAATTTGCGCGTCCGCAGCGTCCACCGCGTCGGCAGGTTGCTGATCCCAAGAGCCGCGCGACGCGGACGTCAGTCTGCCGCCACCTCCAGCGCCTGTCTCAAGCGCTCCACTGCGATAATTTCCATTCCCTTGATGCTGGTCGTCTTGGGCGCATTGGCGCGGGGCACAATGGCGCGCTTGAAGCCATGCGTCGCCGCTTCCTTCAGGCGGTCCTCGCCGTTGGGCACCGGGCGGATTTCGCCGGACAGTCCCACTTCGCCGAACGCGATGGTCTTTTCGGCCAACGGCCGGTCGCGCAGCGACGACAGCACCGCCAGCAGCACGGGCAGATCGGCTGCCGTTTCCTGCACGCGGATGCCACCCACCACATTGACGAACACGTCCTGATCGCCGACCACGATGCCGCCATGGCGGTGCAGGACCGCCAGCAACATCGCCAGCCGGTTCTGCTCCAGCCCCACCGCAACGCGGCGCGGATTGGACAACGGCGAGGCATCCACCAAGGCCTGCACCTCCACCATCAGGGGGCGGGTGCCTTCGCGGGTGACCATCACGCAACTGCCCGGTTGCTGAGTGCTGCCACCGGACAGGAAGATTGCCGATGGGTTGGAGACTTCCTTGAGGCCCTTCTCGCCCATCGCGAAGACGCCTAGCTCGTTGACCGCACCGAAGCGGTTCTTGAACGCGCGCAACAGGCGGAATCGGCTGCCACTTTCGCCTTCGAAATACAGCACCGCATCGACCATGTGCTCAAGCACGCGTGGCCCGGCGATACCGCCTTCCTTGGTCACATGGCCGACCAGAAACACGGCGGTGCCGGTTTCCTTGGCGTAGCGCACCAGCCGCGCTGCGCTCTCGCGCACCTGGCTCACCGAGCCTGGCGCTGCGGTAAGCGATTCGGTCCACAAGGTCTGCACCGAATCGGCCACGATCAGCCTCGGCCGCGCCACGCTGGCGTGCTGCAGGATGTGTTCGATACCGGTTTCGGACAGGGCGTTCAGGCCGTCCAGCGGCAGATCCAGGCGCACCGCGCGCCCTGCTACCTGGGCCAGCGATTCTTCGCCGGTGACGTACAACACCGGCAACGTAGAGGCCATGCTCGCCAGCGCCTGCAGCAGCAGCGTCGATTTGCCGATGCCCGGGTCGCCGCCGATCAGCACCACCGCCCCCTCGACCAACCCGCCGCCCAACACCCGGTCGAACTCGCCGATGCCGGTGGACACGCGCGCCTGCTCGGACTGCTGCACGTCCTTGAGCGCAGTGATCTTGGGCGCCTCGGCCTTGCCGGCCCAACCGATACGCCGCGAGGTCGCAGGCGAGGCCTTGCCGCCCGGCGTTGCGCTTTCGAGCACAATTTCGCTCAGCGTGTTCCAGACACCGCACTCGGTGCACTGCCCCTGCCACTTTGTGTACTCGGCACCGCACTCCCCGCACACGTAGGCCGTCTTCGCCTTCGCCATCATCTCTTTCCGTTGCTTCCGGAGCCAAAGCATAGCGGGCGCAGGTCGCGACCGACGTCCCCCCATCCTGAGTAGCAGTCGGGTTTAGAGTCCGGGGTTGATGATATCGCTATGGGCCAACTGCTGGGCATAGGCCGCCGGCGTCATTCCGCCGATTGTTTTTTTGGGGCGGTGTTCGTTGTATTCGCGGCGCCAGCGTTCGATCTCGGTGTGCGCATGCAGCAGCGTTGGGAACCAGTGTTCGTTGAGGCATTCGTCGCGTAGCCGGCCGTTGAAGGATTCGACGTAGGCATTCTGGTTCGGCTTGCCAGGCTGGATCTGGCGTAGCTGCACACCATTGGCATGCGCCCAGGCGACCATGGCCTTGCCACAGAACTCCTTGCCATTGTCCGTGCGGATCATCTTCGGCAGGCCACGACTGTGTGCCAACCGATCCAGCACGCGCACAACGCCGTGTCCCGAGATCGCACGCTCCACGTCGAGGCGACCGCTTCGTGGGTTGCGTCGTCCACGATCACCAGGCATTTGATTGCCCTGCCTTCGGCGGTGCGGTCGAACACGACGTCCATCGACCACACCTGGTTGGCCTTGGTGGGCCGCAGCAACGGCGCACGCTCGCCTACCGGCACCTTTTTACGCGTGCGGCGGCAAACCTGCAGCTGCTGCTCGCAATACAGCCGCTCCACCCGCTTATAGTTCACGAGACGCCCTTCCTGCCGCAGCTTGAGAGAGATCATCCCCACGCCATAGCGGCGATGGCGATGCGCCAACGCAAGGATGCGCTCGCGCAACTCAACGTTGCGGTCCTCGCGCGGGCGATAGCGCAGCGCACTGGCGCTCATGCTGATCGCCGCCAGGGCGCAGCGCTCGCTGGCGCCACCGTAGATCCACTCGCGCACCAGCGCACGACGCGCCGGTGCGCTCACCATTGTTTTTGCAGCGCATCCTTGATCAGGTCGTTCTGGAACACCTGCTCGGCCAGCGACTTCTTCAGCCGCGTGTTCTCGGCCTCCAGATCCTTGAGCCGCTTGGCATCGGGCACGCTCATGCCGCCGAACTTGCTGCGCCACAGGTAGTAGGACGCCTCACTGAAGCCATGCCGCCGGCACAGGTCTTTGATCGGCATGCCGGCCTCGGCTTCGCGCAGGAAGCCGATGATCTGCTCTTCGGAAAAGCGCTTCTTCACGTCCAATCTCCTCGGGGTAGGGAATTGGACTCCAAACTGAGGTGCTACTCAAACTTGGGGGGACGTCGCCGCTGCACCGTCAGATGCGGTGAGTTCCTGGTCGCTGCCGGTGCCGGCAACGGCTTGCGCTCGCGGCCCGCAGAACCGACACTGCGCGCCCGGCCGCTTTGCGCCTGATGGTCGGCGCCTACAGGAGCGCGACGCGTGAACCAGCAACTGCCCCCCGACCGTGGGCTGCTACCGCCCCGGATCCTGCTGTGCTATTCGGCCATCGCGCTGTTGATCATGCTGGTTTTCAGCTGGTCGATGCCGCCCATCGATGCGTCCGGTTTCCGGCAGACGCAGACCGCACTCTCGATCGACTGGATGCTGCGCGGCGGACCTTTCCTGTCCTATCTGACGCCGGTGCTTGGCGCGCCGTGGTCGATCCCGTTTGAGCTGCCGCTGTTCCAGTGGCTGGCTGCGTTGCTGTCCAAAGTCACCGGCATGAGTGCCGACAATAGTGGCCGCCTGCTGTCCACCCTGTTCCATGTGGGCTGCCTCTGGATGGCGTATCGCATCATCCTGGTATTGCGCCCCGACCGCGTGCTGGCACTGTGTATCGTCGGTGCGTTCGCAGTGTCGCCGCTGGCCCAGTTATGGGGGCGCTCGGTGATGATGGAATCCACCGCGGTGTTCTTCGGTCTGGTGTTTGTCTGGGCGATGGCACGGCTGTACGTGCAGCCGCGAGCCTGGCACGGTGGGGTCGCCGTTGCCGCCGCAGTACTGGCGGCCCTGATCAAGATCACCACCTTCTTCGGTTTTGCTGTCTTCACCGTCCTGGCCCTGGCCTGGGTGGCGCTGCGCGAGCATGGCTGGCGTCCACAGTGGTTGGCCGGACACTGGAAGCTGCTGGGCTGGGGGGCAGTGGCGGCTGTGGCGGCGTTGGTGGCATTGCTGCTCTGGCTGCAGCATGCCGATGCCTTGAAGGCGCAGTCGCTCTTGGGCCAACAGGTCACGTCCGATAGCCTGTCCGGCTTCAATTACGGCACCTTGCAGCAGCGCCTGGATCCGGCCGTCTGGTGGGGGACCATCTTCAAGAAGCGCTTCGCCGGACCGGTCGGTTCGAACTGGGTGTTCCTGATCATCGTCATCGCCGGTTTGTCGATCCTCCAGATCCGTGCGGCAGTGGTCGTGTTGCTGCTTGCCTACCTGGCGCCGATGCTGGCTTTCACCAATCTGCAGGTGGTGCATCCCTATTACCAGTTCGCGCAGGTGGTGTTCGCCACGTCGATCGTCGGCCTGGTGCTGTGGTACGTGGTGCAGCGTGGCCAGGCGGTCGGTAAGCCCGGCCGTGGCGTGGCATTGGCGGTGTTCCTGTGCCTGCTGTCACTGGGCTCTGGCCTGGTGAGTTCGCTGAAGAACATGAAGCAAGCGCGTGAGCCGACGGCGATCTCGCAGATCGCCGCGCAGATCCGTGCAGCGACGCCCGAGCAGGGCGTGGTGGTGGCCTTCGGTGATGACTGGTCTTCCGAACTGCCCTATCGGTCCGGGCGCCGCGCGGTGATGATTGCCGACTGGGCGTCCGATCAGGCGTTGCAGTCGTTGGCCAGCACCGACACTGCGCTGGGTGGCCTGCCGCTGGCGGCGTTGGTCGATTGCCCCAACAAGGTGGGCAGTACGCCGCAACGGGCGCAATGGCACGCCGCGATCGTGCAGCGTTATTCCGCGAGTGCGCAACCGCAGGCGATTGGCGACTGCCGATACTGGCTGCGTCGGTAGTGCAAGCCAGCGGCCTGGTCAGCGACGCGGTGTGCGCGTCGACCAGGGGCCGTCAGGGTTCGCCGATCGATGGCCGTCCTTGCCGTGCGGCCGCCGTCGCTAGCATGGTGCGTGACCGCCATAGCCGACCTTGCTGCCGCCCGCGCTGAACAAGGCCACCGTCGACGCCGATACGCAAGGCGCGGCGCCATGGCGCTGCGCCCTGATGACGGCGCACGCCGGCCCGGTCCTTGCCGAATCTCCACTCCCCAATCCCGGTCCTCTTACGCAGGTCCTGGGCCGTCGCTGGCTGGCGGATCGTCCGGATACAGCCGTGCCGGCCCGCCGAGCGCTGGGTCGCTGATCCCGGGCTTGCCGGTTTCCACGCGCCCGGCCGGGCGCTGGCGCGCGCCGTCCTGGACCAGCCACAGGTCGTGCCAGCCGCCGGTCGATGTAGCGCTCCAGCGCACACGGTGCTCGACCCCGGCTGCGACGGTGAGATGCTGGCACGGTTGCGCTTGCGTGTAGGCGCCAGGTTCCAGCGCGAGGTGCAGTGGGCGCTTGCCGGGATTGCGTAACGTCAGGCACAGCGCCTGCGCATCGTCTGGGTCCTGCGCGATCTCGGCCAGTAACGGCGCGGCATCGAGGTCGCCGCGGTAATGACGATGGAATCCATTGGGGCCGATCAGCCACAGATCGTATCGGCCATCGTAGGTGGTCCAGGTCCCTTCCACTGCGGCGCCGTTCCCCACCGTGTAGCGGCGCGGAATTGCGGCGAGATCGAAGCGGTCGTAGACGTGCAGTACGACCGCGGCGCCCGCGTTGGTCATACGCAGTGTCACCTTGCCACGCTTGGGCAGATGGGCCAGCGCCACGCTGGGGCGGTACGGCAGTGCGCGCGAGCGGCGCACGCCGAACGGTTGCTCGGGCGGTTGCAACGTGGCCGGCAAGGGCGGCAGTGCATGTTCGCGCAAAGCTGCCGCGCGCGCTGCGGCTGCGCTGATATCGGGCAGTGCGGCGGCGAACGGGCGCGCATCAGAATTGCAGAAATCGAAGGCGTTGCTCAGATCGCCGCACACCGCGCGCCGCCACGGTGTGATCTCCGGTGCGGGCACGCCGAAACGACGTTCCAGTAGGCGCAGCACCGAAGTGTGGTCGTACACCTGCGAATCCACCCAGCCGCCGCGGCTCCATGGCGAGATCACGTACATCGGCACACGCGGGCCCAGCCCGTATGGTCGCCCGCGGAATTCGGGCAGATCCACGTTCTGTTTGGCGCCGGATGGCGGTGGTAGTCGTCGTCGGTGGTAATCGTCGATGCACCGGCAAACCCGCCAGCCGCGCGTGCATCGGGCGACGGTGGCGCGGGCGGCGGCATATGGTCGAAAAAGCCGTCGTTCTCGTCGAAAATCACCAGCAAGGCGGTGCGACTCCACACCGCTGGATCGGCAGTGAGCGCGTCCAGCACGCGTGCGGTGTACGCCGCGCCCTGGGCGGGGCTGGATGGATCTGGGTGCTCGCTGCCGGCCTCATCGGCAATGAGGTAGCTCACCGCTGGCAGACGCCCGCCCAGCACGTCCTCGCGCAGCTGCGCGACACCGCGCGTGCTCACGCCACGCGCGCGCAGGTCTGGATCATGTGCTGGTGCGGCACTGTAAGCCAGTCGAAACGGCGCAAACCCCGCCAGCGGGTTGTCGGTGAAGTTGTCGGCCATGTCCTGATAGATCTGCCATGACACACCGGCGCTCTGCAGTGCTTCGACATAGGTGGCTTAGCGATACGGCTCGGCAAACCCGCCCAGTTCCGGAAAATTGTCGTGCGAATTGCCAATCACCGGGCCGCCCGCGCGGGCCTGCGGATCGTTGCCGCCGGTCCACAAAAACACACGGTTGGAATTGGTGCCGGTCTGGATCGCAGCGTGGAAGGCATCGCAGACGGTAAACGCCTCGGCGAGCGCGTACTGAAACGGAATATCCGTGCGCGTGTAATAGCCCAGCGCATGATTGTGCTTGGCCGCGGCCCAATGCCCGAGCCGGCCATGGTCCCAGGCCCGCTGTGCATCCGGCCAGCTATGCGGGGTGCCGTTGACGCGCATGACGCCGAACTGTGCGGCCGTATCCAATGCGAACGGTGTCAGCCATTGGCGGCCGTCCTCGCTGGGTTGCAGCCATACCGTGCGCGCGGGTGCATTCGGCAATGGCGGTGCAGGAATCGGAAAGCGATCGCCAAACCCGCGAACGCCGGGCAGGGCGCCAAAGTAATGATCGAACGCGCGGTTTTCCTGCATCAGGATCACCACGTGCTGCAGATCCTCCAGCGTGCCGCTGCGGCGGTCTGGCGCGATGGCTGCGGCACGCGCGATGCTGGGCAACAGCGCTGCCGCGCCGCTGGTAAGGCCAGCTTGCAGCAGGCGGCGTCGGGGCAGATCGATCATGTGGGCTCACCGCATCCGAGGGAATGCTCGCACCGAGACACGGTGCGAGCAGCGCATAGCATCGCAGGTCACCGTGACAGATCCAGCGTCATGTTCACCGTGCGCGGCGCTGCGATGGATGCGCTGTTGCCGAGGTCCTCAGAAATGACGGGGACATAGGTTTGTCAGCATTACTTGGTGTGCGGAGGCGCTTCGGTCTGCTGGGTTTCCGGCATCAATTCCAGGGCCGACGGCGTGGTGCGCAGCATCGGGCGGAACGCGATCGGATGGGGACGGCGGCGGGCGAAGCGCAGCAGCCGCGATAGCGTGAAACCCGCAAGCGCCAGCAACATCACCGCGAAGTACACCGGTAAGGCGGCCGGGCCGAATTTCTGCATCGCACCGCCAGCCAACGCCGGGCCGATCGCCGCGCCGACGCCGTATACCAGCAACAGACTGCTGCAGCCAGAAAGCAGGTTTTCGCGCGGCAGGTAATCGAGCATGTGCGCCACCGCAAACGGATACAGCGAAAACGCCAACCCGCCATAGACAAAAAACAGCACGAACAGCACGGTCGTCTGCGTCTGCACCATCGGCAGCGCGGCAGCGATGGCGATGCCGGCGGCCAGGACACTCACCGTCGCCAGACCGATGCGGCGGTCATGCCCGTCGCTGATGCGCCCGATCGGCCACTGCAACACCGCGCCGCCCACGATGGCGGTGAGCATGAACATCGCAACGCCGCCGGAGTCCAGCCCGATCCGGTTGGCGTACACCGGCAGCAAGCCCCAGAACGCACCCATTGCCAGGCCGGAAAGGCCGGCGCCAATCGTGGCCACCGGCGCTAAGGCATACAACGTGACCAACCGCAGCCGCGATACATGCGGCACCTCGGGCGGGATCAGCCGCGTGGTCATCACCGGCATCACCGCTGCACAGAACAGGATTGCCGTCAGCGTAAACATCGCCGGTGCGCCCGCATCGCCGATGGTGAGCAGGATCTGACCCAGCGCCAGCGCCGACAGATTGATCGCCATGTAGATCGAAAACACCCGGCTGCGTCGGCGCGCGTCCGGCTCGGCGTTGAGCCAGCTTTCGATCACCGTGTACAGACCGACCAGCGCCGCCCCGGTCACCAGGCGCAGCACGCCCCAGCCCCAGGCGTTCAGCCAGATCGGATGCAGCAACACCGCAATGGCCGCCAGCGCGGCATAAAACGCAAATGCGCGGATATGCCCGATGCGGCGAATCAGCGGCGGCGCGAAGAAGGTGCCGACGAAGAAGCCGGCGAAGTAGCCGGACATGATCAAGCCCAAGGCGCGCGCACCGAAGCCGGCCTGATCGCCGCGCACGGCGAGCAGCGTGCCGAGTAGTCCGCTGCCGGTCAGCAGCAAGGCAACGCCGAGCAATAAAGCAGTCAGCCGCAACATGGATGCGACCCTCGTGGGGGAAAAGGCGCGTCGATCACGTGTTCGAGTGTAACAGCCTGTCCGGCGCGGCTTGATTGGGTTGGCGGACGTCGGTGGGATTGCTGGCAATTGCTGGGTCACTCTGTGATGTGATTCCGGCAACATGTAGGACTTCTGCGGCTGTGCGCACGCTGCGCTGCCTGCATGGCGCATCCACACACGTAGGCGCATCGCGCATGCAATGAAACGGTATGTCAGTCCACTCCTGCGCACGCGGGGAAGAGGCCGTGGCCATTGCATCGGCACAGGCAATCCATCCCAAGCATGTTCTCGAGGCGGCCATCAACGGTCGCGGCCCGCTACGCGCCGCCCACCGTCGCTGTCGCCCACGCACCCCTGCACCTGCCAGCCCGCATACGTCTAGAATCTGCGCCCCTGCATCGTCTTCAACCGATCCTGCCATGCCCATCTACGGTTTCCAGTGCACCACCTGCGGCCACGCATTCGACCGCCTGCAGAAGATGGCCGACCCCGATCCGCAGACCTGCCCGGCCTGCGCCGCGGCGACGATCAAGCGTCAGGTCACCGCGCCGTCGTTCCGCCTGTCCGGCAGCGGCTGGTACGAAACCGACTTCAAGTCGGCCGGCGAGAAAAAGAAAAACCTCACCGAAAGCAGCAGCGCCGGTGGCGATGCCACACCAGCCGCAGCAGCGGAGAGCAAGCCGGCGGCCAAGCCCGCGTCCGATCCGGCATAAGTGGTCACGGTGCGCGGATTACGCCGCCTGGCAGGATGCCGCATGGCGCAGTGATCCCGCGTTGAGCACCGCACTGCTGGCAGTGTCACGGCGGATTGCGTTGTTGGTGGTCGCTCGGTCAGGCGCTGTGTCAGGCCGACGCCGACGCCACTTGCCGTGGTCCGCGCTGCGCCCGCAGTTCGATTTCTGGTAGCCCTCGCAACGCAGTGCGGGCGAGCATTCGCAGACCGGGGCCATCGTCGATAAAGGGCTACGCCACGCTCCGATGCCGTTGCAGGACAGCCGAAAGTGAGGCATGTGCCTGCCTGGCAGGTCCGATGCGTGCATTGCCCATGCTGTTCCTTGCCGAACGTCTATCGTCGCCTCGGCCGGATCCGACAGCTGTATCCCCAGCCAGATAGCTGCTGTATCGCTGCTGTCGTCTTTAGCGATCGCCCCTGCGCCTCACCGAAACGCGCAGGCCGAATCCCACCACGCCGGCCTGCGCAACCAGCGCATCAGCGCGCATCGAAGCGCGCCCGGCAACCAGCGTTGACCCACACCGTGGCGCGACGATCGTCGTAGCCCCAGGTGCGGCCTTCCTCGCAAGGCGTGTCGGACAGTTGGCGGGTTAGCACCGGGCGGCCATAGCGGCCATCCCAGGCGCAGGTGCGCAGGCGGCGGTCGTCGCTGGCGCAGGTGATGGCGTAGTCGTTGCGGAGGCGGTCGTCGCGACCACCGTAACCGCCGTCGCCGCGATCCCAGCCACCGCCACCGCGGGCCTGTGCAAATTCGCCCCTGCAGCCGTCGTCCACCCAGATCCGGCCGCCTTCCTGCCGCCAGTTGCGGCCTTCCACGCAGGGCGTGTTGGAGAGTTGGCGCACCAACATGGCGCGGCGCCAGCCGGTGTCGCAGATTTTCTGGCGTTGGGCGTTGCTTTCGCAGCGCACCGTCCCAGCGATCCCGCCGAAGCCACCACCAGGGCCATCGCCGCCGCCCCAGCCGCCGTTGCGGCCTTCGACAAAGCGACCGCGACAGCCATCGTCCACCCAGATCCGGCCGCGATCGCTGCCCCAGTTACTGCCTTCGATGCAGCGTGTGCCGGAGATGTTTTCCACCAGCACGGCACGTCCGCGGAACGGGGTATCGCACTCGCGGTGGCGGTTGTCGTTGCTGGAACAGGTGATGCTGGGGCCGTCCCAGCCGCGTTCCTGCGCGCTGGCGGTGGCGCTGGCACACGCGCCTGTCAGGGTGATCAGGCCGAAGCCGGAGAGCAGCAGGGCAGTGCGCAGCATCGTGTCGTCCTTGGTGCAGAAGGGGCGTGGCGCCTATTCAGCCGGGCGCTGACTTAAGCGCCCGTGAGCGCCTGCGCATTTGCTCCTGTCGCCCGCCGGCCCCAGAATATCCGGCTTTCCGGCGCTGTCCTGCGTCGGGTTTTCAGCGGAGCTTTCGATGCGTACCCACTTCTGCGGCCTGGTCGATGAGACCTTGATCGGCCAAACCGTCACTCTCGCCGGCTGGACCGACGTGGCCCGTAACCTGGGCGGGGTGTGCTTCATCGACCTGCGCGACCACGAAGGCATCGTGCAGGTGACGGTGGAACCGGTGGCCGGCGACGACGCCAGCGCAGAGCTGTTCAAGGTGGCCGCCAGCCTGGGCTACGAGGACGTGTTGCAGGTCGAAGGCGTTGTGCGCGCGCGCCATGCGGTGAACGACAAGCTGCGCACCGGCAAGGTGGAAGTGATCGCCACGCGCATCAGCATCCTCAACAAGGCCGCGCCGCTGCCGTTCCACGCGCATGAGAATCCGGGCGAAGAAACCCGCCTGAAGTACCGCTATCTGGACCTGCGTCGCCCGGAAATGCAGCGCATGCAGCGCACCCGCATCAAGCTGGTGCAGGCGCTGCGCCGGCATCTGGATGCGCGCGATTTTCAGGACATCGAAACCCCGATCCTGACCAAGGCCACCCCGGAAGGCGCGCGCGACTTCCTGGTGCCGGCGCGCATGCATCCGGGCGAGTTCTATGCGCTGCCGCAGAGCCCGCAGCTGTTCAAGCAGATCCTGATGGTGGCCGGCTTCGACCGTTACTACCAGATCGCGCGCTGCTTCCGCGACGAAGCGCTACGCGCCGACCGCCAGCTGGAATTCACCCAGCTCGACATGGAATTCGCTTTCGTGCGCGAACGCGACGTGCAGGATTTTGTCGAAGACATGATGCGCGCCATCTTCAAGGAAGTGGTGGATGTCGATCTGGCCGCGCAGTTCCCGCGCATGACCTGGGCCGAGGCGATGCGTCGCTACGGTTCGGACAAGCCGGACCTGCGCATCGCCCTGGAATTGGTCGACGTGGCGGAACTGGTCAAATCCAGCGAATTTCCGGTGTTCACTGCCGCCGCCAACGATGCCGATGGCCGCGTGGCTGCGCTGCGCATCCCCGGCGGCGCCACGCTGTCGCGCAAGCAGATCGACGACTACGCCGCGCATGCCGCCAAATATGGTGCCAAGGGCCTGGCCTATATCAAGCTGTCGGAGACCGGCGAGGTCAGCTCGCCGATCGCCAAGTTCTTCAGCGAAGAAGCCTTCGCCGCGCTGCTCAAGCATGTAGGCGCCGGCAATGGCGACATCGTGTTCTTCGGTGCCGGTGGCTACACCAAGGTGTCCGACTTCATGGGCGCGCTGCGCCTGAAGGCCGGCAAGGAGTTCGATCTGGTCGCAGAGGGCTGGGCGCCGCTGTGGGTCACTGATTTCCCGATGTTCGAATGGGACGAGGAAGCGCAGCGCTACGTGGCCCTGCATCACCCCTTCACCGCACCGGCGGTGGACGATATCGCCGACCTGCGCGCCAACGCCCGCACCGCGGTCTCGCGCGGTTACGACATGGTGCTCAACGGTAATGAAATCGGCGGCGGCTCGATCCGTATCCATCGCCCCGACATGCAGAGCGCGGTGTTCGAGTTGCTGGGCATCGGTGCAGAAGAAGCGCGGGCCAAGTTCGGCTTCCTGCTGGATGCGTTGAACTATGGCGCCCCGCCGCACGGTGGCATCGCGTTCGGTATCGACCGCATCGCCGCGCTGATGGCCGGCACCGAGTCCATCCGCGACGTGATCCCGTTCCCCAAGACCACCGGCGCGCAGGATCTGATGACCGACGCCCCGTCGCCGATCGCCGCAGACCAACTTGCCGAAGTGCACGTGCAGGTCCGCTCGAAGCAGGTCTGATCCGCGATCAAGCACGGCCACGCCTAGCGCGTGGCCGTGTTATTTATGCGCAGCGAGCGACCTTCCGGGAACGGCATCGCTTGGCCAATCTGCGCGGCGCTCAATGTCATGGCGAACCAGTGCATGCGCAGCGTGGCGCATGGGAGGTGCGTCACGCCAGTGGCGAACTGCGACGTTTCCTGGTGCGGTGGCGGCATCGCGCGCGGCCAGAGTGCGGTTGATGATGCGGGAGATATTGGTGGAGCCGGCGAATGCGACCCGCGCAACATCAGGGGGTGGGTCGGAGCTGCGTGCAGGCGATCAAGCATGGGGCGCAGCGCTTTCCATGCGTGGCGCTCCACAGCACGTAGCACCAGACCTCGTGATGCTCAGGCCTGCCAGCTCCGCAGGCGCAGCAATGTCCGAATCGCAGGACGCTCTCCTATTCCACATTCCCCATTCTCGATTCCCCACTTGCAGCAGCGCCGCAGCATGCGAGAAGCTGCCCCGTCGACTTGCCAGAGGGGCCCGCATGACCCGCATTCGCCGCGCCACGCCGGACGATGCCGAAGCGCTGTCGCTTCTGGCCGCACAGACCTTCACCGAAACCTTCGGGCATCTGTATCCGCAAGAAGACCTGCACGGTTTCCTGGAAGAGACCTATGCCGTGGAGCGTGCGCGCATCGTGCTGGCGCACCCGGATTACGCGATCTGGCTGTTGGAGATGGACAACCTGCTGGTCGGGCATGCGGCTGCCGGCCCGTGCGGGCTGCCGCATGACGATGTGCGCCCCGGCGATGGAGAGCTCAAGCGGCTGTATCTGCTGAAGGACTACCAGAACAGCGGCTGGGGTAGCCGGCTGTTCGAAACCGCGCTGCAATGGCTGGAACGCGACGGCCCACGCACCCTGTGGATCGGCGTGTGGTCGGAGAATTTCGGCGCGCAACGCTTGTACGCCCGCTATGGCTTCGAGAAGGTGGGCGAATACGATTTTCCGGTCGGCAAGATCGTCGACCGCGAATACATCCTGCGGCATAGGCCGGTGCTTGCAGCGGCCTGAGCGGACCTGTGCCGCCGGCCATTGCGCTTGCGCCTGCACCGTCGCAGTCCCGCGCGCGGCAGACACGCATCTGACGCCCATGTCCCGGTAACCACCTCAGTGTCCAGCGCATCACCCATCAGCCCGGCCACGCCGCGGCGCAATCCACGCGCGCAGGCCACCGCCGCGACCGCCGACGTGCTGCTGGTGCATGGCATCTGGAACACCACGCATTGGCTGCTGCCGTTGGCGCGGCGGATGCGTGCGGACGGCCTGGCGCCTGCGCTGTTCGGTTACGCCAGCGTGCTCGGCGGTCCCGCGCGGGCGGTGCCATGTTTGATCGAACGTCTGCGCGCCAGCCGTGCGCAGTGGGTGGTCTGCCACAGCCTGGGCGGCCTGATGACCCTGCAGGCATTGCAGGATGCGCCCGAGCTGCCGGTGCGCCGCGTGGTTTGTCTGGGCTCGCCGCTATGCGGCAGTGCCGCTGCACGCGGACTGGCGCAACGCGGCGGGCTGTGGGCGATGGGCCGCAGCGCCGCGATCTTGCAACAGGGCTTCGCGCGCTGGGATGGCCAGGCCGAGATCGGTCAGGTCGCCGGCAGCGTCGCGCGCGGGGTCGGCCGTTGGCTTGCCCCGCTCGACGGCGATTCGGACGGAACTGTTGCACTGGCCGAAACCCGTCTGCCCGGGTTGCGCGACCATTGCGTGATGCGGGCAAGCCACAGCGGCCTGTTGCGCTCGCCCGAGGCCGCCGCACAGGCGCTGGCCTTCCTGCGCTGCGGCCGCTTTCGGTCGTGAACATGCGCCGGCGGATGTTGTGGCCCCGGTGAGGGCAGGCAATCAGGTAAAATCCGCGCCCTGTCATCCAAGCCAGTCTGGAACCACCCATGGGTAGAGGCCCCTCGATCGAAGGCCGCAAGAACGCCTCCGACGCCAAACGCGGCAAGATGTTCACCAAGATCATCCGCGAGATCAGCGTAGCCGCGCGCGCTGGCGGCGGCGACCCGTCCAACAATCCGCGTCTGCGCACCGCCATGGACAAGGGCCTGTCGGCGAACATGTCCAAGGACGTGATCGAGCGCGCCATCAAGAAATCCACCGGCGAGCTGGAAGGCGTGGAATACGAAGAAGTGCGCTACGAGGGCTATGCGCCCGGCGGCGTGGCGGTGATCGTGGACTGCCTGACCGACAACCGCGTGCGCACCGTGGCCGACGTGCGCCATGCCTTCAGCAAATGCGGCGGCAACATGGGCACCGAGGGCTCGGTGGCCTTCATGTTCAAGCGCCTGGGCGTGCTCAGCTTCGCCGCCGGCATCGATGAGGACACCCTCACCGACGCCGCCATTGAAGCCGGCGCCGACGATGTGGTGGTCTATCCCGAAGACGGCGCCATCGACGTGCTCACCGCCCCGGACGCCTTCGCCCAGGTCAGGGACGCCCTGGCTGCCGCCGGCCTGGAGCCGGCGCACGCCGAAATCGTCTTTCGCGCCGACAACGACATCGCCGTGGACGGCGACACGGCGGTGCAGGTCCGCAAGCTGCTGGACATGCTCGAAGACCTGGACGACGTGCAGGACGTGTATTCGAACGTCGATCAAGCGGCGCTTGGCGCGTAAATGAAGACGGGGATGGCGGCATTCGGCATTGGGGATGCGCAACAGCGATGCGACCGGCACCCTGCACGTGCATTACCAATCCCTAACCTCCCATCCCCCAGTCCCGGCTTCTAGATGACCCGCATCCTGGGCATCGATCCCGGCTCGCAGCGCACCGGCATCGGCATCATCGATATCGACGAGGGCGGTCGCAGCCGGCATGTGCACCACGCGCCGTTGATACTGCTGGGCGAGGGCGACTTCTCCCAGCGGCTCAAGCGCCTGTTGCACGGGCTGGGCGAGTTGATCGAAACCTACCGGCCGGATGAGGTGGCGATCGAGAAGGTGTTCATGGGCAAGAGTGCCGCTTCCGCGCTCAAGCTTGGCCAGGCGCGCGGCGCGGCAATCTGCGCGGTGGTCATGCGCGACCTGCCGGTGCACGAGTACGCCGCCACCGAGGTCAAGCTGGCGCTGGTCGGCAAAGGCGGCGCGGACAAGCTGCAGGTGCAGCACATGGTCGGCATCATGCTCAACTTGAAAGGCAAGCTGCAGCCCGACGCCGCCGACGCACTGGCGGTCGCCATCACTCACGCCCACGTGCGCGCGACTGCGCAATGCTTGGGCGTCAATACCCAACAGGCCTGGAGCCGCAAGAAATGACAATCTGGATTCGGGATTCGGGATGGGGGATTCGCAGCGGCGAGTCCGCGCGCGCTGTGCCGCTTCGGCGGTGCGCAGCCCTCGTCAACGGCAGTGAGGAAGTTTGCCAATCCCGAATGCCGAATCCCGAATCCCGGCACCGCCACGCCGGTGCCCAATGATCGGCCGTCTGCGCGGGATCCTGGCCTACAAGCAGCCGCCGTGGCTGGTGATCGACGTGGGCGGGGTGGGGTACGAGCTGGAGGCGCCGATGAGCACCTTCTACGACCTGCCCGATGTCGGTCGCGACGTGATCCTGTTTACCCATTACGCGCAAAAGGAAGACAGCGTGTCGTTGTATGGCTTCCTGCGCGAGGGCGAGCGGCGGCTGTTCCGCGACGTGCAGAAGGTCACCGGTATCGGTGCCAAGATTGCGCTGGCGGTGTTGTCTGGCGTGACCGTGGACGAATTCGCCCGCTTGATCACCAGTGGCGACATCACCGCGCTGACCCGCATCCCCGGCATCGGCAAGAAGACGGCCGAGCGCATGGTGGTGGAGCTGCGCGACCGCGCGGCCGACTTCAGCAGCGGCGCGCCGATCACCGGCCAACTGGGGCCGGATGCCATCTCCGAAGCCACCGTGGCCTTGCAGCAGTTGGGCTACAAGCCTGCCGAGGCTGCCCGCATGGCGCGCGATGCCGGTGCAGAAGGCGGTGAGGTGGCCACGGTCATTCGCAAGGCCCTGCAAGCCGCGCTGCGCTGAGCGCAGCCGCCCCATCACTGCGCTGCTGCCAAGCGGGCGCGGCCGGCACTCGGAATCGGCAGGGGCGGCTCGTACACTGCGCATCCTTGCCCGCGGCCAGCCCGTACATTGGTAGCCTGCGCGGTTTTGGTGCAGGTGCCTTCGGCAAGCGCTGTGTCCCTCATCTTCTTCACGCTGTCTGGCGAAAACTGCTCACCTCATGTCCCACACTCCTACACCAGCAGCCGGCTCCGGCCACGCGTCTGCCAACAGCCAAACCGCCTTGGTCATCGGTGCCATCGGTGTCGTCTTCGGCGATATCGGTACCAGCCCGCTGTACACCTTGAAGGAGGCGTTTTCGCCGCATTACGGGTTGACCCCGGACCACGACACCGTGCTGGGCATCCTGTCGCTGGTGTTCTGGGCGCTGATGCTGGTGGTCACGCTCAAATACGTCACCGTGATCATGCGCGCCGACAACGACGGCGAGGGCGGCATCATGGCGCTCACCGCGCTGGCGCAACGCACCCTGCCGGGCGGTTCGCGCTCGATGTACGTGGTCGGCATCCTTGGCATCTTCGGTGCGTCGCTGTTCTTTGGCGACGGCGTCATCACCCCGGCCATCTCGGTGCTGTCGGCGGTGGAAGGCCTGCAGGTGGCCGCGCCCAAACTCGAAGCGTTCGTCGTGCCGATCACCCTGGTGGTGCTGGGCATGCTGTTCCTGGCCCAGCGCTTCGGCACCGAGCGTGTAGGCAAGGCGTTCGGCCCGATCACGCTGGTCTGGTTCTTCGCGTTAGGCGCGATCGGCGTCTACAACATGGCACGCGCACCGGAAGTGCTGCATGCGTTGAACCCATGGTGGGGCGTGCTTTTCTTCGTCGAACACAACTGGCATGCGGTGTTCGTGCTCGGTGCGGTGGTGCTGGCAGTCACCGGCGGTGAGGCGCTGTACGCAGACATGGGCCATTTCGGTGCCAAGGCGATCCGTCGCTCCTGGCAATTCGTGGTACTGCCGATGCTGACCCTGACTTACCTGGGGCAGGGCGCGCTGGTGCTGCGCGATCCGTCCGCGGTCAGCAATCCGTTTTACGAAGCAGTGCCCGAGTGGGCTCTGTACCCGATGATCGTGCTGGCCACTGCGGCCACGGTGATCGCCTCGCAGGCGCTGATCACTGGCGCCTATTCGGTGGCCAGCCAGGCCATGCAGCTGGGCTACATCCCACGCATGCACATTCGCCACACATCGCACTCCACCATCGGCCAGATCTACGTGCCGGCGGTGAACTGGTGCCTGCTGTTGGCGGTGGCGGTGGCGGTGGTCGGTTTCGGCGACTCGACATCGCTGGCGACCGCTTACGGCGTCTCGGTGACCGGCACCATGCTGATCACCACCGTGTTGATGGTCATTTACGCGCGTGCCAATCCGCGTGTGCCGGCGCCGCTGCTGTGGCTGTTCGCGCTGGTGTTTCTGGCGGTGGACTGCGCGTTCTTCTACGCCAATATCATCAAGTTCCTGGACGGCGCCTGGTTCCCGCTGCTGCTGGGGCTGATCCTGTTTACGCTGATGCGCACCTGGCGCCGCGGCCGCAAGCTGCTGCACGATGAGATCCGCAAGGACGGCATCAAGCTCGATACCTTCCTGCCCGGGCTGATGCTGGCGCCGCCGGTGCGCGTGCCGGGTACGGCAGTATTTCTCACCGCCGACCCGATGGTGGTGCCGCACGCGCTGATGCATAACCTCAAGCACAACAAGGTGCTGCACGAGCGCAATGTGTTCCTTACGGTCGAAACGTTGCAGGGCCCGTACGCCGCCGCCGGCAAACGGCTGAAGATCGAGGCGATCGGCGACGAGTTCTACCGTGTGCATGTGCGCTTCGGTTTCATGGAGACCCCGGACGTGCCGCTGGCGCTGATGCGCTCCTGCGACCAGGGCGGCATCTACTTCGATCCGATGGACACGACCTATTTCGCCAGCCGCGAAACCATTGTGGCCAGCGCCAACCGCGGCATGCCGATCTGGCGCGACAAGCTGTTCGCGCTGATGCATCGCAACGCCGCCCCGGCGACCGGGTTCTTCCGCATTCCCGGCAATCGCCTGGTCGAATTGGGCGCACAAGTCGAGATCTGAGGCCGCCGGTGGCGGCCCGGGATTGGGGGCTGGAGATTCGGGATTGGTAAGCGCGTAGCGCTGAACGCGCCCGCGTCCGATACTATTCGGTTCCAATTCCCGCTCCCGAATCTTCCACTCCCGCTCTCATGGACCAGCGCATCATCGCCAGCAGCTCCACCCGCGAAGACGATGCCGCCGATGCGAGCATTCGTCCCAAGCGTTTGGCCGATTATCTCGGCCAGCAGCCGGTGCGCGAGCAGATGGAGATCTACATCCAGGCGGCCAAGGCGCGCGGCGAGGCGATGGATCATGTGCTGATCTTCGGCCCGCCCGGGTTGGGCAAGACCACGCTCAGCCACGTCATCGCCAACGAGTTGGGCGTGAGCCTGCGCGTGACCTCCGGCCCGGTGATCGAAAAGGCCGGCGATCTGGCCGCGCTGCTGACCAACCTGCAGCCGCACGATGTGTTGTTCATCGACGAAATCCACCGCCTCTCGCCGGTGGTGGAAGAAGTGCTGTACCCGGCGATGGAAGATTTCCAGATCGACATCATGATCGGCGACGGCCCGGCCGCGCGTTCGATCAAGATCGATTTGCCGCCGTTCACCCTGATCGGCGCCACCACCCGTGCCGGGTTGCTGACCGCGCCACTGCGCGACCGCTTCGGCATCGTGCAGCGGCTGGAGTTCTATTCGCCGCAGGAGCTGACCCGCATCGTGATCCGCTCGGCGGCAATTCTAGGCATCGACTGCACGCCCGAGGGCGCTGCGGAAATCGCACGCCGCGCGCGTGGAACCCCGCGTATCGCCAACCGGCTGTTGCGCCGCGTGCGCGACTACGCCCAGGTCAAGGCGGCCGGGCATATCGATTTGCCGGTGGCGCAGGCGGCCATGCAGATGCTCAAGGTCGACCCGGAAGGGTTCGACGAGCTCGACCGTCGCATGTTGCGCACCATCGTCGAGCATTTCGATGGCGGCCCAGTCGGTGTTGAATCGCTCGCCGCCTCGCTGTCGGAAGAGCGCGGCACGCTGGAAGACGTGATCGAACCCTATCTGATCCAGCAGGGCTTTCTGATCCGCACCGCGCGCGGCCGCATGGTCACCACCAAGGCCTATCTGCATCTGGGCCTGAAGCCGCCGCGCGACCGCGCTCCGGGCATCGGCGAACCGGGAGACTTGTTCTGATGACGCTGCGTTCGTTGCTCGCCTGGGGCATTTCGATCGACATTCCTGGCTCATGACCACCGCATCCCGCATCCCACATCCCGCATCCCCGTCCATATTCAGTTGGCCGACACGCGTCTACTGGGAAGATACCGACGCTGGCGGGGTGGTCTACCACGCGCGCTACGTCGCCTTCATGGAACGTGCGCGCTCGGAGTGGATGCGCGCGCTCGGTTACGGGCAGGAGCGCACGCGCCAGGAGCACGATCTGGTGTTTGCGGTCCGCTCGATGCAATTGGATTTCCTCAAGCCGGCCCGGCTCGACGACGCGCTGTCAGTGTCGGCGGTGCTGCTGCGATGCAGACGGGCCAGCCTGCTGTTCGCGCAATCGGTCCGTCGCGAAGGCGAAGTGCTGCTGACCGCTGAGGTGCGCATTGCCGCACTGGATGCCAGCGACTTCCGCCCGCGTGGCATGGACGATGCGCTGTATGACGTGTTGAAAGCTTTAGAAACCACAGAATCCGATTACTGAGGAACGAACGGATGTCGATTGCATTGCTCCTGGCCCTGCAGGACACGGTAGTGGAAGCACTACCGCAGGACGTCGCCGCTGCCGCGGCGCAGACCGCCAGCGTGGCGCACAACAGCAGCATCAACTATGTAGACCTGATCCTGCGCGCCAGTATCCCGGTCAAGATCATCGTGTTGCTGCTGCTGATCGGCTCGTTCATCAGCTGGGTGATCATTTTCCGCAAGGCGCGTGCATTCAAGCAGGCCAACCGCGAGGCGGACGAGTTCGAAAACCGCTTCTGGTCCGGTGCGGATCTGGCCAAGCTGTACGCCTCGGCAACCGACCGCAACCGCACCGTCGGCGGTCTGGAATCGATGTTCGAAGGCGGCTTCCGCGAGTTCTCGCGTCTGCGCGACCGTCGCCGTCTGGATGCACGCGTGCAGCTGGAAGGCGCACAGCGTGCCATGCGTACCGCCTTCACCCGCGAAGTCGATCAGCTGGAGCGCAATCTCGAACTGCTGGCCAACATTGGCTCTACCGCGCCGTACGTCGGCCTGGTCGGTACGGTGTTCGGCATCATGGTGACCATGCATGACATGGTCAGCAGCGGCGAGCAGGCCGGTATTGCGGCCGTGGCGCCAGGCATTTCCGAAGCGTTGTTCGCCACCGCTATCGGCCTGTTCGTCGCGATCCCGGCCGTGTGGGCCTACAACCGCTTCACCACGCGCGTGGAACGGCTGTCGGTGCGCTACGAAACCTTTGCCGACGAGTTCAGCTCCATCCTGCAGCGTCAGGTCGGCGCGGACGAGTGATGCGCGCTCCCGGCACGCACCCGCTTGCGTCACGCGGGACGTGCTCGGGAGAGCCAGTCGCGTCGATGCGTAGCGCCACGCGCAGGTGCTCCCTACACGGACACTGTGCGACCACGCTGCCAGCCGGCGCCGAGGACTAATGAGGAACGTTTCGCGATGATCTCCGGTATTTCCCGCCGTAAGAAGCGCAAGCTCAAATCCGACATCAACGTCGTGCCGTATATCGACGTGATGCTGGTGCTGCTGATCATCTTCATGGTGACCGCACCGTTGCTGACCCTGAGCACCGACGTCAGCCTGCCCAGCTCGCGCGCCAAGTCGCTGGAGAGCAAGCAGGACCCGGTCGTGGTGGTGGTCGCCGCCGATGGCAAATTGGCTCTGCAACTGCCCAAGGGCAAGCCGCAGCCGATGGACGTGGCTGCGCTGCAGGCGCAGCTGGCTGCGATCGTGGCGCAAGACAAGGATGCGCGCGTGGTGGTGGCGGGCGATCGCGCCGCGCCGTATCAAAAGATCATGGACGCCATCGGTGTGCTCAAGCAGGCCAAGGTCGAGAAGGTGGGCCTGATTTCCGACTCCGGCGGCACTGCAGGCAGCGATGCACGCTGACGCACTCCCCACGCAGACGGCGCGCGATGACGGCTGGCTCCGACCGGTCGTCCTGGCATTGGTGGTGCACGTGCTGGTCGCGCTGGTGTTTATCGCCGGCTGGCTGTGGTCGCCCGAACGCTCGGTCGAACCGGCCGCCGGCGACCCCAGCATGGAAGCCTCGCTGGACGTGTCCGCCGCTGATGCGCGGGTTGCACGCCAGGCATTGAAGGCCACGCCGGTCGAAACGCCGCCGCCGCCGGCACCATTGCCCGAACCTGCGCCGGAAGACAGCGTGCCGCCGCCGCAGCCGATTCCCGAGCCGCGTCCGCAGGATGCGCCCACGCCACAGCAGGCACAGGCACAGGAGCGTGTCGCCCAGCCCGACAAGGTCGACCAGGATCGTGTCGACGCCTTGGCGATTTCCGCCGAAAAGGCCAGGCAGGAACAGGAAGCCAAGCGCCGTCAGGAGCAGATCGATCTGACCGAGCGCAAACGCCAGGAAGAGGCAGAGCAGAAGTTGCGCTTGGCCAAGCAGCAGGAAGAAGCCGACGCCAAGAAGAAGCAGGCGGCCGCGCAGCAGGCGGCGGAAGACGCCGAACGCCAGAAGAAGATCGCCGACATCCGTCGTCAGCGCGCGCAAGCCGATAAGGACATGGCGCTGGCCGAGCAAAAGCTGCGCCAGGTTGCCGCCGCACGTGCGCAGCAGTCCTCCGCGGCCACCGCGACCAGCGCGCAGCCGACTGCAGGGCAGGGCGGTACCAGCACCGATTTGTCGGCCAAGTACGCTGCGGCGATCCAGCAAAAGGTGTTGGCGCAGTGGGTGCGCCCGCCGTCGGTGCCGCCGGGCCAGAAATGCACGATCAACATCCGGCAGCTGCCGGGCGGCAGCGTGATGGAGGCCAAGGTGGCGCCGGGCTGCCCCTATGACGAGGCCGGTCAGCGTTCGATCGAGGCGGCCGTGTTGAGTGCACAGCCATTGCCGTACCGCGGGTTTGAATCGGTGTTCCAGCGCAATTTGACCTTCGTATTCACCGCGCAGGACCAGTAATGATCGTCGTCAGGCTGCGGATGCCATCCATCGGCGCCGCAGCCTGATGCGATGAAAGGGTGGCTGATTCCGGTACGCACGCTGCAACCCCAAACGGCAGCAGGCGAGCTGCCACGTCAACGCTGTCCATCAATGGTGCCCCCCATGCTGCTACACGATCGCTCGCTCCATTTTCACGTCAACTCATTCACGATTGCGCGTATGTTCACTCGCTGATTGCTATCCCTTGCACACTTTTCCTGCCCGATCCGAGCCGTCCATGAAGAAACCGCTGCGTTGGCTAGCCGCCTTGACCGTCCTGTTGTTGCCGCTGAGCGCGCTCGCGCAGCAGCAAGGCCTCACCATCGATATCGTCGGCGGTAGCGCTTCGGCCACGCCGATCGCCGTCATTCCGATGCCTTACCAGGGCTCCGACACTGCACCGCAGACCGATGTGTCTGCGGTGGTCGGCGCCGACCTTGATCGTTCCGGCCAGTTCCGCACGCTGCCGGCCGCGCAGATCGTCGAAAAGCCGACCCGTGGCACCGAGGTGCAGTTCCAGACCTGGCGCACCCTCAAGCAGAACTACATCGTGGTTGGCCGCGTCATGGACGCGGGCGAAGGCGCCTATCGCGTGGAGTACGAGCTGTTCGATGTCGCGAAGGGCGAGCGCATGCTGGGCCTGGCGATGACCGCGCGTGCCAACGCAATGCGCGATGTTTCGCACCAGATGGCCGATGCGATCTATGAAAAGATCACTGGCGTGCGCGGCGCGTTCTGGACCCGCATCGCCTACGTGACTGCCAGCGGCAAGGGCGGCGCCATGCGTTATGCGCTGATGGTGGCCGATTCGGATGGCTACAATCCGCAGACCATCGTACGTTCGGCCGAGCCGTTGCTGTCGCCCAACTGGAGCCCGGACGGCAAGAAGCTGGCCTATGTGAGCTTTGAGCGCGGCAACTCGTCGATCTACCTGCAGGACATCGCCACCGGCGCGCGCGAACTGGTCTCCAGCTTCCGCGGCATCAATGGCGCGCCGTCGTTCTCGCCGGATGGCCGTCGCCTGGCGCTGGCGCTGTCGCGTAGTGGCAACCCGGAAATTTACGTGATGGACCTGGGCAGCAAGCAGCTCACCCAGCTCACCAACCACTTCGGCATCGACACCGAGCCGACCTGGGCGCCGGATGGCGGCAGCATCTACTTCACCTCTGATCGCGGCGGTCGTCCGCAGATCTACCAGGTCGCGGCCAGCGGCGGCAGCGCCAACCGTGTCACCTTCCAGGGCAACTACAACGCCACCGCCAGTGTGTCGTTCGACGGCAAGAAGATTGCCGTGGCACAGGGCAGTGGCAATACCTACCGCATCGCCATGATGGACCGCAGCCTGGGTTCGCCCAGCTGGAGCACGCTGTCGCCGGGATCTCTGGACGAATCGCCGAGCTTCGCGCCTAACGCTAGCATGGTGTTGTACGCGGCGCGCGAAGGCGGCCGTGGCGTGCTGTACGCCGTCTCTTCCGACGCTCGGGTCCGCCAGCGTCTAGTGCTGGCCGACGGCGATGTGAGAGAACCCGCATGGGGGCCTTACCGAACCGCGCATTAATGTTAATATTTCGCTGCGTTAAACCACTCATTGGCCCAGAGCCTCCATAGGTACCCCATGAACAAGTCCACCCGCGTCTTGCTTGTCTCTCTATTGTCCGTCGCCGTGCTGGCTGGTTGCTCGAAGAAGGTGAAGGAAACTCCGCCACCTGCAACCAATACCACCGCTGGTTCCTCGGTTCCCACCGGCCCGTCCACCTCTGGCCTGTACGGCCCCGGCGACCTGGATACCGATGCCTGCCTGCGTCAGCGCGTTGTTTACTTCGATCTGGATCAGGACTCCCTGAAGCCGGAATTCCAGGCCATCATGGCTTGCCACGCCAAGTACCTCCGTGACCGTCCTTCCTCGCGCATCACCCTGCAGGGCAATGCCGACGAGCGCGGTTCGCGTGAGTACAACATGGGTCTGGGCGAGCGTCGCGGCAATGCCGTGTCGTCCTCTTTGCAGGCTGCCGGCGGCTCGGCCAGCCAGCTGACCGTCGTCAGCTACGGCGAAGAGCGTCCGGTCTGCACCGAGTCGAACGAGTCCTGCTGGTCGCAGAACCGCAGGGTCGAAATCGTGTACACGGCTCAGTAAGAAGCGATGCGCTTTCGAGTGACATCCCTGTTCGTCGCGGCGGCCCTTGTGGTCGCCGCGCCGGCATACGCACAGCGAGCCAGTCTCGCTGATCGTGTGGCCGTGCTCGAGCAGCAGCAGGCCAATAGTCAGGCCAACAACGATCTCCTCAATCAGCTGCAGCAGGCGCGTTCGGACCTGCAGGCATTGCGGTCGACCGTCGAACAGCTTCAGCACGACAATGAGCAACTCAAGCAGCAGTCCAAGGACCAATATCTGGACCTGGATGGACGCTTGAACCGGTTGGAAGGCGCAGGTGGCGCAACGCCGTCATTGCCCCCAGCGACCGGCAGCGTGACTCCGGCCCCGGCACCCGCTGCGCGGCCCCCAACGGCGGCAACTTCCGAGAAGCCGCCTACCGTCCATGGCGACCCAGGCACCTTGGCCGTCAGCAACGACGAACGTACTGCCTACAACGTGGCCTTCGATGCGTTGAAGAACGGCAAGTACGACGATGCCTCTCAGCTGTTCCTGAGCTTTCTGGAGCTCTATCCCAACGGCGTCTATACCCCCAATGCCTTGTATTGGCTGGGTGAGAGTTATTACGCCACCCGCAATTTCCAGCTTGCCGAGGCGCAGTTTCGCGATCTCGTCAGCCGTTATCCCACACACGACAAGGCCGCTGGTGGCCTGTTGAAGCTCGGCCTTTCGCAGTACGGTGAAGGCAAGAACAACGAAGCCCAGCGGACCTTGCAGCATGTCGCCTCGCAGTATCCCGGCTCCGATGCGGCACGCGTCGCTCAGGAACGCCTGCAGTCCATCCGCCTCGGCCAGCAACTGCGCTGAGCCCGCGCGTCTGTGCTTGTCGGCACGGCGCATACTTTGCCCATGAACGCTGCCACCGTCCCTAGCGAGATTATTCAATCGCCCTTGCCGCGATTGAAGATCACCGAAATCTTTTTGTCCTTGCAAGGCGAAGCCGAAGCCGCTGGCTGGCCGACGGTGTTCGTGCGTCTGACCGGCTGCCCACTGCGCTGCGTGTATTGCGACACCGCCTACGCCTTCCATGGCGGCGAGTGGCATGACATCGACGACGTCCTCGCCGAAGTCGCCACGCATGGCGTGCGCCATGTCTGCGTGACCGGCGGGGAGCCATTGGCGCAGAAGCGTTGTCTGGTGTTGCTGCAGAAACTCTGCGATGCCGGTTACGACGTGTCGCTGGAGACGTCCGGTGCGCTGGACGTGTCCGCTGTCGATCCACGCGTCTCGCGCGTGGTCGACATCAAGACACCCGCATCCGGCGAAGAAGCACGCAACCGCTGGGAAAACCTGCTGCTGCTGACCGCGCGCGACCAGATCAAGTTCGTGATCTGCAGCCGTGCCGATTACGAATGGTCGCGTGAGATCGTCGCCGCGCACGCGCTGGATCGCCGCTGCACGGTGTGGTTTTCGCCGAGCAAAAGTGAAGTCGGCCCGCGACAGCTGGCCGACTGGATCGTGGCCGACCGCTTGCCGGTGCGCTTCCAGATGCAGTTGCATAAGCTGCTTTGGAATGATGAGCCTGGGCGCTGAGGATCAAGCGCGTAGCGCAGCGGATTGGCCTAGTGTCTGACGCTGGTAAACAGATCTGGCTCTCTGAGAATTTGAGTGGGTAGGATTTCGGCTGGTTTACCACTGACGCGGGGATTGGGATGACGGCCAAGGTGTTTGAAGCGGCGCTGGGGATCGGCGCGCCGTGGTCGGTAGGCGCGGTCGAGTTCGACGAAGCGACCAAGGTGTTGACGGTGCCGGTGGACTTCAAGCCGGGCACGAGGTTCAAGGTATCGGGCCAAAAGGGGCTGCATCCGGTTCATGACACCGTGGTCAAGACCTACCGGCACCTGAACTTTTTCCAGCACGAGTGCTACCTGAAGGTTCGCACGCCGCGTGTGAAGCTTGGGGACGGATCGGTTCGCCTGGTCGAGCCGGACTTCGCTGGGCGGTTGTCGGGCTTCACGCTGTTGTTCGAGGCGCTGGTGCTGATGTTGTCGCAGCAGATGCCGTTCGCGGCCGTTGCGCGCATCGTGGGCGAGTCGGCGTACCGGTGCATGCAGGTGTGCAACCGCTATGTCGAGATGGCCCTGGAGCAGGCCGACTTCAGCGACGTCACGTCGCTGGCCATCGACGAGACGTCGCGCGCTCGCGGCCACGACTATGTGACCTTGGCTGCCGATGCCCAGGCGCGACGCGTGATCTTCGTGACTGAGGGGCGGGACGCCAAAGCCGTGAAGGCGCTGGCTGACGATCTGGCAGCTCATGGCTGCCCTCCCGAACAGATCACCTCGGTGAGCATCGACATGTCGCCCGCGTTCATCAAGGGCGTAAGCGACCAGTTGCCCAACGCGCAGATCACCTTCGACAAGTTCCACCTTGTCGGACATGCGAACGCGGCCGTGGACAAAACCAGGCGCATCGAGCAGCGCACCGAGAAGTCCCTCAAGGGCATGCGCTGGACGCTGCTCAAGGATGTCTTCAGCCTCAAACCGACGGCCGGCGCAGCATTGCACGGGCTGATCACGGCACCCAAGCTCACACGGACGGCCCGCGCGTGGCTCTACAAGGAGCAGTTGCGCGAGGCGCTTGACCGAAAGCAGATCAACGTGATGCGCGAGAGGCTCAAGCACTGGTGCGTCTGCGTGATGCGATCCAAGGTCGAGGCGATGAAGGAAGTCGCAGCCCTCGTGCGCCGCCACATGGACGGCATCGTCGCCTGGGCGCAGACCCGTCAGACCAACGGCTTCCTTGAAGCCATCAATGGCCTGTTCCAGTCCGCCAAGCGCAGAGCTCGCGGCTTCAAACGCCTGTCCACCATCAAGACCGTCATCTTCCTGATTGCCGGCAAGCTGGACTTCCAAACGTTCAACCCGCATGCCCGGCAACCCACTTGAAATTCAAGAGAGCCAGAAAAGTTACATGCGGAACGCGACACTAGGGCCTGTTAACACATTCGAAGCCCATCGACGACCAGAACGAAGCTGAGGAATCCAAGGAACATGACATCCAGCTTCTCGAAGCGCGTGAAAATCCGTCGGTAGCCCTTCAAGCGACGGAACAGCCTCTCCACTTCGTTGCGCCGCTTGTACATTTCCTTGTCGTACTCCCAAGGATCGACCCGATTGGACTTGGGTGGAACCACCGGCACGAAGCCAAGATCGAGCGCCAACTGGCGGGTTTCATTGCCTTCGTAAGCGCGATCCATCAGCAGATGAACCGGCCGCTCCACTGGCCCCAGGTGTTCAAGCAACGCGCGGCCTGCGGGTGCGTCATGTGCGTTGCCAGGCGTCAATCCGAACGTGATGGCTGTTCGAGCATCTGCGGCAACCATATGAATTTTGGTGTTCCATCCGCCGCGCGATTTCCCGATGGATTGTGGGCCGTTTTTTTTAATGCGCCAGTGCCATCCGGATGCACCTTGATGCTGGTGGAGTCCAGCGAGACCGCTTCGATTTTGATGCGCACGATCTGGCAGGTCTGCAATTGGGCGAACATCCGGTCCAGCACACCGGACTTGGCCCAACGGTTAATGCGCGTGTACACCGTATGCCAGTTGCCAAAGCGCTCGGGCAGACCGCGCCATTTGCAGCCATGCTCTGCGACGTAAAGAAGGGCGTTGACTACCTGCAGGTTGGTCATGCTGACATTGCCGCGTTGCAAAGGTAGGCAATGCTCGATGAGTGCAAATTGTGCTGGCGTGATCTCCATGCCCAATAGTTTAATCGCTCGAGACATTAATGTTAACAGGACCTAGTCGCCCCTGAAAAACCCCGTTCAAACCTCCAGTACCATGTTTGCGGGCAACATGGTGCTGGAGGGCGTTGAGGAACGCGCCCGCGCCACCTGCAACCAGGCACGCAAACATGCGATCCAGCGCAGCCGCCACCGCAGGTTGTCGCCAGCGGCGCAGCCGAGCACGTGCAGTGCATCGCCTTGGGCGCCGTTGAGATGGCAGCGATTCAAGCGGCAGTCTCGTTTCAGATGTCCGATCACCGGCTCTACCGCTTGCCGTCGTTTGATCCAGCGCCATTGCCGTCGTGTCAGCGTCTTGGCTTTGCCCCGATGCAGGATCTGCACACCCTCCACGTCCCGCCCGCGATACCCCAAGTCCACGATCGCCACCTACGGGATCACATTCACATCCTGCAGCAGCCCGCGCGCCTGTTCCAGTTGCTCGGCCAACGTATCGCCGTCGTAGGGATGACCGGGAAAACTGCGCGCGCCCACGATCAAGCCCTTGCGCGCACTCACCGCAATGCCGACCTTGACGCCACATTCGTAGGGGCTGCTTGCCTTGCCCTTGCTCATGCATTCCACTTCCGGCGCGTGCAAGGCGTAGAGTTTTTGTTTGTCCTTGGGACGCTGTGCCAACAACCGTTGCGCGCGCTCCAACCAGACACCGATGCGCTCACGTACCGACGGTTCCAGCTGGGCCAGCTTGCGCTGCAGATCGCGTGATACCCGTGCCAGGATCGTGCGTTGGCGTCGCAGCACCTTGCGCATGCGCTTGAACTGGCGCGCATGCGCATAGCGCCCGGCCTTGCGGCGCAACGCCGGACCTTGCCGCGCATCGCTCTGTCGCAGTGCGATGCCGTGTCGCTTGGCCAGCAGCACCAGCTTCTTGCGCGCCACCTCCAGCAAACGGCTGTCGGTGGGATGGGCGATCGCTTTTTCCTGCACGGTGGTATCCACGATCACCCGCGACAACTCGCGCGCATCCACCGCCTTCATCGCGTGAGCGGTGTTGATCGTGTGCGCCAACAGCGCTTCCATCCCGGCTTCGCCCAGACGCTGTCGCCAACGGGTCAGGGAGCTGGGATCGCACGGCACGCAGGTCTGGAACACCACCTCGCCGGTGAAGAACTGCCAGTACGGATTTTCCAGCCAGCGCTCGCAGACCGCCTCGTCGGACAGGTCGTAGGCGTGCTTGAGGTAAAGCAACCCGGCGATCAACCGCACCGGCAATGCGGGCCGACCGCCTGTGCCGGTGGTGGCCGGCAACTGCGGCGACAGCGCCTGCTCCAACGCACTCCACGGCAGCCGATGGCTCAGCTGGACCAGCGGATGGCGCAAGTCGATCTGGTTCTCCAGACGCGAACGAAACAGCTCATCGGCAGGCAACTGCTCGGCGGCAGGACGGCGTGTCCGCATGGGAGAAAACGGCCAGATACCAGGACGTACGAATGGAGCGTAAAGCGCGCGCCGGTCCACGAGAAAAAACGGGCAGCGACCGAACGCATAGCACCGGCGCATTCCCATCGTCCGTGCGCCGCCATCTAAGAGCGGCTAACAAAACGACTGCGCTCACCGCTAGGCGGGCGCGGCCGGTGCTCGGAATCGGCATGTACCACGCGTCCACTGCGGTTCTGAGCGCGCCGTCCGCGCCCACCTGACAGCTGTTCGCTACGTTTTGGTAGCCGCTCTAAACCTTCACGAGGCCAATATGGACCGATAATCGGTCGCCTGGTCGCCCTGCACCGCGGTCCCTGATAGCCTTCGGCCCTATTCCGCAGCGATCGCCGATTCGTCATGAAAAAAGCCGTTGTTCTGTTGTCCGGTGGCATGGATTCCGCCGCTGTCATCGCACTCGCGCAGGAGCAGGGCTTTGCCGTCTACGCGCTGAGCGTGCGATATGGCCAGCGCCATACCTCGGAACTGGACGCCGCCGCACGCGTTGCCGCCGCACAGGGCGTCGTTGCGCACAAAGTGGTCGATGTAGACCTGCGCAGCATCGGCGGCTCCGCCCTGACCGACGACATCGACGTCCCCGACGCCGGTGGTGACGGCATTCCGGTCACGTACGTGCCCGCGCGCAACACCATCATGCTGTCGCTGGCGCTTGGTTGGGCCGAAGTCGTCGGCGCAAATGACCTGTTCTGCGGCGTCAATGCGGTGGACTACTCGGGCTACCCGGATTGCCGCCCCGAGTTCGTGCGCGCCTTCGAAGTGCTGGCCAATCTGGCCACCAAGGCAGGCGTGGAAGGCGCGGGGCTGCGCGTGCATGCACCGCTACAGTTCCTCAGCAAGGCCGACATCGTCCGTGAAGGCGTGCGCCTGGGCGTGGACTTCGGCCTCACCGTCTCCTGCTACCGTGCCGACGCTGACGGGCGCGCCTGCGGCCACTGCGATGCATGCCGCTTGCGCGCTGCCGGTTTCGCCGACGCCGGCGTCCCAGACCCCACCCACTACGCCATTTTATCTTGACGCTCGCGTAGGGTAGAATGCTCACCCCGACGCAATGTCGGGTCAGTGGGCCGTTAGCTCAGTCGGTAGAGCAGAAGACTTTTAATCTTTTGGTCGATGGTTCGAATCCATCACGGCCCACCAATAAAATCAGCAGTTTAGATGGCACCGAAGGTGCCTTTTTTGTGCAATTGGAAAAATTCTTGGAAAAATAAAGCAGCTTTGCATTGTTCCACGACCCTTCACAGGGTCGCGCTGCGGCCGCCAATTCGGCGACTGTGGGGCAATGGTTACTGCTTTTTTGGCGGGCTTACGACGGGCACTTGGTGGTCGTAACGCTGGGTCATCTGAGGCGACTTGTGCCCAGCGGCGTCTTGCTTGTCGGCACGGTTCTCCCCTCTGTATCGGTGATGCCACGATGCTTGAGACCGTGCAGCGCAGCCAGCAGATCTCATTGCAGCCATGGCAATGGTTGCGGTCGCTAGATGTTTCATGTTTTCCCCTAGCGTAAGACGCGCCTGCACCAGACGGGCGTTGCGCCGCGTGCAGGGTACCGCTGTGTCGTGATCAATCTCCGTTGCCGGCGCATCGCGCGAAGGCCGCCATGTCACACCGGGATTGCGGGTCGCCGTCCAGTCGCGGCCGCCAGTGTTACGCGACCGGAGTGGCTAGCCCCCGGCGCTTGGCCATCACGCTGCGGATCGCGCTCAGCAGTTGCTCGGGGGTGTAGGGCTTTTCCAGGAAGGCCACGCCGTCGGGCAAAATTTCTTCCACGTATTCGACCGCCAGGCCGGAGGTCAGCAGGACGGGCAGGTTATACGGTGCGTGCGCCGTCTTGAGCGCCAGATCCACACCGGTCAGACCGCCCGGGAAATGGATATCGGAAAACAACACGTCGACGCGTGGATCGCTTTCGATCAGTGCCAACGCTTCTTCGACCGAGCCGGCACTGCGGCAGGTAAAACCGTAGCTCTCCAGCACAAGGCAGCTGAGTTGTCGGGTGCCATCGCCGTCTTCGACAACGAATACAACCGGCCGTTCCTTGTTCTGTGGCATGAGCAGGTCTCGTAAGTCAGGCCACATTTTCAGCGATGCGGCAGTGAACCCGCCGTCAACGCTGACGGAGCCGTATGATTACCAGCCGAATGGGCCGGGGCCGTAGCCGCCGGGTGCGTAGCGCGGACCAAAGAGTGCGCCTTCACCGCGACCGACACTGATGCTGACGCCGATCTGATGCGCCTTGCCGTCATCGTCGTAATAGGTCTTGCAAGAATTCAGATTGACTGCCTGCCAGTTGCTGTTGCCGCCGCGGTTGGAATAGCCCAGCCCGGTTTCGACCGCACCATGCAGCTTGCCCTGGCATTGCTCGGCGCGCTCGGTGGCGATGGATGCAGCGCTAGGGCGTGCCAGCGCAGGCTTGGGGCCGCTCTTGTCGCCGTAGAAGGTACCCGGCGGGTCGGCGCTGTATGCCGGATCTGAGCGGAGCTGCACCGGCGCTTGTGGAAGGCTCAGGTCCAGCGAGCGTGGCGTCGCCGTTTCGGTATTGCCATCGCTGGCTTGGGCCAGCGCGCTTCCGGAGGCGACGCTGCCGGTGGCGAACAGAGTGACCAGGACAAGCAGGCTACGTTTCATCGGTTTCACTCTACGAAGAGGGGCTGGCAGCGCGTGCCAGCTCGCTGTGTGAAACTAGCAATGGCTGATTGAATGCGCGCTGTCGATCCTGCGGATTTTTGTGCCGCTGGCGGCGTTGCGGTGACACACGCTGCTGCATCAGCCCTGTTCGCGCACGATCTCGATCAACTGCGCGCCGTAGCGGGCCAGCTTGCCGCCGCCGATGCCGCCTACCCGCGACAATGCGTCGATGCTCGTGGGCCGTTGTTCGGCGATGTTGCGCAAGGTGCTGTCGTGGAAGATGACAAAGGCCGGCACGTTCTGTTGCTTCGCCAACTCTGCGCGCAGGCCGCGCAAGGCGTTGAACAGCACCAGATCCTGCGCCTGCACTGGCAGGCCGGTGCGCTGTGCGCTGCGGTCGCGTCCGGCGGCTGGGTTTTCGCGGCGCATCATGACCTGGCGCTCGCCCTTGAGCACCTGGCGACTGGCATCGGTGAGGCGCAGGCCGCCGTGGCCTTCGCTGTCCACTTCCAGCAGGCTGGCTGCCACCAGCTGGCGAAACACGCCGCGCCAGGTGCGTTCGTCCAGGTCGCGGCCGATGCCGTAGGTGCTCAGTTGATCGTGAGCCAACTGTTTGATGCGCTCGTTTTCGCTGCCGCGCAGGATGTCGATCAGATGACCCACGCCGAAGCGTTGGCCGCTGCGGTAGACGCAACTGAGCGCTTTCTGCGAGGCCACCGTGGCGTCCCAGGCCGCAGCCGGCGTCAGGCAGTTGTCGCAGTTGCCGCAGGGTTTGGGATAGGTCTCGCCGAAACCGGCCAGCAGTACCTGGCGACGGCATTGCATGGATTCGCAGTAACCCAGCAGGTGATCGAGCTTGGCGCGCTCCAGACGCTTGCGCTCTTCGGCGGCTTCGCCTTGTTCGATCATCTGCTTGAGCAGCACCACATCGCCCAGGCCGTAGCAAAGCCAGGCTTCGGCAGGGTCGCCGTCGCGACCGGCGCGGCCGGTTTCCTGGTAGTAGCCTTCCAGCGACTTGGGCAGATCCACGTGCGCCACGAAGCGCACGTCCGGCTTGTCGATGCCCATGCCGAAGGCGATCGTGGCGGCCATGATGATGCCGTCCTCGCGCAGGAAACGGCGTTGGTTTTCTGCGCGCACCTCGGCTGGCAGGCCGGCGTGATAGGGCAGCGCATTGAATCCTTGTGCGCACAGTTGCTGCGCGGTTTCTTCGACCTTGCGCCGCGACATCGCATAAACGATGCCGGCCGAGCCGCGATAACGGCCCAGGAATTCCTGCAGCTGTTTGCGCGCGTTGTCCTTTTGCACCACGGTGTAGCGGATGTTGGGGCGGTCGAAGGAACTGACGAAATGGCGCGCGTCCACCAGGTCCAGGCGCTCGGCAATTTCGCGCTGGGTCGGCGGGTCGGCGGTGGCGGTCAGGGCCATGCGCGGGATGTGTGGCCAGCGCTCGTGCAGTACGGTGAGCTGGCGGTATTCCGGGCGGAAATCATGGCCCCATTGCGAGACGCAATGCGCCTCGTCGATGGCGAACAGCGCGATGCGGCTGCGTTCCAGCAATGAGAGGAAGCGCTGGGTCAGCAGCCGTTCCGGCGCGACGTACAACAGATCCAGATCGCCGGACAGCAGGGCACGTTCCACACGCTGGGCGTTCTCCGCATCGAGCGTGGAATTGAGAAATTCGGCGCGCACGCCGAGCTGGCGCAAGGCTTCGACCTGATCCTGCATCAGCGCGATCAGCGGCGAAACCACGATGCCGATGCCATCGCGCAGCAGCGCCGGTACTTGGTAGCACAGCGATTTGCCGCCGCCGGTAGGCATCAGCACCAGAGCATCGTTACCGGCAGCGACGTGTTCGACGATGGCCTGCTGTGGGCCGCGGAAGTCGTCGTAACCGAAGACGCGGCTGAGCAATTCGTGTGCGGAAGAAGACATCCGCCTAGGATACCGCGCGGGTCAAGCCCTGGTCGGTGTCATGCCAGCAGCGTTGCCCGATAGCGGGTCGGAGATTGCCGCGGTGTTGTGAACGTGGCGGGCGAATGCGCGCATGGGGTGTGACCGGGGTGGAGCATGCGGCGCAGTACAGGGCCGGTGGCTGCGCGTTGAGGGCGCTGAGCTTCGCCCCGCACCCTCACCACCCCCCCCCCGCTCCGCGACTCTGCCCGCGCTTGCGGCGCGGGCGCTCCAAGGCACGCGCGCCAGTGGCGCGCAAGCTGTGCCTTCTCGCCCCGGCGGAAGAGGGGCTCAACAGCCGACCGCACACCACAGCCCCCTGAGTCAGGGGGCGCGCCGAAGGCGGGGGGGAGGTACGTAGCGGGGCCCGACGTTTGCAAAGCAAACGTTGGGGGACATGTGCGCGAAGCGGAGATGGCCGCAACCCTGAGTCAGGGGGCGCGCTAAAGGCCTGTGGTGTGGCCGCAATTGCGCAGGGCCCGAGGTTTCGCAACCGCGAAACCTCGGGAAAACCCGAAGGGGCGAAGCCCGTGGGGATTACTGCAGCAGCGAGCGCAGCATCCAGGCGTACTTTTCGTGGGTCTGCAGGCGCTGGGTCAGCAGGTCCACGGTCGGGTCGTCGCCGGCGTCGTCGGCGGTGCCCAGCACCTTGCGTGCGGTGCGGCAGACCGCTTCGTTGCCGCTGACCAGCTGGCGCACCATTTCACGCCAGTCGGCGCTGTCGCTCAGGCCCGGCTCTTCGGCGATCGAGGTGAGCGCAACGAATTCGCGGTAAGAACCCGGTGCGTTGTAGCCAAGCGCGCGGATGCGCTCGGCCACTTCGTCCAGCGCCGCCCACTGCTCGGTGTACTGGGTTTCGAACATGGTGTGCAGCGAGTTGAACATCGACCCGGTGACGTTCCAATGGAAGTTGTGGGTCTTCAGATACAAGGTGAAGGCGTCAGCCATGTAGCGGGCCAGACCGTCGGAGATCTGCTTGCGATCGCTGTCCTTGATCCCGATATCGATATGCGGTGCCGATGCGGCGGCGACCGGCAGGGCGTCGACGGCGACGGGCTTGTTGGCGTTCTTTTTCTTGGACATGGGATGGTCCTTGCGGGTTGATGTCGTAGGGAACTGATATGGCGTCACAATAGACAGGCTAAAGGATCAAACGTCATTCAATCTTTCACATTTTTCGATCAATGAGCGCTATCGACTCCGACCTTGCCAACACCTTGCGTGAGCGCCGCCGCGCCGTGGATGGCGCGATGAGCCACGACCGTGGCCGCTTGCTGGGCCTATGGTCGCGCTGGCAGGGCAAGCCGGGCAACCCGCAGGTACGCGATGCGTTCGAGCAGGCGCTGGCGGCATCGCAGGCGCAGCGCCAGGCGCGGGCCGAGCAGCAGCCGGCCATCACGCTGGACAACCAATTGCCGATCGCGCGCGAGGCCGAGCGTATCATCGCGTTGATCCGTGATCATCAAGTGGTGGTCATCGCCGGCGAAACCGGCTCGGGCAAGACCACCCAGCTGCCCAAGCTGTGTCTGGCGGCAGGGCGCGGGGCCGCCGGGATGATCGGTTGCACTCAGCCGCGCCGGATCGCCGCGCGTGCGGTGGCTGCGCGCGTGGCGGAAGAGTTGAAGACGCCACTAGGTACCATCGTTGGCTTCCAGGTGCGCTTCACTGACCGGGTCAGCGAGCAGTCGCGCATCAAGTTCATGACCGACGGCATCCTGTTGGCGGAAATCGCCAGCGACCGTTGGCTGTCGGCCTACGACACCATCATCGTGGACGAGGCGCACGAGCGCAGCCTCAACATCGATTTCCTGCTGGGCTATCTCAAACAGTTGCTGCACAAGCGCTCCGATCTCAAGTTGATCGTCACCTCGGCCACCATCGATACCGAGCGCTTCGCACAGCATTTCGACAATGCGCCGGTGATCAATGTGGAAGGCCGCACCTTCCCGGTCGAAGTGCGCTACCGCCCGCTCGAAGGCGATACGGGCGACAGCGACGACGGCGAACACAGCAGCGGCCGCGACGGCGAGCGCAGCGTCAACGATGCGATTGTGGCGGCCATCGACGAGATTACCCGCATCGACCCGCGCGGCGATGTGCTGATGTTCCTGCCGGGCGAGCGCGAAATTCGCGATGCGCACCAGGCGTTGGAACGGCGCAAATACCGAGAGACCGAAGTGGTGCCGTTGTACGCGCGGCTGTCGGCGGCCGATCAGGACCGCGTGTTCAATCCCGGCCCGCGGCGACGCCTGGTGCTGGCCACAAACGTGGCCGAAACCTCGTTGACCGTGCCGCGCATTCGCTATGTGGTGGATCCGGGGCTTGCACGCGTCAAACGCTACAGTCCGCGCCAGAAGCTGGACCGTCTGCATATCGAGCCGATCTCGCAGGCCAGCGCCAACCAGCGCATGGGCCGCTGTGGGCGTATCGCCGAGGGCATTTGCTACCGGCTGTATGCCGAAGCGGATTTTGCCGCGCGCCCGGCGTTTACCGACCCGGAGATCCGGCGCTCGTCGTTGTCCGGCGTGATCCTGCGCATGCTGCAGCTGGGGCTGGGCAGAATCGAAGACTTCCCGTTCCTGGAAGCGCCCGACGAACGCGCGGTGGCCGATGGCTGGCAACAGCTGCTGGAGTTGGGCGCGATCGATGCGCAGCGGCGTCTGACCGCCACTGGCTGCCAGATGGCGCGCCTGCCGGTGGACGTCAAGCTGGCGCGCATGCTGGTGGCCGCCCAGCAGCACGGTTGTCTGCGCGAGATGATCATCATCGCCGCATTCTTGGGCATCCAGGACCCGCGCGAGCGCCCGGCGGAAGCGCGCGAGGCTGCCGATAACGCGCACGCGCTGTTTGCCGATGTGCGCTCTGAATTCGTGGGCATCCTGCGCTTGTGGGATGCGTACCGGCAGGTGCATGAAGATCTCACCCAGTCCAAGTTGCGCGACTGGTGCAACCGGCATTTCCTCGGCTTTTTGCGCATGCGCGAGTGGCGCGAGTTGCATCGACAGCTGCGGCTGCTGTGCGAGGAGCTCGGCTGGAGCGAAGAACCGGCCAATGTGATGCTGGCGCCATTGCTGGCCGGTGCCAGCGCGCCTGCCCGCGAGGACGGCCATAACGCCAACCGGCCCACGCGCGGCCAGTTGCACCGTGCCGCGCGACTGGCGCGCGAAGGCAAGCCGGATCCGAACACGGCGCCTGTGCAACACCCGCCTGCTGCGACGAACAAGCAGGCCGAGCCTGCCGAAGCATCTGCGCTTAGCAGCGAGCGCGAACGTGCGGCGGCGTATCAGTCGTTGCATCGCGCGCTGCTGGCGGGCCTGCCGACGCAGATCGGTCATCGCACCGAGAAGGGCGATTATCTGGCTGCGCGGCAACGCCGCTTCGTGCCGTTTCCGGGCTCCGCATTGGCGCGCAAGCCGCCGCCTTGGATTGTGGCTGCCACGTTGCTGGACACGCAAAAAGTATGGGGCATGACCAATGCCGCGATCGAGCCGGATTGGGCCATCGCCGAGCTGCCGCATCTGCTGGCGCGCAAGCACTTCGACGCGCATTGGTCGCGTGCGCAGGGGCAGGTGGTGGCGTCGGAACAGATCAGCCTGTTCGGGCTGGTGCTGGCGCCGAAAAAGCCGGTGCATTTCGGCAAGATCGACCCAGCCGCGGCGCATGACCTGTTCGTGCGCCAAGGCCTGGTGACCGGCGAAATCAACACGCGTGCCGCATTCGTGGCCGACAATCTCAAGGTGCTAGAGCAGGCGCGTGAAGAGGAGGCCAAGCTGCGTCGTGCCGGCATCGTTGCCGACGAAGACTGGCAGGCGCGCTGGTATCTGGATCGCATTCCAGCCGAGCTGCATTCGGCCAGTGGTCTGGATGCTTGGTGGAAGAGCTTGCCGCCAGACAAGCGCCGCAGCCTGCATTGGTCGTTGAACGATGTGCTGCCGGGCGAGGGCTGCGAAGCCGATCGCTTTCCGAAATATTTCCCACTCGGCGATGCGCGCTTGCCGTTGCATTACCGCTTCGAGCCGGGGGCCATCGACGACGGCGTGACCCTGGATGTGGCGTTGCACCTGCTCAATGCGCTGGATCCGGCGCGCCTGTCGTGGCTGGCGCCGGGCTTCGTCGCCGACAAGGCATCTGCGTTGATTCGCAGCCTGCCCAAGGCGCAGCGCCGCAACTATGTGCCGGCACCGGATTTCGGACGTGCGTTCTACGAGGCGTTTAACGTTGCCTCGGCCGACGATATCCGCGGCGAGCTGGCGCGCTTTCTGACCAAGGCCACCGGTACGCATGTGGCAGCGCTGGATTTCGATGAGCAGGCGCTGGACACGCATTTGCTGATGAACCTGCGCGTGCGCGACGACGACGGCAAGGTGCTGGACGAGTCGCGCGATCTGGACGGGCTGCGCGCGCGCTTTGGCGAGCGTGCCGGGCAAGCATTCGCCGCGCGGGCCGGACGCGCGCTGGCCGCCGAGGGCCTGCGTGATTTTCCGACAGCGCCGATTCCCGAGCAGGTGGCCGGCGAGGCCGGCGTGCCGGCGTACCCGGCGCTGGTGGATCAGGGCGACAACGCGGCGCTACGCATCTTCGCCGACCGCAACGAGGCTGCGCGGGCGCATCCGCGCGGCGTGCGGCGCTTGCTGGAAATCGCATTGGCCGACAAGATCAAACAGGCGCGCAAGCAACTGCCGGTGTCGCCCAAGACCGGGCTGCTGTATGCGGCCATCGAATCGCAGGAACGCCTGCGTGGCGATCTGGTCGATGCCGCGCTCAATGCCGTGCTGGCCGATGGCCTGGGCGCCATTCGCGACCCCGGCGCATTCGCGCAGCGCCGCGACGATGCGATCAAGCGGCTGTTCGGCGAAGCGATGGAGCGCTTGACGCTGGCCGAAAGCATCCTGGGCGCGGTGGCCGAACTCAAGCCGTTGCTGGAAGCGCCGTTGATGGGCTGGGCGCGCGGTAATCTGGACGACATGGAGCAGCAACTGCGCGCGCTGGTGCATGCAGGCTTCCTGCGCGACACGCCGGCCGACGCATTGGCCAATTATCCGCGCTACCTCAGGGCGATGATCCTGCGCACCGAGCGCGCAAAGCGCGATCCGGCACGCGACCAGGCGCGCATGCTCGAGCTCAAACCGTTCGTGGATGCAGTGGAAGCCGCCGCCGCGCACGGTTTGCAGAACCGCGAAGACTGGCAAGCGCTGCGCTGGGATCTGGAAGAACTGCGCGTGTCGGTGTTTGCGCAGGAGCTGGGTGCAAAGTCCGGCGTCTCGGCGAAAAAACTGTCGCAACGTGTCGCTGCACTGCGCAGTTGAGCCTTTGTGTAAAGCATGTATCTGCAGCAAGTCGCGTGCGTTTTTTACAACGCGCGCGGCGTCCTTCTTCAAGGCTCGGAGTGGCTAATAAACCGTAGCAAGCAGTCGCTCGGTCGGCGTGGACGGCGCACTCGGAACCGGCGCGTACAAGGGAGACGCGCCGATTCCGAGCATCGGCCGCGCTCGCCTGGCCGTGAGCGCGGGCATGTTGCCAGCTGCGCTAAAACTTCAGATGCAGGCTGGCCATGTAGCGGCGTCCACTCCTGTAGCGGCCGGTCAGATGGTCCTTGTCGCCCAGATACTGCAGGTATTGCTCGTCCAACAGGTTCTGCGCGTCGACCTGCAGCGACCAGTTCGGGCTGAACGCATAGCCGACGCTGGCGCAGAGTTCGGCGTAGTCGTCCACGCTTGCCGGAGCCGCACCGGCCACATACCCGCCCGCCAGATAGCTGTCGCGCCAGTTGTAGGTCAGCCGTGCATTGAGTGGGCCTTTTTCGTAGTACGGGCTGAAGGCGATGCTGTTGCGCGATTGATAGGGCAGGGCATCGCCGGTGTTGTTTTCGCCGGCAGCATAGGTGTAATTGGCGGTCAGGCCGAAGCCGCTGTCGCCGAACGGCTGCTGGAAGGAGATGTTGAAGCCCTTGACCTTGCCATCACCGGCATTGCGCGGCCGCTGGATGCTGTAGTCGCAATAGCCGTCGGCGGTACAGCCATTGCTGCCCACCAGCTGCGCCCAGCTTTGCGGTGCGGTATCGCGTAGTGCGTTGTATTGGCGTTCCACGCTGGCGCTGGTGTCGATGTAGTTGTTGATCTTCTTGTAAAACAGCGACCACGCCACCACCGCTTGTTGCGCGAAGTAGTACTCGGCAGAGAGGTTGAAATTCCAGGATTCATACGGCGACAGCTCTGCATTGCCGCCGCTGCCGGTCAACGTGGTGTCGTTGAGAAAGGTGTTGTTGACCATCTGGTTGTACGGTGCCCAGGCGATGACCTTGGCCGCAGCGAAGCGGAATACCCAATCGTCGCTGGTGTCGTACGACAGCGTCAGCGAAGGCAGCAGAAAGTCTTCCTTGCGGGTACGGGTCTGCCACAGGCTATCGGCGTTGGCGAGCGAGGGCGTACCGCTGTAGACGAAGCCGCTGCCTTCAGTCTTGGAATCCACATAGCGCACGCCGAGATTGCCGCGCAGACCGCCGCCGGAAAAGTTCAGCTGCGCATAGGCCGCGTTGTTGGTCTGCTCCAGCGCCCAGCTATTGTTGAGATAGCTGGCCGGGTCGGGGGCGTTGTCGTCGATCGGACTGTTGCGGATCCAGTTCAGCACATTGTTGCGGCCCGCCTGCACATGCTGGCCGTGATCGGGATAGAAATCCTGCAGATCGGTCAGCCCGATGGTGCCGACATCGGCCAACTTGCCTGGGGTGACGCCGCCATAAACATTCAGTTCGAAGCGCTCGTCATGCTTGCCGTGGCGCACGCCGAACAGCAATTGATTGAATACCCCATCGAACTGCAGATTGAAATCCAGCTGGCCGTACGTGTCTTTGCTCTCGGTGGAAAAAATACCGTTGTTGCCGAACCAGCCGCCGGCCGAACCCCAGTTGGCTGGGTCGCGTGCCGCCGCCGGATCGTCGAAGCGGATGCCGCGGCGGGTGTCCCAGCTGAAACCGCCGTTGTAGAACGGCTCGATGAAGTATTGCGAGAGATCGGTGTTCTCGGACTTGCTCTGTCCCACCTGTCCATTTAAACCCCAAACGTCGCCGCGGAAGGCACCGCGCAAGTCCAGCCCTTTAGTGGTTACTTCCGATTCGCGTACGTTGTTGTCGTAGATCACCGTGCCGCCTAGCGGGCTGGCATTGGCATTGGCATTGGCATTGGCACTGGAGTGACCACTGGTGACCACCCCGTTACGGACGCCGCCGAGCTGGTCCACCGCGGCCACCGTCCCGGGATTCCAGGTGAGAAAGCTGTACATCGACTGGTTGTAGTTGTCGAAGTTTTCGTTGATGTACAGGCCGCTTAGATTGAACTCCAGCGCATCGCTGGGCGTGAGCTGCAGGTTGACCACGGCACTATCGCGCTCGCGATCCTGCTGGAACCAGGCCGCGTTGATGGAGTTCGGCACATCCGCATCGGCCGGCACGCCACCTGCGGCATTGGCGAAGGTCCTGGCCGGTACATAGCCAAAGACTTCCATGCCGCGGCGGTCCACGCGTTCTTCGTAATGCTGCGCCGACACTGCGATGCCGAAGGTCTCGGCCGCGTTCTTCCAGCTGTAGAGCAGTGCGGCGTTTGGTTTGTCCTGACTGGCTTGGTCGCTATCGCTGTAGCCGATGGACGCGGCCACTTCGTTGACCTTCAGATCCAACGGCTGTCGTGTATGCATCAGCACCGTGCCGCCCAGGCTGCCTTCGGTGAGGCGCGCTTCGGACGACTTGAGGATTTCTGCACGGCCCAGGATCTGCGGGGCCAGCAAGGTGTAATCGAAACCGCGGCTGGGCTGTTCGCCGTACAACCAGATCGCCTGTGCGAGCGGGTGCCTATCCAGGAACGACAGATTGAGGCTGGGGTCGGTGCCGTCGATACTCACGCGCTCGCCTTGCCCGAAGCGTCTGTCCAAGGTGACGCCGGGAATCTGCGAGAGCGCTTCGGCCACGTTGGTACTTGGGAATTTGCCGATGTCCTCGGCGGTGATCGCCTCGGAAATGCCGGTGTTGTTGCGTTTGGTATCGAGCGATTTTTCCAGGCTGGCACGGATGCCGACCACCTGGACGGCGTCCAGATCGGTGGCTTGCGCACCAGCGCTGTCCTGGGCTTGCGCAGCGAATGCCAGCGACATTGCAATGGCGCTGGGCAGCAGGGTCGTGCTGTATTTCATGATGTCTCTCCTCATCACGCACAGGGATGGACGGCGGGCTGCTGCTCGCCGGATGCGGGTCTTGCAGACGCGTGCTCGGGGTAGAGCGCGTAGTGGATCGCTTACGCCAGGTGAGTATGGTGTTGCAGATACCAGTTCGCCGCGCCAAGCACGCCCAGTTGCCCGTGCTCGACCAACCTGATCGGGATACGTTCGAGCACTGCGCGCATGTTGCCCTTGGCCAGAAAGCGTTCGGCGAATGTGCTGCCGGCCAGGAACTGGCCGATCGTCGGCAGGAAACCATCAGCCAGATAGATACCGCCGGCAGCGTCGCAGGCCAGCGCCATGTCGCCGACCGCGCTTCCAAGCAGGCCGCAAAAAAAGCTGCAATCATGCGCGCGCCAGCGCATCGTCTTCGTACAGCGCCGCGTGCGTCACGGCGGCGGGCAGGCGATGACGCGGTGCTGCGGCATGCAGCTCGCACACGGCGTGATCCAGATGCAGCAGACCCGGGCCGGAGAGTACGTGCTCAAGCGGCAGATAGTGCCGGCCGCGTAACAGGAGTTGCAGCAATGCGCGTTCTTGCTCACGCGTGCCGGCCAGCGCGAGCTGACCGGCTTCGGTGGCCAGCACGAGATCGCGCGCGGCGTGGCATCGATCCACACTGCTGCCCCCAAACCCGTGCCGGGGCCGACCACCAGAATCGGCCCGGTGGTGCGGGCGTGGCGCGGCGTAGGCCCGCTCAGTTGCAGCACGGCCCGTTGTTCCATCTGCGGTGCCGGGTAGGCGACTGCGTCGAAGTCGTTGACCAGTTGCACGTTGCGCACCGTGAGCGCGGCGCCGATGCGGCTTGGCGAGATCGTCCACGGCAGGGTGTTGCTGAGAGGAAGCTGCCATCGTCCAGTGCCACGCCGGCGTTGGCGATCACCACCGCATCGACAGCACGCTGTTGCTGCAGAAAGTCCCCGAGGATGGCTTCCAGACTGGCGTGTTCGGCGCAGCGATAGCTGCGGTAATGCGATAGCGCGATCGCTGCATCGCTGGCCTGCACCATATGATCTAGACGCACATGCGCGCCGCCGACATCGGCAGCGATGAAGCTGGTAGCAACCGGGACAGCGGGCGAAGCAGAGACGTCAGCGGAACGCGAAATCGCAGCCACATTCAGTCCTTCGGTCCGTCTGGTGGCCGATGCCGTCAGCGAGTACGGGCCTGTGTAGAAGTCGGTGACAACGATGTTAATGGATCAGTTGGGTTGGATCGATCTTGCTGGCGTGCTCAAGTGAAAAAATGTGCAATTTGGCGTTGTCTGTGCGGACTGCGTTGCGCAAGGCGGACAAATACGTCCAACGCACACCGTGGTCAAATACCAGGCGGGCCCGGTAAGCGCGTGCGTTGCGCTCAGCTGGCCGCCACGCGTTTTAGTCGGCTGTCGCTAACTCCCGAAACGTCAAAGCGTGCTTCAACGCACAGCAGCACCGCTGGTCGCCCCAGGCAACGTGCTGCAGGCCGCGTGGTCGGTGGGCGGCGCCTGGGTGGGGTAGCGCTGCTTGCCGAGCACATAGGTCTGGCTGGTGGAAACAAACCCATCCGCGTAGGTGGCTTCGACGAAGTACGCGCTCCAGCCGTCGTCCGGAACCTGGACCGGCACCGAGACCGTGCCGCCGTTGGCGTGTGCAATAGGCGTGGAGCTGTAGCGAATGCCGCAGGCGTAGCGAAAGTCGCGCGCTTGCGGATTGGTCGCGCTCCACAGCTGCAGCTGCGTTGGCGGCTCGGAGGAGCGGAAGCGGATCTGCGGCGCCTTGCCCGGATGCAAGGTATCGCTCACCTGCGGCAGCGGGCGCTGCTGTTGCAGCCGCGTGATAAACGGCGCCAGAGTGTCGACGATGGAGGCGCGGATGTTGTGCGCGCTGTTGGGCAGTACGCGCAGCGCCTTGATGCCCGGCAGCGCGTTGTAGAAGAACTGGGTGTTGTCCGGCAGGAAGAAATCGTCGCCGCTGGCATTGACGATGTACTTGGGTACTGCCAGCCGCTTGCGATAGGGGGTGTCCAGATAGCGCAGTGGATCCTGCAACTGCACCAGTTGCGCGAAGGCCGGCGTCTGCAGTTGCGAGGTGATGCCCTGTTTCGCGTAGGCGTCGAAGGCAATCGGCCAATTGCCGCCATAAGTACGCGACATATGCTCCAGCACTGCCGGCATGTTGAGGATGTCGATCACGAACGGCACCACCGCCTCCACACGCTGGTCGGCGATGGTGGCGTGCCAGCTGGCCCAACCGCGTTTGGAAGCGCCGGCAAGGACGAAGCGATGGATTCGCAACGGTGCCAATTCGCGCTCGGCAAGGCTCATGGTGCGTGCAATCGCAGCGGCCATCGGCACATGCAGCGGCATGGTCATACGTTGCTGCGGCGCTTTCAGAAACAGCGACCAGGTATAGGCCACGCTGTCATCTTCGCGACGTGGGTTGGCATCGCCTTGGTAGTTGAGCGCTTGGTTGGGAATATCGCTGAGCGCGATCACCACGGTGCGGGTGCGCTGCGCCAAGGCCGCCAATGCCTCGGGCGGCAGTTCGCTGGACGGCTGCGCTGTGCTGCCATCCAGCGGATGACGCGTGCCGTTGGTTGAGATCAACACAGCGCGGGTAGGCAGCGCCTCTTTCGGCACGTAGATCGCCACGTCGTGCTGCCAACGTGCCGGCGTGACCAGTCCTTCGGGCGACCAGTCTTGCGAGGTCAGCAGGTAATCGCGCCGCTCGACACCGGTAACGTTGCTGGTGCCAACGCGCGTGTAGATCAGTGGCTGTTGTTCGATGGCGTCGTGGTAACACACCAGCGCCTGGGCGAAGCCCACCTCGGGTGCACTCGCGCAGCGCTCCACCGGTGGCGCGGCAGGAACGGCTGAATCAGCGGGCGCGACGCCTGCGAAAAACATCAGGGACGTCAGCAAGGCGACGCTGCAACGGGTCATCGGGCACATGCATATTCTCCGTATGTCGGGCGGCGGCCCGCGTGTTTGCGGGCAATCGCGCGGGAAAGACGTGGCCAGCAGGCGCGTCAGCTGGGTGTGTTGGGCGCAGTGTGAGCGGAAGTGTACGTGGTATCTAGTGCTACCGAGCACCGCAGCTATCGCTGTCGCGCAGGGGCTGCGTCTTCACTGATGCTGAGTGCGATGATCGCGTGCGTCGCTTCAGCTGCGCCGAGCGTGGTGGGGTCGCGGCCAGGTTTGCGGCTCGTCTGCCGGGATCAACGCTAACTTGCGCGTGCACTGCTCTGCAGCAGGCGATCAATGCAGCGGTGGCAGTTGCATGTCACGGGCGCAACGCGTGGCGGCCGGATTCGCGTAGCGCGTGTCACTTCCAAGCGCGGCGCCCGCCATCGGCAGCCGCGCGATGTGAGCTCGTGGGCTTACTTGATCCGCCGCACCTTTGCCGGTGTGTTGTAGCCCTCGATCTGCAGATACCACACGCCGACCAGACCCGGCTTGATCTTGACCTTGGGGGCGTCCTTGCGCACACCGGACAGGCTGGCAGCATCGGTCTGCTCCCACTGCTGATCGTTCGCCAGCGTGTAGACGCTCCCCTTCGAAAAGCCCCTGAACTCGCCAACCAACGTGCTCTCGATCGGCTCCTTGCTGCCGAAGTCGAAGAAACCGCGGTTCTTGACGATCACTTCCTGGCGCCCGGCTTCCTTGGCCTGTTCGACCACCACCGCGGCCTCCTTGGCGACCTTGCCTTGCAGCCAGTCATTGAGCGCGGCCAGCTCGCTGGCATTGAGCTTGTCCAGGCCGGCGGCCTTGAATTGTTCGGCGCTCATTTGCGATTGCAGATCGCCTTGCACCGCGCGTTGCGCCAGGGCGGGGGCGGCATGCAATGCCAGGGTCAGACAGACCAGCAAGGGAATGCGGCGCACGCGCGACATGGAAGCCATCCGAGGAAGAAGACGCGGCTAGTTTAGACGCTGTTGACGCGGGCCGATGCGGCTTACTCCAGCGTGTCGGCGGTGGCTGGGGCCGGGCGTTCGGGGCGGCGGTAGATGAACTCCGGCGCCGGCGCTGCCGCCTCACGCTCGGCAGTCGCGCGTACCTGTGCATGTGCGGGCGAACGTTCGCACACCGGGTCCAGCGTGGCGGCATTGCCGCTGAGCGCCAGCGCCTGGCAGCGGCAGCCGCCCCAGTCGATCTCGCGCTTGGGGCAGCCCTGGCAGAGCTCCGGCATCCACGCGGTGCCACGGAAGCGCACGAACGCCTCGCCGTTGTTCCAGATATCGGCCAGCGCGCGCTCGCGCAGATTGTCGAAGCGCATGCCCTCTATGGTTTCGGCGGCATGGCAGGGCAGCACATCCCCGCGCGGAGAAATATTGACGAAGCGCTGGCCCCAGCCGCCCATGCAGGGCTTGGGCTGACGCGCGTAGTAATCGGGAGTGACGAAATCGATTGCCAGGCGGTCGCCGAGCTCGCGACGCGCGGTGTCCACCGCCTCGATGGTGGCCATCAGTTGCTCGCGGCTGGGCATGAGCGCAGCGCGATTACGCAGGCCCCAGCCGTAGTACTGGGTGTGCGCCACTTCGATGCGCTCGGCCTGCCATTCCAGCGCCAGCGCGATCATGCCCGGCACGCGCTCGGCGTTATGACGGTGCAGCACCGCGTTGATCGTCAGCGGCAGGCCGCGCGCGCGTACGGTTGCAGCGAAGTCGCGCTTCTTCGGCAGGCTATTGCGGTAGCCCGCGATGCGGTCGGCGCCGGCTGGATCCACGTCCTGCACGCTCAACTGCACGTGTTCCAGCCCGGCTGCCTGCAGTTGGTCCAGCATCGGCTCGCCGCCAGCGACACCGGAGGTGATCAGATTGCTGTACAGCCCCAACGCGCGCGCATGCGCCACCAGCTCGGGCAGGTCCTTGCGCAGCATCGGTTCGCCACCGGAAAAATGCGCTTGCAGCACACCCATCTCGGCGGCCTGCTCCAGCAAGGAGCGCCAGCCGGCGGTGTCCATTTCTTCACGCAGCGCGGCCAGCGCAATCGGGTTGGAGCAATACGCGCACGCCAACGGGCAGCGGTGGGTCAGTTCCAGCAACACCGACAGCGGTGGCGGCGCAGTGGTCATAGCCGCAGCAAACGTTTCTGCTGCAGGGTGGCGGTGAGTTCGATCACGTCGGCTTCGATATCCGCCGCGTCCGCATCGAACTCTGCAGCCAGCTCCTGTGCGATCTGTGCCAGCGAGCGCGTGCCGTCGTAGCGTTGCGCGACCACCAATGCGATCTCGTCCAGCTCGACCACGCGTTCGGGTGCGAGCAGCACCCACTGATCACGTGCGCGGTCGTACTGCAAGCGCACGCCTGCACGCAGGGCCGGCTGGCCATCGCGAGTAATGCTGCTCACGCTGCGACCCGGCTGGCGTCGCGGTCAGGCACGAAGGCATCCGGCCACACGATGCCTGGGGTCACGTAGGCCACATGCAACGCATCCAACTGCGCCCACAGCACCGAGCACTTGAAGTGCAGGGCTGCCTTGACCAGCGCTTGCTTTTCGACCGTATCGGCATGTTGCTTGACGTAATCCAGCGCGAAATCCGAATCGCGTGGCGCCTCGGTCAAACGATGCTCGAAATAGGCCAGCGCGTCGGACGACACGAAGTCGTAATGCTTGAGCATGCCGGCCACGCGCTGGCCGATGATGTTGGGCGCGAAGAGTTCGGTCAGCGACGAGGCGATCGCTTCGAGCAGGCTTTTTTCGCTTACGAACTGCAGATACGCCTGCACCGCAAAGCGGGTACCGGGCAGCAGCGCGCGCCCGGATTCCACCAGCGTGCGGTCCAGGCCCAGCGCGTCGGTCAGATGCAGCCAGCGCGCGATACCGCCATCGGTGGTGCTGTTGCCGTCGTGATCGACGATGCGTTGGCGCCAGATCCGCCGCAGCGCCGGGTCTTCCATGCGCGCCAGGATCGCGGCGTCCTTCAATGGAATGCAGCGCTGGTATTCGAAGCGGTTCAAGGCCCAGGCCTGCACCTGCCCACGATCGAGCTTGCCGTGATGCAACAGCGCATGGAATGGATGCTGGTCGTGATACAGACGCGCACCGATGGCCCGCAGGTCTGCTTCCAGTTGATCGGGGCTGAGCAGCGCACTCACAGAGCGATCTCCAGGCCGTCGTGGGCAACTTCCCAACCGCTGGCACGCGCGCTGGCGAACTCGGGCGACTGGGTGTTGAGCACGGGGTTGGTGGTGTTGAGATGGATGAAGATTTTGCGCGCCACGTTCAACGGCGCAAATGCGGCGATCGTTCCCTCAGGGCCGTCGATGCTCATATGGCCCATGCGTTGGCCGGTTTTCTGGCTGATGCCTAGCTGCACCATTTCGTCGTCGCGCCATAGCGTGCCATCGAAGAACACCAGCTCGGCGCCGTGCAGTCGGGCGCGCAAGGCGTCGGTCATCGCCGCGCAACCGGGGATGTAATGCACGCGGTGCTGGCCATCGTCGATGGTGAGCCCAAGTGTTTCTTCTTGAGAGCCAGCCAGATCGCCGCCGCTGCGCGATTCCATGAACAACGGCACCTTGCCGGGCACAGAGAAGGGGGTCAGCTGCAGCCCGCTTACTGTCAGTGGCGCGTTCAGCGTGAACGGCTGCCGGCTCACGTACTGGGGGTTCACGGCGTCGAAGATCGGATTCTGCGCGAGCAGGTCCAGCACGCGGGGGCTGGCATGCAGCGCGAACGGCTGGCTTTCGCGCATCGAGAGTAGCCCCGCGATGTGGTCGATCTCGCCGCTGGTCAGCAGCACCGCCTCGATCGGCGAATGTCGTAGTCCCTGCTGCGGCCACAGGGCAGGCGTTGCGAGAATTTGTTGGCGGAAATCGGGTGAGGCGTTGACCAGCGCCCAACGCTCGCCGTCTGCGCTGACGGCGATGCTGGCCTGGGTACGACGTTGGGCACCATCTGCTTGCTGCCACGCCCGCAGACTCGCGGGTGTATGGCAATTCCACTGCGGGTGCCCACCGCCGGCCGCCGATCCCAAAACAATGATGCGCATGGAGAGCTGTGACCTAAATCTGCCGGCAACTGCCGGTCATGCATCACACGGAAGGCGGCAAGGTGAGCATGAAACGTGCAGGATCAAAACTCGCCAGAGACGTAGCAGTTGATTTCGGCGCCACAATTGACTTCACGAACGACAGGCTTCTTCCAGGTCTTCATTCGGCTACCTCGCAGTTGGGAAAACGTCGCGGGTTGCTGGATGCAACCGGCGACGTGGCCTGAGCATAGGCAGGCGGTTTGGCGCAGTTGTAAAGGGCATGTAAAAAAATGCGTCGGTGCCGATTTTCGTTTGCGGCGCTATTCCGCTTTCCAGGCCGAGCGGTTATGAATCAAGACGTTGCCGGGTGAACCTGGCATAAGCACCAGACCCTTCTCGCATTGCGAACGCGGTACCACCACGCGTTGTGGAGAAGGTGACGCGCACGTTACCGTAGTCATCAGCCATCTGTTGGTGCCCGCCACCGTGTCCACTGTTGTGACCAGTTCCTCATTCGATCGCCTGCAGGCTTTGTTGCAGCGCCCGGCCGTGGCCTCCATTTCCCCGGCATTGCGCGAAGCGTTGGCGCGGGCCTGGCAGGAGCTGCCGCCCGCGCAGACCGATAACGTGCCGTGGGCCCTGCTTGGCGACACCCTGGACGCACTGGCGCTGCTGGCGGCCGACGAGGCCACATTGATTGCAGCATTGCTGTTCGATCTGCCCGCGCTGCGCGGCGCGGTGACCGACCTGCCGTGGCAGCCGGCGGAGCGGCGGGTGGCAGTGGAAGGATTGCTGGATGGCCTGGATGCAGCCGATCAGGTCTGGGCGCTGCATGCCGGGCGCGAGGCCGGGCGCAACAGCGAAGGGTTGCGGCGACTGCTGCTTTCCATCATCCACGACCTGCGCGTGGTGCCGATCCTGTTGGCGCGGCAGCTGTCGCGCATGCGTGTGGCCGACCGTCTCAGTAAAGAACAGCGCCATGCACTGGCCCAACTCACGCGCGACATCCACGCGCCGCTGGCGAACCGGCTGGGCATCTGGCAGGTGAAGTGGGAGCTGGAAGATCTGGCGTTCCGGCATCTGGAGCCTGACACCTATCGCCGCATCGCCCGCGAAGTGGACGAAACCCGCGTGGCGCGCGAGCGCTATCTGGAAGCGGTCAAGCGCACCTTGTCGGCGGCGCTCGCCCAGCAGGGCCTGCGCGCAGACGTCAGCGGGCGGCCCAAACACATCTACAGCATCTGGCGGAAGATGCAGAAGAAGCGGCTGTCGTTCGATCAGCTATACGACATCCGCGCGGTGCGGGTGATGGTCGACGATGTGGCGGCCTGTTACGCCGCGCTGGGCGCGGTGCATTCATTGTGGGCGCCGGTGCCGAGCGAGTTCGACGATTACATCGCCCGGCCCAAGGCCAACGATTATCGCTCGCTGCATACCGCGGTGGTCGGCCCGGAAGGGCGCACGATCGAAATCCAGATCCGCACCCATGAGATGCACGCCCAGGCCGAACTCGGCGTGGCTGCGCACTGGAAATACAAGGAAGGCGGCAAGGGCGGCGAAAAGGCCTTCGACCGCAAGATTCTGTGGATGCGCCAGCTGCTGGAACAGGTGCAGGAAGGCGAGCACGGCGAACTGGCCGGCGCGCTGGATGCCGAGCTGATCGAAGACCGCGTGTATGCGCTGACCCCCAAGGGCGAGGTGATCGATCTGCCGCAAGGCGCAACGCCGCTGGATTTTGCGTACCACGTGCACACCATGGTCGGGCATCGCTGCCGCGGCGCGCGCGTCAACGACCGCATCGTGCCGCTGACCTACCGGCTGCGCAGCGGCGACCGTGTGGAGATCATGACCGCCAAGGAAGCGGACCCGCGCCGCGACTGGTTGCTGGCCTCCAACGGTTTTCTGGCCAGCGGGCGTTCGCGCGACAAGGTGCGTGCGTGGTTCCACAAGCTGGACCGCGCGCGCAACGTGCAGGCCGGCAAGGATTTGCTCGATCGCGAGCTCAAACGCCTGGGCCTCCAGCATGCGGATCTGAGCGTGGCCACGCGCAAATTCCACGCCGACACCATCGACGATTTGTATATCCAGGTGGCATTGGGCGATACCGGGCCGAATCAGGTCAGCCGCGCATTACTGGAAGCCGAGCGTGCCGCCTCGCAGCCGGCGGTACCGGCGCCCCCGCGGCCGACTGCGCGTCGCGAGGGGTTGGGCAAATCCAAATTCACCGTGGAGGGCGTGGGCAACCTGCTGGTGCAGCTGGCGCGGTGTTGCCAACCCGTGGCGGGCGAGCCGATTGCCGGTTACCTCACCCGCGGCCGCGGCATCACCGTGCATCGCACCGATTGCGCGGCATTGGCGCGCTTGGCCGCCGCCCACCCGCAGCGGGTCTTGCCGGTGGAGTGGGGCAAGGCCGGCACCGGCTACGAGGTCGATGTGCAGGTGCGCGCGGTGGACCGCCGCTGGCTGCTCAAGGACATCACCAACCTGATCGCCCAGGAAGACGCGCACGTGCTGGAAATCAATAGCGACAACGTGCGCGACACGGGCAGGGCGCAGCTGCGCTTGCGCCTGAAGGTGAGCGATTACGACCAGCTGTCCGGACTGCTTGGCAAGCTGGACGCGCTGCCCGGAGTGAGCGAGGTACGGCGGCTGGGCTGAGCGCGCCGAAAATTTTGCTGGCGCCCATCGATTGGAAACAAACAGCACGCAAGGGACGTGAGTTGTGCTTGCCTGCCGAATCCCGAATCCCGAATCCCGAATCCCGAATCCCGAATCCCGAATCCCGAAGAGCCCACACCGCCTTCGCAACCCACACCGCTACCATAAGGCGGTGAACGCCCCCCCGTCAGGTCGCGCCAAGGATGGACGCCACCGCATGTCTCTGCTCCCGCGCTGGGTCAGATCGCCCCGTCTCTGGGTGCCACTGCGCAGTCGTGCGCTCTGGCGCGTGGTACTGGCCTTGTGCGCCTGCCTGTTGCTGACCGTGGTCGTGCTGCGCAAGCCGCTGGCCGATTGGCTGTGGCCGGACACGCGCATCCAGCAATTGCTGCAGCGGGGCGATGCCGCATTGGCCCGCGGCCAGCTTAGCGCTGCCCATGGCAGCGGTGCGCGCGAATTGTTCGCCGCCGCGCTTGCGTTGGATAGCGACCGTGGGGAAGCCCGTGCCGGGCTGGCGCGGACCGGCGCTGCCGCAGTGGTGCAGGCGCGTGCGGCAATCGCGGCCGGCGATGTCGCAGCAGCGCAACGCAGGCTGGCGCTGGCCACCGCCCTGGAAGCGCCGCAGGCACAGATCGCCCCAGTGGCCGCGCGGCTGCACGCGCTGCAGGCGCGCCGGGTCGGGCTGGATGCCTTATTGGCGCAGGCGGCGATGGCCCAGCAGCAAGGTCGCCTGGACGGCACGCCCGACAGCGCGTTGCCGCTGTACCAGCGCATCCTGGCCCTGGCGCCCGATCGCACCGACGCCCTGGAAGGTCGCGAAGACGCCTTGACCGATCTGTTGGCGCAGGCACGCCACGCATTGGCGCGCGATGCGCTCGGTGAGGCGTCGGCGTTGCTGGCCGCAGCCAAGCGTTACGACGCCGGGCATGTCGACATGCCGCTGACCGAAGGCCAGTACCACCGCGTGCTGGAACAACGCCGCCAACGTGCACAGGCCTTGCTACGCCGTGGCCGCCTGGCTCCGGCTGCGCGCGATTTCAACGCGGTGCTGGTGGCCGAGCCGGACGATGCAATCGCCCAGCGAGGCCTCGATCAGGTGGCGGACGAGTACGCCGCACAAGCTAGCCGGCAAGCGGCGGATTTTCACTTCGACGATGCGCTGCAATCAGTCCGTCAGGCGCAGCTGCTGGTGCCGGGCGCTACATCCATTGTGCAGGCCGAGCAGGCGATTGCGCGCGCGCGAGACGCCCAGCGCGGCCCAACCGCGGGCCTGTCGCGCGGCACCCGCGAGCGCCGTCTGCGGGCATTGCTGCAGCGCGTTGCCGATGCCCAAGCGCAGCAACACTGGATGACCCCGCCTGGCGTCAGCGCCTACGACGCGGTACGCGCCGCGCAGGCGCTGGCACCGCGCGATCCGCGCGTGCTGCAGGCTGCGGCGCGCGTGGTGCCGGCAAGCCAGCGTTGTTTCGAGGACGAACTGCGCAACAATCGCCTGCGTGCCGCGCGTGGGTGTCTCGATGCCTGGCAGGCACTGACACCCAATGCCGATGCCCTGGCCGGCGCGCGTCGCCGCCTTGCACAACGCTGGGTTGCGGTCGGAAGCGAACGGCTGGGCCAGGAGGACGCCGCATTCGCCCGCCGTGCGCAGGACGAAGCGCACCAACTGGATCCCGAACTGCCGGAATTGGCGGAGTTCACGCGACGGGTCAAGGCCGTCGCCGAGCAGCGTTGAGTGGTTGCTGGCGGTGTCGGCAACTTCGGAGCTTGCCGAACCTGTAACTCAAACGAGGCTTCAAAGCCCCTATCCGATGACATCGCAAGCGCCGGAACTGCGGGGCGAGCGCACGCGCGACACGCTGTGTCGCCTCTAAAACAAAAGCGCAGTGAATCTGCTAAGCGCACTCCTTCCCCCACCGGGAGAAGGTGCCCTGAAGGGGCGGATGAGGGTGCGTGCGAAGCCTGGCGATCGGTCTCCATGCCGATGGATGAATGATCAGTCAGGCGGCGCATTGTGCGGTGGTGCGGCGCACAGGCTCCGTCCACCCTCCGCACACAACCACCTGCTCACTCCGCAATAAACAACGCCCGCACCGTCGCGCGCGCTGCATCCAGCGAAAAATACTCGGCCACGTTGCGCAAGCCGTTATCGGCCAGACGCTGCCACAGCGCTGCGTCCTGATACAGACGCACGATCGCAGCGGCGAACGCGTTTGCATCGTCGGCCACGCACACATCCTCGCCATCGCGCAGGTGCATGCCTTCCACCGCGCAGGTGGTGCCCACCACCGGCTGGCCGTGCGCCATGCTCAGATTGATCTTGCCTTTGACGCCCGCGCCAAAACGCAGCGGTGCCACCGCGATACGTGCGTTGTCCATGAACGGAACCAGATCCGGAACGTGACCGTGCAGCTGCACGCCGGTGCACTCGTCGGCCAACAATTTCAAGGCGTCAGGCAGGTCGGCACCGATACAATGAAACACCACATCGGGCAGCTGTGCACGGACCTGCGGAAAGATGGCGCTGATGAACCACTGCACCGCATCCACATTCGGCGGATGACGAAAGCCCCCGACGAACACCAGGTCGCGGCGTTGCGCGAAGCTGTGGCCACTGCCGGCGACGTCATGCAGGTTGGAAAGCAGGGCCGTGCGAATGTGCGGCGCATCTGTGCGCAGTTGCGCCTGTTCTGCGGCCGACACCAGCAAGGTGACATCGGTGGCCGCCATGATCTCGAGCTCGCGCAGGCGGGTGCGTTCTGCGCCATGCAGCAGATTGGCATCGCCAGCCACCTCGGCACCGCGGCGTTCGCGCAGGTAATGCAGGTCGACGGTATCGAACAAGGTGCGCGCCTGTGGCGCGTATTGCTTGAGCAACGGCAGACAGGCATGTGCGACGTGGTGGCGTACCAGTAGCACCACCGCAAACCGCGCACCGTGCGTGCGCAGCCAGCTGCCGACGCCTTCGAGAAACGGTGCGTACCAGACTTCGGCGCCGAGTTGCTGTAATGCCTGCGTATGGCGCCCGGCATGTTCGCGGCGGGTCGGCACGAAGACAACGTGGGCGCCTTCTTCGCGCAGCAGGCGGATCAGGTTGAACTGCCGCAGCGAGCCGGAATCGCGGTCCGGCTGCGGTACGCACTCGTCCAGGATCAATACCTGGCGCTGGCCGCGGTGCAGCAGTGCAGGCCCGGGCACGGTGCCCACCGGCAACTGCGCTTTAAGCGCCTGCTGCCACTTTTCGGCAAAGACGTTTTGATTGCGCACCTGATAGGCCTTCACCCCGGTGCGCGTATCGGTGCCGTTGCTGGTGCCCTCGTCATGCACCACCACGCTGGCCGGCTGCACCAGCACTTGGTAACCCGCTGCACGGACCGCAAACGCCAGATCGGTGTCTTCGTAGTACGCCGGCATGTAACGCCGATCCAGCCCGCCCAGCGTCTGCAACAGCGTGCGTGGCAGCGCGATGGCCGCGCCCGAGCAGTAATCCATCGCCCGCACATATGCATAGCGCGGGTCGTCGGACGATTCGAAGCGGCCGTAACTCCAGGCGCTGCCATCGCCGAACACCACGCCGCCGGATTCCTGCAGCCGCCCGTCCGGGTAGACCAGTTGCGCGCCGATCAGGCCGGCGCTTGGATGCTGGGCAAAGGTGTCGATCAACCGATCCAGCCAGCCGGGCTGCGGAATGGTGTCGTTGTTGAGCAGCACCACGAAATCGCCACGCGCCAGCGCAATGCCGTCATTGCAGGCGGCAATGAAGCCACCGTTGCTCGCACGCAGGTGATAGTGCAGGCCGGCAACTTGCGGCAATTGTTCGGCGGTGGCGTCGCTGCTGCCGTCGTCCACAACGATGATTTCCACATCCACCAGCGGCGGATGCGCCGCCAGCGAGCGCAGGCAAGCCAAGGTATGTGCGATGTGGTTGTAGACCGGAATCACCACCGACACCCGCGGCGCGGCGCTGTGCGGCAGCGCAAATGCGGCGAACGGGGCGGGTTGCGGCAGCCACAACGGCGTGCCGAGCGCGACCGGCGGCGCCTGCGTGTGGACGCGAATACGCTGCCAGGTGGCGCGCCAGCCGCGCGTGCGCATGCTGGCCATGCTGCGGTGGATCAGGCCAAGGATGCGATTGAACAGATAGCGCGCATCGGCCAAAGACATCGACATTGCGTTGGAACTCCAGCGTGGTATGGCAGTGAAACGTGGCGAGCAGAGCGCGGGGGCGAGGCAATTGGTGCGTCTGCCAACGCAGTGTACGAGCCGTGCCCGCTGCTGCCGAGAACACGTCGCTCCCAGCGAAGCGGCGTTGGTCGTTTTGTTAGCGGCTCTTAACGGTCGACGGGTGCGGTGGGTCACAGCCATGACAGCGCTGCGCTAGACTCGCCGGACTCTACATCCTCGCATTCCTGTGCCCCGACGCCACGACAACGACGCTCCCGACGATTTCGAGGACGATACCAACGCGCAAGGCTCCCGCTGGCAACGCAGACTCATCGTCTGGGGATTTGCCGCGTTCGCGCTGGCGTTCGGTTTCCTGATTCCCTATACGGTATATCTGAACAAGCAGGTCACCCAGCGCTTCGGCGAGTTGCGTTGGCAGATCCCGACCCGCGTGTACGGGCGGCCATTGGTGCTGGTGCCCGGCATCGCGCTGGATGCGGCCACGCTGAAGACCGAGCTGGATGCGGCGTCGTACAGTGACGACGGTCAGGCGAAGCTGCCTGGCACCTATCAGCAGGACGGCAGCCGCTTCACCATCGCCAGCCGCGGCTATATCGATGTGGATGGGCATGTGCCGGCGCGCCGTATCGACGTCAGCCTGGCGGGCGGGCGCGTGGCCACGCTGCGCGACGCCGGCGACCGCAAAGCGCTCGAAAGCGCACGCCTGGACCCGGCGCGCATTGCCACCCTGTACGGCCAAAAGCAGGAAGAACGCCGCCTGGTGCGCATGGAAGAAGTGCCCGAGCTGCTGGTCACCGGCCTGCAGGCGGTGGAAGATCGCGACTTCAACAGCCACCACGGCATCGATCTGAGTGGCATGGTGCGCGCGGCCTGGATCATGGCGCGCTCCGGCGGCCAGGTTCGCCAGGGTGCCAGCACGCTGACCCAGCAGTTGGCCCGCAGCGGCCTGCTCGGCATCGGCAAGGAACAGACGCTGACGCGCAAGTTCAACGAGATCCTGTACGCGGTGATCATGGAGGCGCGTTACGACAAGCGCACCATCCTGGAGGCCTATCTCAACCAGGTGTATCTGGGCCAGCGCGGCGGGCAGGCGATCCACGGTGTGTCCTCGGGTGCCGAGCTGTGGTTCGGCCGCGAACTCAATTCGATGACCACCGAGCAGATCGCGTTGTTGATCGGGCTGGTCAAGGGGCCGTCGTACTACGACCCGCGGCGCAACCCGGAGCGCGCGCTGGACCGGCGCAATTTCGTGCTCGGCAAGCTGCACGAAAACAACCTGATCAACGACGCCGAGTACAAGCGCGCGCTGGCCGCGCCGCTGGGCGTGCCCACCGAGCCCGGCCTGGTCGCAGCCAATCGTTTCCCCGCCTATGTGGACTTGGTGCGGCGCCAGCTGGCGCACGATTACCCGGAAGGCGTCCTGCAGGGCGCCGGCATGAGCGTGCTCACAGGCATGTCGCCGTCTGCGCAGGCGTATGCCGAAGGGGCGGTCACCGGCACCATCAAGCGGCTGGACAACAAGAAGCGCCCGCCGCTGCAGGCCGGGCTGGTGCTCACCGACGTGCACAACGGCGATGTGCTGGCGGTGGTCGGCAGCCGCGAGGTGGCCAAGCCGGGCTTCAATCGTGCGGTGGAAGCGCAGCGGCAGGTGGGCTCGTTGCTCAAGCCGTTCGTTTACATGCTGGCGCTGGCCTCGCCGGACCGCTGGGCGCTGTCCAGCTGGGTCGACGACTCGCCGGTCACCGTGCAGCTCAGCCGCGGCAGGACCTGGTCGCCCGGCAATTCCGACAACCGCAGCCACGGCACTGTGCGTCTGGTCGATGCGCTGGCGCATTCCTACAACCAGGCCACGGTGCGGGTGGGCATGCAGGTCGGCGCAGACCGCATCGCGCAACTGATCCAGGTCTTGGCCGGCATCAAGGCCGAGCCCAATCCGGCCTTGATCCTGGGCACGACCGACCAGAGCCCGTATGGCATGGCGCAGCTTTACCAGTTCCTGGCGGCCGGCGGCGAGATCCAGCCGCTGCACGCGGTGCGCGGTGTGCTCGATCCGCAGGGCAAGCTGCTCAATCGCTACGACAAGACCCCGGCACCGGCGCAGGAAGGCGATTCGGTGGCTGCCAACCTGATCAGCATCGGTCTGCAGCAGGTAGTCAGCAACGGTACCGCGCGCCAGCTGCTGGGCGATGGCCTGGGTCGCTTGTCGTCGGCCGGCAAGACCGGTACCTCCAACGATGGTCGCGACAGTTGGTATGCCGGCTATACCGGCGACCACCTGGCGGTGATCTGGATGGGCAACGACCAGAACGCCGAGACCGGCCTGTATGGCGCCACCGGCGCGATGCGGGTGTGGTCCAGCATCTTCGCCCGCCTGCCGAGTGCGCCATTGAAGGTCAGCGGCAGAGGCTTGGATTGGCAGTGGGTGGACGCCAGCGGTACCGGCGTGACCGACCCCGGTTGCCCGGGCGCGCGCCAGTTCCCGTTCGTGGTCGGCTTCACGCCGGCCTACGCCCCGTGTGCCGGCAATGCACCATCGATCGAAGCTGCGCCCGGCGAAGCGGCCGCACCCGCCGAACAATCCAGCGGCGGTGGCTGGCGCCGCTTCTTCGGTCTGGAAAAGAAGCCCGAACAACCCGCCCCGGCGCCTGCCACGGCCCCACCGGCGCATTGATTTGGAGTCACCCATGAACCGAATGCACCGTTTGCTGGTCATGATCGCCGTATCGGCCGCAGTCACCGCCTGCGTCACCGCACCGCCCGCACCGCCACCGACGCCGGTGGACCCGACGACCCCGACCCAGCGGCTGTTGCTGATCGAACGCGACGCTGGCGTGGACGACACCGAGCTGTCGGTGCAGCCGCTGCGCGACCCGCAGGTCGATGATTTGCGCGACACCTCAAAGAGCAAGCGTCAGGCCGGCGATCTGGCCGGCGCCGCCGCGGCGCTGGATCAGGCGCTGGGCCTGGTGTCGGGCGACCCGGCGATTCTGCAGGAACGCGCAGAAGTGTCCGTGCTGCAGGCCGACTGGCCGGCCGCCGAGCGCTTCGCCAAGCAGGCGATCGCGCTTGGCTCCAAGACCGGTCCGCTGTGCCGTCGCCACTGGGCCACCATCGAGCAGTCGCGGCTGGCGCGAGGCGAGAAGGAGAATGCTGCCTCGGCCAGGGCGCAGATCGCTGGCTGCACGGTGCCGGGCCTGAAGCGGTACTGAGATCTGCCACTCGGCGGGGCGTACCGCCTGACGACAGACCACCGGTCGCTGACGGAATCGCGTCTGGCGTGAAGCGGGTGTTGGGCATGCAGTGCGGGCAGCGTGCCTGCGCCTGGCTGCACTCCGTCACGTACACCCAGCCGCATCACTGCGCACGCGCTAGGCTGTCGCGCTTCCTCTGCGCTTTCCGTTTGGTCTCATGTCCCAACTTGCCACTGTCAGCATCGAAGCGCTCAGCGAGGGTGGGGCGCTTGCGCGTCAGCTCGACGCCTTCGCGCCACGTGCTGCGCAGTTGCGCCTGACCGGAGCGATTGCCGAGGCATTCGAGCAGCGCGATGTGTTGCTGGCAGAGGCCGGCACCGGCACCGGCAAGACCTACGCCTATCTGGTGCCGGCGCTGCTGTCCGGGCTCAAGACCATCGTTTCCACCGGCACGCGCGCGCTGCAGGATCAGCTGTTCCATCGCGATCTGCCGCGCGTGCGCGCCGCGCTGGGCGTGGGCCTGCGTAGCGCGTTGCTGAAGGGCCGCGCCAACTATCTGTGCAAGTACCGCACCCAGCAGGCGCGCGGTGAGCCGCGCTTTGCCACGCCCGAACAGGTCTCGCAGTTCCAGCGCATCGTGGCCTGGAGCGGGCGCACCCAGTCCGGCGACATGGCCGAACTCGAAGCCTTGCCCGACGACTCGCCGCTGCTGCCGATGGTGACCTCCACCGTCGACAACTGCCTGGGCACCGAATGCCCGTTCTATAGCGAGTGCTTCGTGGTGCAAGCGCGCCAGCGTGCGCAAGCGGCCGATCTGGTGGTGGTCAATCACCATCTGCTGCTGGCCGATCTGGCGCTCAAGCAGGAAGGCTTCGGCGAAATCCTGCCTGGCGCGCAGGCCTTCGTCATCGACGAAGCGCATCAATTGCCGGAGCTGGCGGCCAATTTCTTCGGCGAAAGTTTCGGCATGCGGCCGTGGCAGGAGCTGGCGCGCGACTGCATGGTCGAAGCGCGCCTGGTGGCCGGCGCGCAAGCCAGCCTGCAGGCGCCGATCCTGGCTCTGGACGACGCCTTGCGCAGCCTGCGCGCCGGCATGGAGGGGTTGCCGGCGCGTGGCACGCAATGGCGTGCGCTGGCCAAGCCGCAGGTGCGCGAAGGGTTCGACGCGGTGCTGTCGTCATTGGCACGGTTGGGCCAATCCCTGCTGCCTTTGCGTGAGGCCTCGCCTGGCTTCGATGGCTGCACCGCACGTGCGCAAGAAGCCTTGAATCGCCTGTCGCGCTGGTTGGGCGAAGACGTGTCAGTAGCTGATTTCGCGCAGGATCCGCCAGAAGAGACCGTCGACAACGATGTGCTCTGGTACGAACTCAGCCCGCGCGGCTTCCGCTGCCAGCGCACGCCGCTGGATGTATCCGGCCCGTTGCGCGAGCATCGCGAAAAATCGCATGCAGCCTGGGTATTCACCTCGGCCACGCTGGCGGTGGGCGGCGAGTTCGACCACATTGCGCAGCGTCTGGGTTTGAATGATCCGGTGACCTTGCTGCAACCCAGCCCGTTCGATTGGGCGCGTCAGGCCTTGTGCTATCTGCCGCCGAACCTGCCCGATCCGGCCGCACGCGGGTTTGGCACTGCGCTGATCGGTGCGTTGACGCCGGTGCTGGAAGCCTCCAAAGGCCGTGCGTTTCTATTGTTCGCCTCGCACCGCGCGCTGCGCGAAGCGGCCGAAGCCTTGCGCGGTGCGCCGTGGCCGTTATTCGTGCAGGGTGAGGCGCCGCGCGCGACCTTGCTACAGCGCTTCCGCGATTCCGGTAACGGTGTGCTGCTGGGCTCGGCCAGTTTCCGCGAGGGCGTGGACGTGGTCGGCGATGCCTTGAGCGTGGTGGTGATCGACAAGCTGCCGTTCGCCGCGCCCGACGACCCGGTGTTCGAAGCGCGCCTGGATGCGATTCGCCGCGAGGGCGGCAACCCGTTCCGCGACGAGCAGCTGCCGCAGGCGGTGATCGCGCTCAAGCAGGGCGTGGGTCGACTCATTCGCAGCGAAACCGACCGTGGCGTGCTGGTGCTGTGCGACCCGCGGCTGGTCAACAAAAGCTATGGACGCACCTTCATGAAATCGCTGCCGCCATTTGCGCGCACCCACGCCATAGCCGATGTGCAAGCGTTTTTTGGTGTTGCAGAGGCGGTGGGCGACAATGGCGTACTCGCGTTGCCGTTCGGCGATGATCGATCTTCTTATTCTTTCTGACTGCGGCCCTGCCATGAACGTCCTCGCCTTCGAGACCTCCACCGAAGCCTGTTCCGTCGCCGTGCACGTCGACGGTCGCGTGATCGAGCGCTTCGAACTGGCGCCGCGCCGCCACGCCGAACTGGCGCTGCCCTGGGCCGAGCAGCTGCTGGCCGAGGCAGGTATTACGCGCCGCCAGCTCGATGCGATTGCGGTCGGCCGTGGCCCTGGCGCGTTCACTGGCGTGCGTCTGGCGATCGGCATTGCGCAGGGCATCGCCTTGGCGCTGGATGTGCCGGTGCTGGCCGTTTCCACGTTGCAGGTGCTGGCCCTGCGCGCGCCGGCCGAAGCGAGCCATGTACTGGCTTGCATCGATGCGCGCATGGGCGAGGTGTATGCCGGTGTCTTCGCGCGCGGTGGCGACACGGTGCTGGAACTGGCACCGGAAGTGGTCTGCGCGCCGGACGCACTCGTGCTGCCCGATACGGCGCAGCGCATGGCCGCTGTCGGCACCGGTCTGGCGGCTGCCGATGCGCTGCTGCAACAGCGCTTTGCGACGCGCCTGACCAGTGTCGATGCCGCCGCGCTGCCGCGTGCCGCCGATCTGCTCACGCTCGCGGTGCCGGCCCTGCGGCGCGGCCAAGGCGTGGTGCCGGAGCGGGTGGAGCCGGCCTACCTGCGCGACAACGTCGCGCTCACCCTGGTCGAGCAACAGGCTGCCCGCGCCGCGAAGGCGGCCGGCGCATCGCCATGACCGATGCTGCCCGGCATGCGCGCGTTTTCGCGGTTGCCTGCTCGGTCTGGCGGTGGGCGATGCGCTAGGCACCACGCTCGAATTCTGCGCGCCGGGCAGCTTCACGCCGATCGACGACATGCACGGCGGCGGCCCGTTTGCCTTGCGGGCCGGGCAGTGGACCGACGACACCGCGATGGCCTTGTGCCTGGCGCATAGCCTGCTGCATCGGCAGGGCTTCGACGCGGCCGATCAGATGAACCGCGATTGCAATTGGTACCAGCACGGTCAGCTCAGCAGTACCGGTGCCTGCTGCGATATCGGTGCGACCGTGCGCCAGGCGCTGGAGCGCTATCTGGATGGCGGCCCGGCCGTCGGCGGCGGCACCGATCCGCGCTCGGCTGGGAATGGTTCGTTGATGCGGCTGGCGCCGGTGGCGATGTATGACGCGCAGTGTCCTGACCAACTGGCCGATCGCGCGGCCGACAGTTCGCGCACCACCCATGCCGCTGCCGAAGCACTGGATGCCTGCCGGCTGTTCGCGGTCCAGCTGCGCGCCGCGCTGCTTGGAGGCACGCGCGATCAGGTGCTGCATGCGCAACCGGAAACATCGCTGACGCCTGCAGTCCACGCATTGGCGATCCGCGACCATGTCGCCGTGCCCGCCGCGCAGATCCGCGGCACGGGCTATGTCATCGATTCGCTGTCGGCAGCGCTGTGGTGTTTCGCCACCATCGAGAGCTGTGTCGAGGCCGTGCTGCGTGCCGCCAACCTGGGCGACGATGCGGATACCACCGCAGCGATCTGCGGGCAGCTCGCCGGCGCGTTTTACGGCATCGACGGCATCCCGGCCGCCTGGCGCGAACGCGTGCAGGATGCGGCAGAGATTGTTGTGCTGGCAGACCGGTTGTACGAGGCGGCGTCAGTGGCCTGAGGCCGCAGCCACGATTCAACGGACCGGCACGTATGCAGCACGCTGTAGGTGAAGCGCCGGCGTCGTGCTTGCGGCCCTTGATGGGGGGGGGCGGCCCGATCAGGCGTGATTGCGGTGCCAGACTGGTGCACGCGCGTGGCGGTGTGCGTGCTGTCTCTGCCTCGCTATCGCAGTGGACGCTGTGCGGATCGCGCGCGTCGCCGCAGCGGCCTTGCCGCCGCATTGCAGTGTTTATCAGGTCAGCGCCGCCAGGGTGTGGCGCGATGCGCGGCGCAAGCAACGCGCCCGCTACCTCAGCGATCGTCGTGCAGCTCGCCGCCGGGCAGGAACAACCAGGTGCGCGTGACCTGCAGGATGTCCACATCGTCCTTGGTCTTGGGCAGCGGCGGGAACGGCTGCGCCAGTTGCACCAAGCGTAATGCGGCATCGTCGAGCAGCGGAACCCCGCTGGAGACCAGCACGCTGCTGCTTTCCACGCTGCCGTCGCGGCGCACGCCCACGTTGATGACGACCTTGCCGCCCAGCCGGCGGCGGCGGGCGTCGTCGGGATAATTCAGATTGCCCACGCGCTCGGCGCGGTCCACCCAGGCGCGTAGATAGTTCGCATATGCGTATTCGCGGGTGCTGGCCGAGACGAACTTGCGGTTCGGGCGTTTGGCGTACTGCTCGGAGCGCAAATGCACTTCGGCTGCGAGCCGGGCCATTTCGGCATCGCGCTGCAAGCGTTGCGCATCTGCAGGAGTGAGTGGGTCGGTCTGCGGATTGGGTTGTGGCGTCGGCACGGCCTGCTCGCCGCGACGGCTGGTCACCACGCGGGTCTGGGTCGGCGCCGGCGCGTTCACGCTGGTGGCGCGTTGTGCCTGTGGCGCCAGCCCGGTGCGGTCCTGTGGCACCACGCCCGGCTGGCTGTCGCGCGGGCGCTGCGCGGTGTCGTGATTGCCGCCGCCCTGCTGGTTGGCCTGGGCCAGGAAGTCGGCCTGCTTGGGCGTCAACGGTGTGCTGGTCTGGCTGAAGATCACATCCAGGGTTGGCACCAGTGGCGCGTCTTCGCTGACCGCAAACACCACGCCCAGGATCAGCACGCCGTGCAACAGCAGCGAGATCACCAGCGTCATCATCAGCCGGCGACCGTCGTCCATCGGTGCCGGCAGCGCCGCGGCCGTGCTCATTGCGCGGCGCCTGCCTCGATCGCGTCGAACAGCAGCCCGGCGATGTTCAGGCCGAACTGGGCATCCAGCTCGCGCACGCAGGTGGGGCTGGTGACGTTGACCTCGGTCAGGTAATCGCCGATCACATCCAGGCCCACGAAGCGCATGCCGCGGCGGCGCATTTCCGGGCCCACCTGAGCCGCGATCCAGCGGTCGCGCTCGGACAACAGCCGGCCTTCGCCGCGCCCGCCGGCCGCCAGGTTGCCGCGGAACTCGTCGCCCTGCGGAATCCGCGCCAGGCAGTAATCCACCGGCACGCCGTCCACCAGCAGGATGCGCTTGTCGCCGGCGCTGATGTCGGGGATGAAGCGCTGCGCCAGGGTCAGCTTGCGGTTGCCGTCGGTCAGCGTTTCCAGAATCACGTTGAGGTTGGGGTCGCCGGTGCCGCTACGGAAGATCGAGCGCCCGCCCATGCCGTCCAGCGGCTTGAGTACCGCCTGACCATGCTCCAACACAAAGGCCTTGAGCGCGGCGGCATCGCGGCTGACCAGGGTGGGCGGGCAGCACTGCGGAAACAGCAGCGCTGCCAGCTTCTCGTTGTAGTCGCGCAGGCCCTGCGGGTCGTTGACGATCTGCGCGCCGGCGCGCTGCGCCACGCTCAGCACCTGGGTGTCGTAGACGAACTCCGCATCCACCGGCGGGTCCTTGCGCATCAACACCACCTGGCCGGGGCCGAATTCCAGCTCGGCGAACTCGCCCAGCGTGAACCAGTTGGTCTTGTCTTCGCGTACGCTCAGCGGCGCGACCTGCGCCACCGCGCGGCCTTCGCGCAGGCTCAGCCCGCCCGGGCGCACGTAATGCAGGCGGTGGCCACGGCGCTGGGCGTCCAGCAGCATGGCAAACGTGGTGTCTTTGGCGATCTTGATGGAGGCGATGGGATCCATCACCACGACGACGTCGAGCGACATGGGGCTAAACCTTTCGAACAAGCTGCCGATGGTAACTTGCCGATGGTAACTTCAAGCGATGGGCGATGGCGCGCCCGGCGGGTCGTAGTGCGCGACTTGCCGGCCGGGACGCGCCCAGACGTGGTCGGAACGTCCGCCTGGCGGGGCCCCGGCAATGCGCCCTTGACAGTCGATGCTGGTCTTGGGATATACATGCAGTTTCGTAGCGACGTCGGAAGGGATGACGCGTCGCGCGCCTGGGGATATGTGATGAGTGAAAACATTGCTGCGGGTGGGGAACTCGCAGGACTCAAGGTGATGGTGATCGATGATTCGAAAACCATTCGCCGCACCGCCGAAACGCTGCTGAAGCGGGAAGGTTGTGAAGTAGTGACAGCAACGGATGGTTTCGAGGCACTGGCCAAAATTGCGGACCAGCAACCTCAGATCATTTTTGTTGACATCATGATGCCGCGCCTGGATGGCTACCAGACGTGCGCGTTGATCAAGGGCAACCAGCTCTTCAAATCGACGCCGGTAATCATGTTGTCGTCCAAGGATGGGCTGTTCGACAAGGCACGCGGCCGCATCGTCGGTTCCGAGCAATATCTGACCAAGCCGTTCACCCGTGAAGAACTATTGAGCGCAATCCGCACGTACGTCCACGCCTGACCAGGGGGAAAGGCAACATGGCTCGAATTGTATTGATCGAGGACTCGCCCACCGACAGCGCAGTCTTCAGTCAATGGCTGGAAAAAGCAGGCCATACGGTCGTCGCCACCGATAACGCAGAAGAGGGACTTGAGCTGGTTCGCAGCCAGGTGCCCGATCTTGTGTTGATGGATGTGGTGTTGCCCGGCATGAGCGGCTTCCAGGCAACGCGTGCACTTGCACGCGACCAGGCTACCAAGGACATCCCCGTGCTGCTGGTCAGCACCAAGGGCATGGAAACCGACAGGGCCTGGGGTTTGCGACAAGGTGCCAGCGACTACATCGTCAAGCCGCCGCGCGAAGACGATTTGATCGCGCGCATCAGACAACTGGTGCGTTGATGCGCTCTCCATTCGATATTCTCGAAGACTACGAGCGTCGTAGTCTTGCGCACGCCACGCCGCTGCCGGAACGCCAGTTCTCTGCAGATATCTGGCGCGGCGTAGGTTACCGCGTCGGTACCCGGCGATTGGTTTCTGACTTCCGCGAAGTGGCGGAAATCGTGCCGATGCCGCCAGTGACTCCGGTGCCGGGCGCACAGCCCTGGCTGCTGGGCGTGGGCAACCTGCGCGGCAATCTATTTCCGGTGATCGATCTGAAGCAGTTCCTGGAGGGCCGTCGCACGGTGCTGCAGGAAGGCCAGCGTGTGCTGATCATGCGTCAGAGCGGCGGCGACGTCGCCCTGACCATCGATGAGCTGTACGGCCAACGCAGCTTCGAGCAGGTCCAGGCGGTGGAACCCGGCGAGTTGGCGCAAGGCCGCTACGCCCACTTTATCGACCGTGCCTTCCGCAACGAGACGCAGGACTGGGGGGTGTTTTCCCTGGCCTTGCTGTCGCGCACTCCTGAATTCCGGCAGGCCGCGGCCTAAGCCGCGACCCTGCCACGTCATACAGATCGAGGTCGAACCATGAGTACCGCCCCGGACGCCCGCAAGACCAACAAGCTCGGCAGCGTCAGCACCAGCTTCTGGCTTGGCTTGCTGGTGTTGTCGATGATCGTGTTTGGCGCCAACACCGGCGTCGCGACCTGGCAGAGCAGTCATCTTGCCGGCGCCGGTGTTAGCGCGGCCGACTTGCAGGTGCTTTCGCAGCAGCTGGCTAACCAGGGCCGCGAAGCGGTCTCCGGCGACACTAAGGCATTTGCCGCGTTCAAGGAGACCAAGGGCCGCATCGACAGCACGGTCAACGATCTGGATGGCCGTTACGGCCAGGAAGGCCCGATCGCCAGCTCGATGTCGCAGCTCAAGGCGACCTGGGTGCCGCTGAGCAAGAACGCCGATCAGGTCATCGCCAGCGAACAGGCGGTGCTGGCGATCGCAGTCAACGCCAACCGCTTCTCCGGCAGCGTCCCGCAATTGCAGGCGCAGTTGAACGAAGTGGTGCGTGCGATGACCGTCAGCGGCGCGCCGGCTTCGCAGATCTACAACACCTTGCAGCAGGTCGTGGTAGCCGGAACCATGGCGCGGCGGGTGACCGAAATCCGCGCCGGCGAAGACGATGCGGTCGCGTCCGGCGACGCGCTGGCACGCGACTCGGTGGTGTTCACGCAGATGCTCGAAGGCTTGCGCGCAGGCAACGAGGAACTCGGCATCGCCGCGGTCCGAAACCCGGCCGCGTTGTCGGCGCTGGAACAGTCGCAGGCCCAGTGGACGAGGATGAAGAGGGACGTCGACGCCATCCTCGCCAACTCGCGCAACCTGTTTGCCGCGCAGTCCTCGGCTGCCGCGCTGACGGCTGGCTCCAGCAAGATGCTCGACGACAGCAAGAAGCTGTTCGATGCGTTCTCTTCGTTCGGTTCGGTGCGCGACACGCGCCTGTTCCCGAACTTCTGGCTGGGCGTGGTGTCCGGCCTGGTCGCGCTGCTGGCGATCATCGGCTTCGTGTGGAGCTCGGTGCGCGTGCGGACCCGCGAGCAGGACGTGCGCTACCAGTCGCAGGTGGAATTCAACAGCCGCAACCAGCAGGCGATTATGCGGTTGCTGGACGAAATCAGCTCGCTCGGTGAGGGTGACCTGACGGTGAAAGCCTCGGTGACCGAGGACATGACCGGTGCCATCGCCGACGCCATCAACTACGCCGTGGACGAACTGCGCCACCTGGTGACCACCATCAACGACACCTCAGCCAAAGTGGCCGTGTCGACCCAGGAAACCCAGGCCACGGCCATGCAGCTGGCCGAAGCGGCCGGCCAGCAGGCCAACCAGATCACCACTGCTTCCGAGCGCATCAGCGAAATCGCTGCCAGCATCGAACAGGTGTCGCGCAACTCCACCGAGTCGGCCGAAGTGGCGCAGCGCTCGGTGGTCATCGCCGCCGAAGGTGCCGGCGTGGTGCGCGAGACGATTCAGGGCATGGATCAGATTCGCGACCAGATCCAGGAAACCTCCAAGCGCATCAAGCGGCTGGGCGAATCCTCGCAGGAAATCGGCTCGATCGTGGAACTGATCAACGACATTTCCGAGCAGACCAACATCCTGGCGCTCAACGCTGCGGTGCAGGCAGCATCGGCCGGCGAGGCCGGCCGCGGTTTCGCCGTGGTGGCCGACGAAGTGCAGCGCCTGGCAGAACGCACCTCCAGTGCGACCCGACGCATCGAAGGTCTGGTGCAGACCATTCAGGCCGATACCAACGAAGCGGTCAGCTCGATGGAGCAGACCACCTCCGAAGTGGTGTCCGGTGCGCGCCTGGCCGAAGACGCCGGCACCGCGCTGACCGAAATCGAGCGCGTGTCCAACGCCTTGAATAACCTGATTAAGAACATCTCCATCGCCGCGCACCAGCAGTCGGCCGCGGCGACGGATATCACACAGACCATGGGCGTGATCCGTCAGATCACCAGCCAGACATCGCAGGGTGCGGAGCAGACGGCCGAATCGATCGGCAACCTGGCTCAGCTCGCTGCCGATCTGCGCCGTTCGGTCGCCGACTTCAAGCTGCCGGCGTGACAACGACGCGGAACGGGAAAGGATCAGCAGATGGCGCCTAGTAGCGTTACGTCGATGCAGAAAGTGACCGGTTGCTGCGCTAGCGGCAAGTCGGTCGTAGTCAGGGGGCTGCAATGAGCGCGCTTCGCGATGCGATGAGTCACGCCGCACTGGGCTGGGTCAAGCCAGAGCTGGACGAGACGTTGCGCCAGGCGCGCAACGAGATCGAATACTTTGCCGAAGAACCGTCCGACACCAGTCGGATGCGGTTCTGCGCCGGCTATCTGCACCAGGTGCAGGGCACGCTGCGCATGGTCGAGTTGTATGCGCCGGCGATGGTGGCCGAAGAGCTCGAGCTGCTGGCCCAGGCCGTGCAGGTGGGCGAGGTCGCCGACCGCGATGAAGCCTGCGCCATGCTGATGCGCGGCACCGTGCTGCTGCCCGATTATCTGGAGCGCTTGCAGAACGGGCACCGCGACATTCCGATCGTGTTGTTGCCGCTGCTCAATGAGATCCGCGCCACCCGTGGCCAGCCGGGTCTCAACGAGAGCGTGCTGTTTGCGCTCGACCCGCAGTCGGGTGTCGCCACCGAGGCCGAGCTGGATCACGCGCGCGGTAGCTTGAGCGGGCGCAATCGCGAATTGCTCGACACCGTCGGCAATGCGGTCAAGGAAGAATTGCTGCGCGTCAAAGATGCGCTGGACCTGCATCTGCGCACCGGCGGTGACATCGCCAAGCTGCAGACCCAGGTCAAGGATCTGGGCAGCGTTGCCGACACCCTGGGCATGATGGGCCTGGGTGTGGCGCGCAATGTCGTCGTGCAGCAGCGCGATGCGTTGGCGCGCGTGGTCGATGGCCAGACCCAGATGGACGACAACGTGCTGCTGGATATCGCCGGCGCGCTGCTGTACGTGGATGCCTCGCTGGACGATCAGGTGGCCAGCCTTGGCGCCGATCCGGGCGATGGCACCGAAGTCATCAACAGTGCCAACTCCTCGGAAGTGCGCCGCACGGTCGATGTGCTGGCGCAGCAAGCGATCGCCAACTTCGGTGCGGCGCGCGAGCACTTCGTCGCCTTCATCGAAACCAACTGGGACCATGCCCGCCTGGCCAATGTGCCGCACCTGCTCGGCGAAGTCGGCGGTGCATTGCGCATTCTCGAATTGCCGCAGGCTGCCGATTATCTGGAAGGCGTGCGTGGTTACGTCGATCTGGAACTGATCTGCAAGCAGCGCGTGCCCAGTGGCCGACAGCTGGATACGCTGGCCGATGCGATGGCCAGCCTGGAGTACTATCTGGAAGCCCTGCGCGAGCGCCGTCCCGGCCGCGAGGAGATTCTGGACATCACCCGCAACAGCCTGGAAACGCTGCGTTATTGGCCGCTGCCGTCGGGCGAGCCGTCCGATTTGCCGATCGGTGCCGACCAGCCGGGCAGCGTGGCCGAACCGCAGACGGTGGCCGCCACGCCGTTGCAGCATGCGGACACGCCGCAGGCCGCCAACGATGCCGCGCCCACGCCGTCGCTGGAATGGGTCAACGAAACCGTGGTCGAAACGCCGTTCGCTGCCAGGGTGGTGCACGACACCGGCGCCGCCGCGACCGATACGGTGTTTTCGTTCGACCCGGTTGCCGCTGAAGAAACCGTGTCCGGCCAGTCGCATGTGCCGTTCACCGTGGCGCCGCTGGATCTGTCCGACGACGGCGCGCAAGCGCCCGGCGACTGGCAGCTGGAAACCACCGAGCAGGTCGCGCCAATCGCCACCTCTGCGTTCGACCCGGTGTCGGCCGAGCAGGATGGCAACGAGGTCGTGCAGGTCAGCTATACCGTGGATTTGAGCGCGCTGGAGCAAGAGCACGCTGCCGAGCCGGTGGTTGCCGAAGACGCGCCGCTGCAGATCGAGCAGATCGCGCTGCCTGGCGATGCCGAGCAGACCGAAGCGCCGTTGGATTTCATTGCCGAGAACGCAACGCGTCGTGCGCAGACCAGCATCGAAGATGCGTTTTCGCCGCCGCCGCTTCCGCCGCAGGAACTGGACGACCCGTTCGTCGAACCCGTGCAGGAGCCGCAAGACGCACCGTGCGAAGCAACAGCCGAGGCCACCGCTTCGCGCGTGCAACAGGCGGTGGTCAGCGAGTTCGAACTGGACGACGCATCCGCCGCGTTCCTGGCCCCACTCGATGCAGCGGCCGCGCAGTTCGATGTGCAGCAGCCGCAGGCGACGACTGTCCCGGCCGACGCTGAAACCGCGCAGGCATCTTCCGAACCCGTGTCCAGCGAAGGTACTCAGGCTGCGACCGCCGCTGATGCCGGCATTTTCGGCGGCTTCGGCGACAGCGATATCGACGACGATATCCGCGACGTCTTCCTGGAAGAATTCGACGAAGAACTGGTCAACCTGGGCCAGTTGTTGCCGGTGTGGCGCGCCGCGCCGAACAACCCGGAACACCTGCGCCCGATCCGCCGCGTCTTTCACACCCTGAAGGGCAGTGGGCGCTTGGTCGGTGCCAGCGTGCTCGGCGAGTTCAGCTGGAAAATCGAGAGCATGCTCAACCGCGTGCTCGATAATTCGCGACCGGCCAGCCCGGCGCTCGTGGCGATGGTCGAATTGGCGTACGACGTGCTGCCGCAGTTCAACGCCGCGCTACGCAACCAGGGGCGCATCAACGCCGACCTGCCGGAAATTCAGGCCATTGCCGAGCGCGTTGCGGCAGGCGAAGAGGTCTACTACGTGCCCGCAGCCGCGGCGCCGGTGGCAGACGCCGGCGCGATTCCGGCAGCAACAAGCGTGGTTGCCGCCAGCGGTGGAACGCCGGCTTCGGTGGACAGCGTGCTGCGCGAGATCCTCGAAGCCGAGGTCGCCACCCATCTGGACACGGTAAACGGGTGGCTGCAGGCCAGCCAGGCCGAGCCGCAGTTGCCGACCGAAGAACTGCTGCGCGCCGTGCACACCATGAGTGGCGCGTTCGCGATGACCGACGTGCCGGAAATCACGTTGGTGACGACGCCGGCCGAAAGCTACGTCAAGCGTCTTCTGGCCGCCTCGGTCACACCGTCGGCCGCCGGCTTGGATGCCATTGCCGCCACCGCTGCCGCGATTGCCACCACGGTGACGGCACTACGCGCCGATGCGCCGTTGATTCCCTCGTTTGCACCGTTGACCGAGCGCTTGCGTGCGCTGGTGGACACCTTGCCGGAAGCGCAGTGGCCGCCGCAGGTGTTCCTGGACGAGCTGGACGATGTCGATGCACCCAGCGACACGGTAGACGACAACAATGCCTCGGTCGAACTGACCGGTGCGCAGGATCTGTCGCAGTACCTCGATGCTAGCGCGCTGCCCTTCGACGCGCCCGCACCGGCGCAAGACACCGAAGACACCCAGCCGCAGTCGGACGACGCGCCGATTGCCGTGGACGCGTTGGCCGATGCAGAAGCCGAGCACGATTCGGCGCTTGCCGTGGACGCGCCTGCATCGCACACAGTCGACGATCTCGGTCACCTTGCCTCGCACGAACACGTCGATGCGTCTGCCGAATCCGCGCATGCACCGAGCGACGACGCGCTGGTCCCGGCTGTTGTCTCTGCGCAGCTTGCCGATGCGATCAGCACCCATGCCGACACCGTTGCGGTAGAAGAGCCAGCCGACGCAGAAGCCGCGTTGGGCGATGCACAAACGCTGGCTGCGGCCGATGCCGAGCAGGCCACGGACACGCATGCGCAGCACGTGCCGACGCACGACGATCAGGGTGCAGCAGGCGCTGACGACGCGGTCGAGAGCAGCGAAGCACTTGCGTCCGTGTACACAGGCACGGCATTGGCTGAAGACGCTGACGCAACCAACGCGGAAGACTGGACGCCGGGAACCCCGGCGCTGGACAGCGTGCCGACCGACCAGGAAGGCCACGCGGCCGATCAGCTTGGCCACGAACACGCGGACACGCACGAACACGCCGGCGAACAGCCGGCAGACGAAGCGGCGCAGCACGGCGACGCCGCGCTGCCGCATGCTGGGCACTCGCATACCGGAGAACAGCAGCACGCCGAGGCCGCCGCGCCGCTGGGCGAACACGCAGACATCGAAGCGTACGCGTCGTCGGATCAGCAGGTGGATTCGGGCGAGTCCGCAGCTTCGGACGCGCAGTGGCATGCAGGCGAGCAGGTGCTATCGGAGCAGGACGTCGAATCCAGCGAGCAGCTGCAGACGGACGCGCATTCCGACGAGCACGCTGGCGAAGCCGAACACGCTACGGAACACGAGCGTGCCGAGGCCGAGCATGCGGAAGCCGACCACGCTCGAACTGAGCAGGCCAACGCCGAAGTCATGCCCGATCACACCGTCGAATCGGTGCAGGCATTCGAAATGGCGCATGCAGCCGATCAGGTGGAAGAATCGGGCGATCCGCAGTCCGATACCGCACCACAACTGCACGACGCACAGGCTTCAACCTCCGAAGACGCGACGCATGCCGACGCGCATGCAGCGGCCGACGCGATTGCCGCAGCCGAGCACGTCGAGCACGCAGAACATGCGGACGCTAGCGAGCACGCCGTTGCCGACCAGTACGCCGACGACTCCGCAGAGCACCGCGCAGCCGCCAGCGATCGCGCCGCAGCCGACCACAGCGCAGCAGAGCCGGAAGACACCAACACCACTGCAGCCTTCAGCGCACCGGTGGAAGAGGCCGCGCCTGTCGAGACGGCGAGCAACGACGCGGGTGCGGCATTCGATATCGGCCCGCTCAACTTCGATCAACTCGACGGCGAGCTGGTCGACATCTTCGTCGAAGAAGGCCGCGACCTGCTGGACCATTGCGATGGCTTGATCGCCCGCATGCGCGAAGTGCCGGAAGACCGCGATGTCCTCAACGGACTGCAGCGCGATCTGCACACGCTCAAGGGCGGTGCGCGCATGGCCGGCATCAACGCCATCGGCGACCTCGGTCACGCGATCGAATCGCTGCTTGAAGCCGTAGCGGCCAACCGGACCGACATCGACCGCGACGACGTGCGTCTGTTCGAGCGCGGCTTTGATCGCCTGCACCAGTTGTTGACCCGCACCGGCAAGCACCGCGCCGTGGCGATGCCGACCGATCTGGTGGAAGCCTTCGAAACCCGTACCCGTGGCCGCAATGCCGCCCCGCCCAGCGACGCCGATGTCCGCGCGATCGCCAAAGTATCGGTGGAACCGGCACCGCTGTCCGCGCCGGTTCCGGTGGAAGGCCAGACCGAAGAAGACTTCCTGCCGCGCGTGCAGCAGGAGCAGGTACGCGTGCGCGCCGACCTGCTCGACCGTCTGGTCAACCACGCCGGCGAAGTGGCGATCTACCGCTCGCGCCTGGAGCAGCAGTTGGGCGCGTTCCGCGGCGCCATGGGCGAATTGGATCGCACCAATGCCCGTCTGCGCGACCAGTTGCGCCGTCTGGATCTGGAGACCGAAGCGCAGATCGTGGCGCGTTATCAGCGCGAACAGGATCAGGGCGATCGCACCTTCGATCCGCTGGAACTGGACCGCTTTTCCACCCTGCAGCAGCTCAGCCGCGCGCTGAACGAATCGGCGGCCGACTTGGGCGGCTTGCAAGGTGTGCTGGAAGATCTGTCGCGTCAGTACGACGGCTTGCTGCAACAGCAGTCGCGCGTCAGCTCCGAACTGCAGGACGGCCTGATGCGCGCGCGCATGGTGCCGTTCGAGGGCTTGGTGCCGCGGTTGCGTCGTGTGGTGCGTCAGGCGGCCAGCGACACCGGCAAGCAAGTGCACCTGCTGCTGGAAGGCACCCAGGGCGAACTCGATCGCAACGTGCTCGATCGCATGGTCGCGCCGTTGGAACACATGCTGCGCAACTCGGTGGCGCACGGGCTGGAAACGCCCGAGCAACGCCGCGATGCGGGCAAGCCGGAAGAAGGCAGTATCGCGATCCGTCTGCGCCGCGAAGGTTCGGAAATCGTACTGGAAGTGGCCGACGACGGCGCCGGGTTGGACCGCGAGGCGATCCGTCGCCGCGGCGAACAGCGCGGCTTGATCGAGCCCGGTCAGGAGCTCAGCGATGCCGAACTGGATGGACTGATCTTCGCCTCCGGTTTCAGCACCTCCGAGCAGGTCAGCCAGCTGGCTGGCCGTGGCGTGGGCATGGACGTGGTGCGCAACGAAGTGCGTCAGGTTGGAGGCTCGGTGGACATCCACTCGGTGCGCGGCCAGGGCGTCACCTTCACCTTGCGTCTGCCGCAGACGCTGGCGGTCACCCAGGCGGTGTTCGTGCGCATTGGAGAGACCACGTTCGCAGTGCCGGTGGGTTCGGTCAGTGGTATCGGCCGCATCTCGCGCACCCGTTACGAGTCGGGCGAGGGTGGATATCACTACGCCGGCGAAGAGTACGTGCTGCATGACCTCGGCTCGCTGGTCGGCCAGGCCGCCGCGCGTGCCGATGGCCAGGCGCAAGTGCCGTTGTTGCTGGTGCGTGCGGGCGATCTGCGCGCCGCGGTGGCAATCGATCAGGTGCTGGGCAACCGCGAAATCGTGGTCAAGCCGGTGGGCCTGCAGATCGCGTCGGTGCCCGGTATCTACGGCGCCACCATCACCGGCGATGGCCGCGTGGTGGTGATTCTGGACGTCGCGCCGCTGGTCCGTCGTTACCTCAGCCATCCAGCGCGTCAGACGCTGGAAACGCAGACCGAAGCGCAGCGTCAGGTGCCGTTGGTGATGGTGGTCGACGATTCGCTGACCATGCGCAAAGTCACCGGCCGTGTGCTGGAACGTCACAACCTGGACGTCACCACCGCCCGCGACGGTGTCGAGGCGCTAGAACTGCTCGAAGAGCGCGTGCCCGACCTGATGCTGCTGGATATCGAAATGCCGCGCATGGACGGCTACGAACTGGCGACCGCGATGCGTGCCGACCCGCGCTTCAAGGCGGTGCCGATCGTGATGATCACCTCGCGCAGTGGCGAAAAGCATCGCCAGCGTGCCTTCCAGATCGGCGTGCAGCGTTACCTGGGCAAGCCTTACCAGGAGTTGGATCTGATGCGAAACGTGTATGACCTGCTGGGGATCGCCCGTGTCCGAGACTAATGGCGCAATGGGAACTCCGGTTGCTTTGCTGGGTCGTCCGGGGCAGGCGCGCGAGCGCCTGCGCGAAGCGCTCGTCTTGGCTGGTGCGCAGGTGGTGCTGGAAGACGAGCCATCGGCGGTCGACGTGCAGATGCTGCGCGACGCCGAGCCGGTGGCGGTGCTGGTCGCACTCGAGCCGTTGATCGAAGACGCACTCGAAGCGCTGGAGCCGGCTTTCAACATGCCTGGCGTCACCGTGATCTTCGACGAGGCCGAACTAACGGTGCGTCGCGAGGGCTGGGAAGCGCAGCGTTGGGTGCGCCATCTGGCGGCAAAACTGCACGGCCACGCCGACGTCTTGCCACCGGGCACCGAAAGCGAACCATCGCTGCAGCCCGAGCCGGGTCTGGCGCTGGCCTCGCGCCAGCATTCGGACCTGCAGCTGGATCAACACCTGGAAGCCGCCGCGCATGCGTTCGAAACCGTGCCCAGCGATGCCTTGTGTGCGCGTGCATCCACGCATGACGCTGCGCCAGCCGCTTCGGAAAAGCCGGGTTTGACCCTGAGCGATTCCAGCACCTGGGGCTTGCTGGACGAAGTGACCGTGGTGGTGCGCCCGCGCGCCGAAGCACATGTGTCTTCAGCGGATGTGTCTTCGCTGTCGACCGGCGGATTGTCGCTGGTGGATCTGGAGCACAGCGGCAGCGTCACCGGCGCAGTGTTGGTGATGGCCGGCATCGGCGGGCCCGATGCGATCCGCCGTCTGCTGGCCGCATTGCCGCCGGAATTTCCGCGCGCGGTGCTGGTGCGCATGACCCTGGATGGCGGCCAGTACGGCAACCTGGTGCGGCAGATGGGGCGTGTGTCTGCGCTGCCGGTCGAACTGGGTGAGGCGGGGCAGGTGGTCGTGCCGGGCAAGGTGTATGTGCTCTCCGACGAGGTCGGCGTGCACCAGCATGCTGGCGCGCTGGCATTCGTGTCGCCGGCCGACCCGGCCGGTCTGATCGCTGCGCTGCCGCCGGCCGACAGTGCGGTGCTGATGCTCAGCGGTGCCAACGAGGCGATGGTAGAAGCATCGCTGGCATTGGCGGAGCAGGGCGGCTGGTTGGCCGGCCAATCCATCGACGGCTCTTACGACCCCGCCGCCGCCGCGCGGCTGGCGCGGCAAGGCATTCTGACCGGCGATCCTGCGCAGTTGGCGCAGGCGCTTGCACAGCGTTGGCCGGCATAAGCCGGGCGTTTCCTTTCGAATCGGAATCATGCGATGAGCTACGCCAATAACGACGAAATCCGCGGGGTCCTGATCCAGGCCGGACAGGAGCGTGTGCTGCTGCCGAACGCGACGGTGGCCGAGGTGATGTCGCGCGTGGCGGTCGAACCGCTGCCCGACATGCCGCATTGGGTGGTCGGGCGTATCGACTGGTACGGCTGGAAAGTGCCGCTGCTGTCGTTCGCACGCCTCAGCGGCATGGGTGAAGAGCCCACCGCAGTCAACAACAAGGTCATCGTGTTGAAGGCATTGGGCGGTAATCCGGCGTTGCCGTATTTCGCGCTGCTGAGCGCCTCGTTCCCGCAACTGATTTCGGTGCCGCGCGACGGCCTGCTGGCCGACGCATCGGAAGACGCGTTGCCCGAGGGCGTGCACATGCGCGTGCTGCTGGGCGAGCAAAGCGCTCTGTTGCCGAACCTGGACGCCATCGAAGCGCAGGTCGGTCAGGTGTTTGCGGCAGCTGCTGCCTGAGCGCGGTTGGTGCAGTGACTGTGCTCGCCGACAGGCGAGCGCAGTGGCACAGTGCAGCAGACGCCGGTTGCACTGATTGATCGGTGATGACGGCGTTGGTTGCAGTCGGGTGCTTTAATTCACGCACGGGATGAGGCACTGCGTTTCGGAGATGGCTTGCGGAGCGTGATCTCTATGCATCAGGTGGATGTGCACGTCGCAGAGAGATTGCACGCCTGTTTGAAGCGCGCATGTTGAGCGCGCAGCGGCCATGAGTCTTCCGGTATTTGCGCCGGTGCGGCACGCCGACGGCGTGGTGCTATGCGATCTGGCCGTTGTCGACCCGGCTGCAATGGCCGACTACCACACGCGTAACCGTGCGCACCTGGCCGATGCGATGCCGCTGCGGCCGCCTGTGTTCTACACCGTCGAGGGTTGGCGCCGCCTGTGTATCGCATACCGCAGCGCAGTGCCCGGCGAGCGTGAGTTGCAACTGGTGTTGCTGCAGGGCGAGCAGGTGATCGGCACCACTGGGTTCACCCAGATCCAGCGCGGCGTATTCCAGGCTTGCCACATGGGCTACGGCCTGGACGCCGCGCAGCAGGGGCGTGGCTTGATCCACTGGGCAGCCACGCAAGCAATTGCATTTGCCTTCGGCCCGCTCGGCCTGCATCGGGTGATGGCGCAACACGTTCCGGAGAATCTGCGCAGTGCGCGTGTGCTGAAGCGGCTTGGCTTCCAGATCGAAGGTTATGCGCGGCGCTACCTGCAATTGAACGGCCACTGGCGCGACCATGTGTTGACCAGCAGGTTGCGCGAGGACGACACATCTTGCGAAGGCGCAGTGGATGGTCAGCCCGGTTTAGGGCGCAGCGCCCGAGAGCTCGAGCCGTAATTCATCGGCGGCTAGTGTGGCGTTCCGTTGATAACTTTACAGAGCCGTTCGATCTTGGCGAGGATCGAGTCAGCGGTCGCAGGCCATTTGAACGGTCGCGGATTTTGATTGTAGTGCTCCACGAAGGCGTTGATCTTGCGCTTTAGGTCAGCCACCGAGTCGAAGGAGTCGCGCCTGATCGCCCGTTGGGTGATCAGGCCGAACCAGCGCTCGACCTGATTGAGCCAGGAGCTGTAGGTCGGCGTGTAATGCATGTGGTAGCGTGGCCGTTTGGCCAGCCATGCCTTGATCCTGGGGTGCTTGTGGGTGGCGTCGTTGTCGCAGATCAGATGCACGTCCAGATCCTGCGGCACCTGCGCGTCTACATGTCTCAGGAATGAGAGAAACTCCTGATGTCGGTGCAGGGGTTTGCACTGGGTGATGACGCTGCCGTTGGCGACGTCCAGCGCGGCAAAAAGGGGCGTTGTGCCATGGCGCACGTCGTCGTGCGTGATGCCTTCGACGTACCCCAACCCCATCGGCAGCACCGGCTGGGTACGCTCCAAGGCCTGTACCTGGCTCTTCTCGTCCACACACAGCACCAACGCATGATTGGGCGGGTTCAGATACAGGCCGACGATGTCGCGCACCTTCTCGATGCAGAACGCATCGGTGGAGAGCTTGAAGCGCTTGGAGCGATGCGGCTGCAGGCCGAACAGCGTCATGTAGCGGTGGACGGTGGTGGTGGAACGTCCTGTCTCGACCGCCAGCGTGCGGCGCGACCAGTGCGTGTTGCCGTTCGGCTTGCGCGTCAGGACGGTGTTGAGCAGTTCGGCTACCTTTTCATCGCTGGTTGTGCGCGGCCGGCCGGGCTTGAGTTCGTTGTGCAGGCCGGCAATGCCGCGCTCCCGATAGCGGGTACGCCACAACGTGACGGTTGGCCGGCTCACCCCGTAGCGATGCGCAATTGCCGTCTGCGGCTCGCCGTCGGCCATGCGCAGGATCATCTGCGCGCGGCGCGACAAGGCCGCCGGCAAACTTTGCGATCGGGCCATCGACTCCAGTTGCACACGATCGTCGGCGCTGACAACCAACGGTTTAGCGGGTCGTCCCATGAGCGAACGCTCCAGCTTCCAAAGGTCATCCTTGGACAACGCCAGATAATTCTACTGTGTTACTAAATACGAATCCGTTGGTACGGTGAGACCCCGCAACACGGGCAGTGTGGGAGGCTTCTGGCGATAAGCCTAGCCAGTCCGAAGGCCAGCGTGGCAATCGAGTTGGGATGGTGACGTTGCATTGGGGCCAGACCCGCGCGGGCGGACACTTTTGGATACTGCAGGCATCTTGAATGCGACGGAGTTTTTTTTACTGCGCAGGCGCTCGCGCATCAAGAACCCGTATGCGGCGATGCACAGACTGGCGTGATGGTGAAAACCACGCCAGTTACGCCCTTCATAGTGATGCAGGCCCAACTCCGACTTCAGCTCCTGATAATCGCGTTCAATCCGCCATCGGCCTTGTGCCGTGGCAACCAGTGTCTTGACCGGCGTTTGCTTTGGTAGCGTCGAGAACCAGTAGTGGCGGGGCTCGGACTCTCCCGGCGGCCACTCGATCAGCAGCCACTGCTCGTCATGTGCCTGGCAATTGTGTGCGGCACGAACCCGCACCGCCGCGAACCGCGAACTGAGCGTTGCGTCGCTGCCCTGGCGCCAGCTGACCTGCCGATACGTCCTTGCGGGCAAGCTCTGCGCGACTTCATGTACCGAGATCGGCGCATGTGCGCTATCGCGCATCGGTCGTGTGCGGGGCCGACCGCCCTTAGGGCTGGCTGGCGGCATGGGTGCAGGTTGGTG